>JAITRO010000211.1 GCA_031288335.1 Synergistaceae bacterium | reverse complement strand
GCGGGACGGATGGCTTCCCAGTCGACCGGATTGAGGAAAATCGCGTCGATCTTCTGGCTGATCAGATCCTCGATCTGGTTGATCTGTTTTACCGGATCCATGGCTGGGTCAGTCGTAATCAACACATCCCCGTTGGCCTCCACCTGCTTCCTTATGGTCTGTTCGAGAATGGTGAAGAAGGGATTGCTCAACTGCATACAGGTATAACCGAAAGTGTAAGCGTCCGCGCGTTGTGCCGCAGAGCCCAAAAACATACCTGCCGCAAGACACAAAACAACAATTGCCACCAACGCTTTTCTCACAATGAACCCTCCTCTGAAATTTCTTATATAATTTTGTTTTAAGCAATTCAGTCAGGCCTGACTAGATAACATTATACAACTACAGCGGAATAAATGACAACCCCCCGAAAGGATGTTATACAGGACAAACACATCAGGCACCGTAAAGCTTTGCAATCACTCAGGTATTTGGATTGGATGTACCAATTTATCAAAAAGAATGATCGCCAATCTCTCTTAACGCTGTTTGGGATTTTGACACTATAACTCGACTTTTAATTACGGGTTTTTCTTTTTCCCCGCCGCGCGCGTCACTGACATATGTGCGGTACGGCGCGTCGTTCCGCGTCGTTTCTGGGGTTGTCGGTCAGCATTTCCCATATCTCGGTCGCGGTTCTTTCGAAGCGGAGTATCTCCCTCGCGTAAGGGCCGACGCGCCCGCCGGCTCTAGACAATACGGGGAGCGGGGATCTGTCGTCAATCGATTTGAGGATACGGCGGCCTGCGGCGTTGGCCCCGAGCACTTTCAGATAAGCCGGGCCGTGCTTTTGAAAACGCAGGCTCGCTTCTTTGCGGAGATTCAGCAGTATATGCGCGCAGTAGCGCCGTACCCTGCTCCGCGGGTACCTTTTCTCCGAACAACGCTCGACGAAATCGTCCATCGAGATAGCGTCGTACGCGGCTGCTCTCATCCTGTTTTCGAAACCTTCGCTCATCTCCGCGACGTCCGCCAGCTCTTCAGGCGACGCCCGCAGCAACGCCGTTCTCACGGCGCGCCAGAAGATGTCTTTTTTTACGGCCGCGTGTCCGCCGTTCACTTCTTCCCTCAAGATATCCATCGAGGGTTCCGGCAGCAGGGGACGGTAGGTTTCTTCGTCTTCGCGAATTATCATCTCCCGTATCGCCGAGGCGCTCGCCAGTCCGTTTTCCACTGTATGAAGGTCGTTGAACCCGGGGCCGAGCCTCTGCACGTGGAGCGTCTCTATTGGATATTTTTTTTGCCGTATCCTTTTTATATAGGCCAGCGCGAGGTTGTTGTTGGGGCTTTTGAGCAATTCCGACGCGCCGGGCAGCATCTCGTCGAGCGCGGTGCTCCTGGCTTTGACGAAAGAGTTTCCCTCTCGCAGATATTTTTTGAGCGAGACGGTGAACTCTTTGGGTTCCTCGTTCAGAATGTCCGCCGCTTTCGCGAAAAAATCCCTTTTTTCCCCGCTCGATTCGGTCCCGAACGAAATGTGCGCGACGACCCCCGCGGCGGCCAGCATGTCGACGGCTGCGTCGGCGAATATTCCGGCGTTGCGGCAGGAGAACGCGCAGGGGAGTTCCAATACCAGATCCGCTCCGCACTCGATCGCCATACGGGCGCGGGCGGTTTTGCCGACGACGGCCGGCTCGCCCCTTTGTGTGAAATTAGAGGAAATTAAAGCCAAAATTGCATCAATTTGCATACATTCTCGAGATTTCCTGATATGATATGTGTGGCCCTTGTGAAGCGGATTATATTCCGCTATTATACCGGCTACTTTCATGCGATACGAAACCCCCTTTCTCGTATCTTTAACATTAAATGCGGAGGGGTCATGAGGTCAAGAAGGAGGTACATTTATGAGTGTTCTTGTTTTAAACTGCGGCAGTTCCTCTCTCAAGTATCAGCTTTTCGACATGAGGGACGAATCGGTGAAAGCCAAGGGACTTGTGGAACGAATCGGCATAAAGGGTTCGCGCGTGAAGCACACGAGTTTTCCCGGAGGAGATACGATCATCAATGACGATATACCGGATCATACCGAAGCGATAAAAATAGTGCTCTCGCTTCTGACGGACAAAAAAACCGGCGTCATATCGAGCCTCGGCGAAATATCCTCGGTGGGACACCGTGTGGTTCATGGCGGCGAAAAATATTCGAAGTCCGTGTTGGTGGACGACTCCGTCAAAAAAAGCATCGAGGAATGCGCGTATCTCGCCCCGCTTCACAATCCGGCGAACCTTGCGGGCATCAACGCGATGCAGGGCAATCTGCCGGGTGTTCCCAACGCGGCCGTGTTCGACACAGCCTTTCACCAGACGATGCCGCCCGAGGCCTTCCTTTACGGAGTGCCGTACAGGTATTACGAAGAGGATAAGGTGCGCCGTTACTCCTTCCACGGCACCAGTCACGCTTTTGTCTCGCGCCGCGCGGCCGAAATACTCGGGCGTCCTGCGGAGTCGCTCAAACTCGTCACCTGCCATCTGGGCAACGGCAGCTCCATAACCGCTGTCGAAAACGGGCGCAGCGTGGACGCCAGCATGGGACTCGGCACCTCGCCGGGCGTGCTCATGGGCACGAGATGCGGCGACATCGACAGCGACGTCGCGCTTTTTATCGTGGAAAAAGAGGGCGGCGCGGCAAAGACGAGTTCCATACTGAACAAGGAGAGCGGCATACTGGGAATATCGGGCGTATCGAGCGACCTCCGCGACGTAGAGGAAGCGGCGGTGAAGGGCAGTGAGCGCGCCTTGCTCGCGATAAAGATGCTCACAAGATCCGTCGCGAAGTATATCGCCGCTTACGCGTCGGTGATGGGCGGCGTGGACGCGGTGATTTTCACGGCCGGCATAGGCGAGAACAGCGATATGGTCCGCGAACGCTCGCTTAAAAATCTGGAGTTCATGGGAATCAAGATAGATATTGAAAAAAACAAGACCCTTCACGGAAAGGAAGGATTCATCAGCGCGCCCGATTCCAAAGTCAAGGTGTTGGTCGTTCCCACGAACGAAGAACTGATGATAGCGCGCGATACCTTCGAATTGAGCGGGCGCGGCTAGCATGAGGCATCTCGTGTCCTCCCCGGAAGAATGGGCTTGCGGCATTTTGCTGTCGTCCATTCATAAAAGCGGGGAGCCGCACGAAGAGCGCTTTGAATTGCCGTTCGGCGACGCGGCGGTGTCATACTGGGGGCAGGATTACACGCCCCTCGCGCCGCTCTCGGTTCGAATAACCGCCAATTACGCCAGGGACGATATCGTGACGCGCGTTTCGCTGTCCGGCAGGTTTAGTTTGCCCTGTTCGCGGTGCCTTGCGGAAACGAGTATTGCAATTGAGGGCGAAATGAGGTATCTTTTCACTCTGCGAAATTCCGGCGGCGGCGGCGCTCCGGACGGTGATCTTGATGTGATCGGACTGGACAGGTTCCAGGCCGAGTTGGAAATGCCGCCGTATGTGTGGGAGACTTTGATCCTGAACCTGCCTGAAGGAGTGCTTTGCCGAGAGGATTGCAAAGGGCTGTGTCCGGTTTGCGGGAGCGACAGAAACGCGCGCGATTGCGGCTGCGTCGCGGATGATTCCGATCCCAGGCTGCGGATCTTGAAAAGTTTGTTATAGCCCGTTTGTTTTTGTGATTTTGTGACGACGTAAGGGGGGAAGATTAATGGCGACTCCGAAAAGAAGAATTTCCCACGCCCGCACTCATAACCGCAAGGCGAAATTTCTCGGGGCCCTTCGCGCAATGCCAGTTACGATATGCCCGAAGTGCGGCGAGGAAATCCAAACGTACAGAGCTTGCGGACACTGCGGTTATTACCGCGGCAGGAAGGTACTGAAAATAGCCGAAGAAAAACAGCCATAACGCCGGAAGCGTCCGGCTTTTCGCGAAAGGGCGGTGCGAACCGCCCTTGTGTTTTCGTTGACCTTGTTTAAAACCTTTCTTGTTGACATTGATTGTCTCAGTCATATTTATATCTACACTCGGAAAATGCCTATATTTTATAGCCACACCCTGTGCCTCTTGAAAACTTGACAAATTTTAAACCAAGACTAAAATTAAGCAGATAAAATATATAAATATAATATGATATAAAAGGTGTTTGAATGGCAAGGTACATATTGAGACGAGTCGCCGCGTTTATTCCGGCGTTGATTATCTCGTCGATTTTTATATTCTTCATGGTTAGGCTTACCGGGGCGGATCCCATTACGTCGCTGCAGGGCACGCAAAGACTCAGCGAGGAGTCCAGGATTGCGCTGACGCGCGAATTTCATCTTGATAAAAGCCTCGCGGAGCAGTATTTCATTTGGATCGGAGGTATGCTTCGCGGCAAATTCCCCGTCAGTTTTAAATATCGCCAACCAGTTGACCGGTTGATTGCTTCTCGATTACCGACGACATTGCAGCTTGTCGGCATGAGTTTTATATTCGCTGTGTTTTTTGCGATTACAATCGGGCTGATTTGCGCCGCGAACAAGAACAAAGCCGTTGATCGCATATTATCCGCGGTTCTCGTGCTTTTTGCGTCCACTCCGTCGTTCTTGCTCGCGATCGTGTTGATGTTGGTATTTTCTTTGAAACTGGGATGGTTCCCTTCCTTCGGAGCGGGTCACAATTTCCGTGAAAACCTGTACTATCTTTTATTGCCCTCATTATCGCTGGGCGCCGCCATGATGTCACTCATGGGACGCGTCACGCGCAGCCGGATGATCGAGGAACTCGGCGCTGATTACGTTTGTGCTGAGATAGCAAAAGGCACGCCGCGCCATGTCATTATGTTCCGCCACTGCTTGAAGGGCGTGCTGATACCGGTTGTCACCATCGGAGGCTTGCAGCTTGGCGGCGCCATCGTGGGCGCTGTTATGGTGGAAAGCGTGTTCGCTCTGGGCGGCATCGGAGATTTGCTCATAGCAGGGATCAAATCAGCCGATTATCCGATTGTGCAAAGCATAGTTATACTTATGACAATGTTGTTCTTGTTTTTGAACTTGGTGGTTGATATTGCGTACACGGCGCTTGACCCTCGGATCAGAGCGGAAAGGATAACGTCGCAATGAAGACAGCAAATATGGCCAGGCCGCCGGTAGTCGCGATTATTGCCGGAGCGCTGCTGGCGCTGATTATCATAGCGTGCGCGGCTGCGCCTCTGATCGCTCCATACGGCATGAGCGAACAAAACCTCAAAGATTCGCTCGCAAGCCCTTCGGCAAAGCACTTGCTCGGCGCCGACAAAATGGGGCGCGATCTTTTTACGCGTATTTTGTACGGCGGGCGCGTTACGCTGATCAGCGCTGTCGGAGTGGTTACTCTGTCCGCTGTCATCGGAATTCCGCTCGGATTGATTTCCGGATACTTCGGCGGGATGCTTGACGCAATCGTCAGCAGGTTTTGCGATATGCTGATAGCATTCCCCTCGTTGCTGCTGGCGCTCGTGCTTGTATTTGCCTTCGGGCGGGGGCTTGGGGGCGCGGTTGTCGCAATGGGCATCGCGTTCGTGCCAATGCTTGTGCGCGTTGTCCGCTCGCTGACGCTGGTGGAAAAGAACAAAACATACGTAGAAGCGGCCCGGTCAATCGGTTTTTCTCCAATGTACATAATCTTTAAGCATATTTTCCCGAATTGCGCTGCTACCATAGCTGTGCAGTTCGCTCTCGATTTAGGTTACGCAATACTCAGCTTGGCGGGGCTGAGCTTCCTGGGGCTTGGCGTCCAACCTCCCACAGCCGATTGGGGCGCTATGCTTTCAGAAGGCCGCGACTTCCTCCTGCCCGCGCCCTGGCTCGCGCTTTGCCCGGGATTGGTTATCGTGCTTTCGGTGCTGTGCATCAATACGCTTTGCGACGGGATACAACAGTATCTCGATCCCGCTCAGCAGCCGCTCCCGAGCTTTCGTCGCCGTGAGAAGCCGCTCGAAGCGGCGGAAGTCCGCGCCGCGAACCTGAAGGAAGGCGCTGCCCGTGGAGAATGATAATCTTCTCACGATCCGCAACCTCTCGGTCGAACTCATGACGGCGCGGGGCGTGGTGCACGCGATCTCGGGCGTCAGCCTCGACATATACCGCGGCAATATCCACGGACTTGTCGGCGAATCCGGGTGCGGCAAAAGCATCACGTCGAAAAGCATCATGCGGCTGTTGCCGGAAGGGCGCGCTCGCATCAGCGGCAGCATTGACTTCGACGGCAGCAAGCTTTTGGCGCTTTCCGAGAAACAGATGGCAAAACTGCGCGGCGCTGAAATTTCTATGATTTTCCAGGAACCGATGACGTCGTTATCGCCGCTTAAAACAGCGAGAGCGCAGTTGGAGGGCGCGCTTGCGAATCATACAAACCTGTCGCGAGCCGAGCGCCGCTTCCGCGCTGAAAATCTGCTTGAACGGGTCGGGTTTCCCCGAGACCGGGCGAAACGCTATCCATTCGAGTTATCGGGAGGGATGCGGCAACGTGTCATGATCGCGCAGGCGATCTCGTGCAATCCAAAACTTTTAATTGCTGACGAACCGACAACCGCGCTGGATGTCACGATTCAGGCGCAAATACTTGCTCTTCTGCGAGATTTGCAAAACGAATACGGAATGAGTGTTCTGTTCGTTACGCATAATTTTGGCGTTGTCTCGCAAATATGCGACAGGGTGTCGGTAATGTACGCTGGAAACATCGTTGAAACCGCGGCGGCCGAGGAGTTGTTATCCAATCCGATGCACCCATATACGCGCGCACTGATTGGCTGTATTCCGCGCGGATCCGGACAACGGGACAGGCTTTTCGCTTTGCCGGGCTCGCCTCCCTTGCTGTACGAAATTCCCGACGCGTGCCGGTTCGCGCCTCGGTGTAAGTATGCCGACGAGCAGTGTCTAAGCGCGCCATACCATCGAACGACCGGAACCCACACGGTCGCCTGCCACCATGTGTCGGCGGATTCGGCAGGCGGAATATGACGAAAGGAAAAAACGCGCTTGTTGAAGCAATAGAAATATCAAAACAATTCCGTATCGGAAAAAACCGCGCAATCAAGGCGGTA
Source organism: Synergistaceae bacterium (assembly GCA_031288335.1). Classification (GTDB taxonomy): domain Bacteria; phylum Synergistota; class Synergistia; order Synergistales; family Synergistaceae; genus JAIRKI01. Next base: position 3,373 of record JAITRO010000211.1, on the reverse strand, counting down.
AACGGCATATCCCTGACCATTCGGAAAGGCGGGATATTTGGATTGGTGGGCGAGTCCGGCTGCGGGAAATCGACTTTTGGGCGGCTTCTGCTCCGGCTTATCGAACCTACGTCCGGGAAAGTCTTTTTCAAAGGGACGGACATTACGTCGCTCAGCAATCGTGAGTTCTCACCCATACGCCGCTCAATGCAGATGGTTTTCCAGGATCCGTATGGTTCATTCAATCCAAAGATGCGGATCGGGAGTTCCCTGAAGGAGGTGGGTAAATATTTCGGGCTCTCGAAGGAATCCGTAACAGCGCGAGTGTCGGAACTGCTTGAACGGGTCAGCCTATCGGAAGATCTCCTCTTACGAAGCCCCCGCGAACTTTCCGGAGGTCAGTTGCAACGGCTCGCAATTGCCCGAGCTATTTTCAACAACGCTGATTTTATCGTTGCGGACGAACCCGTTTCCGCGCTGGACGTGTCCGTACAGGCCCAACTGCTGAACCTTTTCTGCGATTTGCGGGAATCCACAGGGCTTACTATGTTATTCATCTCACACGATATTTCGGTTATAAACTATCTGTGTGACAGCGTCGGAGTTATGTATCTCGGAAGGCTTGTGGAAACGGCTGACACTGCCGATCTGTTTCATGACGCGAGGCATCCGTACACACAGGCGCTGCTGGCAAGCGCGCCGTTGCCCGGCAGAAAAATTAAGGTTGTGCTCCCGGGCGATGCTCAGGATTCTGCGGAAACTGTCGGTGCCGGATGCGAATTCTATTCCCGATGCCCGCCGCGGAGCGACAAATGCAAAGAGGAAGCCCCGGTTCTCAGGCGTGTGTCCGGAACTCACTGCGTCGCGTGCCATTTGTGCGGCGCTTCAAGCGGGTATGTAATATAGGGAGGCGTTGATTAATAATGACATAAATGGGCGTTCCCATAAAACTCAGATCACAAATTTTTGTTTTAAGGAGGATATCATGAAAAAAATTATTTTATCGGTGTTTGTCGTGTTGCTCGTCTTTACGCTTTCCGCAGTCTGCAATTCGTCGGCAAGCGGCGCGGAATATACATTCACCATCGGCTTGACGGGCGATATCGCTGGACTCGAACCCGGGCTCGCTTATGACCCGAATACCATTCCCGTTTTATCACAGATCACGGACAACCTTGTCAAACGTACCCCCGACGGCGGTCTGGAGCCGCAGCTCGCCAAGGAAATCGAGACTCCGGACGACACAACCTACATCTATAAGCTGCGCGACGACGTCACATTCTCCGATGGCGCGCCCCTTACAGCCGACGACGTCGTATGGTCGCTTCAACGTTACGCCGATCCGAACGGCGGCGCGCTTCAGCAGTGGAACTATGAAAATGTCCTCTCCATTGAGAAGACAGGCGGCCTGGAAGTCACCGTCAAACTCAAACAGCCGTCCAATACATGGAAACACGTTGCCGCGACCAACCCAAGTTACATTTCGAGCAAAAAACACTTTGAGGAAACCGGCGAACATATCGGCACAGGTGCCTATGTTTTCGAGAGTCGCGTTAACGGTCAGGAAATCGTCCTGAAAAAGCGCGGCGACTACTGGAACGGCGACATTTCCGAAGCACCCGGCAAGCTGATTTACAAAATCGTTCCTGACTCGACGACGCTTGTAACTGCGCTCAAAAACGGCGAGATTGACTATGCTCCAGTGCCTCCCGCTGATTTGCTAGGCGAACTTATCGCGGCGCCGTCGCTGAAAGTCAGCAACTATCCGGACAGGGCGATCACTTTTGTCGCGTTCAACACCGGCCGCGGCCCAACCAGCGACGTCAACGTGCGCCGCGCCATATATTCGGCAATCGACATTGACGAATTTGTCGTGAATGTCGTTGGGAATTTGGGCAGCGTAACGACAGGAATCCCGAATTCTCCCGCGCTTTACGGCGAACACCCCGATCAGTGGCAAAAATTCTCGGACAGTGCGATAAAATATCCCTACGATATTGGAAAAGCGAAGGAATATCTTGCGCAATCCGCGTATCCGGACGGGTTTACCGCAAATGTCGTCGTAAACCAGAATCCGCGCTATAATGATATTGGCCTGTATTTACAAGAAAATTTGAAACCGCTGGGCATAAATATTGAAATTCTGAAAGTTACCGGCGAGGAACACGATGAGTATTACTTTGGAAACATACTCGACGCGGACGGCAAACGCGGCTACGATTTACTGGTGGGCAGCTGGTGGCCGAACAACGATGTCGGAGGTATCCTGGAACCGCTGTACCAAAGCGGTAATTCCTCAAACGTGGCCGCGTACGGCAACGCGGCTGCGGACGCGCTTATCAGAGAAGAAATGACAATCCTCGACGAAACCGCGCGTAATGCGAAGATATTTGAGGCGCTGAATATCATTCTGCCCGACGCTCCATATATCTATGTCCTGTATCCGAACGCCCAGAATGTAATAAACGCAAAGTTTACCACGCCGCCGATTGACAGCACACCGGCCTCCGACGCGCTCAGATATGTCGATGTGCGCCTTGCGAAATAAAGCCGCGAAAGACAAAAAGGGGGAAATTTGGCGTAGACGTTATATTTCTGTGACGTTATAATTATCGTTGTATAATTCCGATTCTAAATCAAATGGATCGTGATTTGATTTAGAATCGGAATACGGAGAGATCTATCATCAGGAATCAGGCGTTCTTTAATTCCCTTAAAAACGCCTGCTTCAATCGTCAAAAACATGCTCAATTGAATCGGAATGGAGGTGCATAGCTGTGGAACAGATCAAAGAGGAGATCATGAAGGCGTTATCGCAAAAGAGGGAAGTGAAGTGCCAGGGGACTGCCAACCTTCGAATGCTGAACATCGATCTGACGGACAAAAACTTATCCCCCGCCGACGCTGGCGTGCTGATCGAATGGCTGGAGTCCAAGGGCTATATGGCGAACTGGTCCGACAACCCAAAGCCGGTTCTCTCAATCAGCTACATGGATTGATCCTGAGCTTGCGGCGTTGTAGCGTTAACCTGATAGACTCTGTTTTATCCCAGCTCAAATTCGGCTCTGCTGTAACGGATGATGCAAGATTGACGGGCGGATGATATCCGCCCCTGCGAAATTTATATCCAAAATTAAAGAACGCATTTTATTCAGCGTCTGTCCGCTGTACTGTAAAAGTGAAGAAATCTATTTCCTGTCTTGCCCGTAGAGCAGTATTTTTATATTCCCGATATAGCTCTCGATGGCCGTTCCGGCGAGCACCCACAGCTCTCCTTCCAGTATGTATTCTTTTACGGGAGCTATCCATGAGACGCGAGAGGCGATTTCCTTCACGAATTCGGGAAATGTGCTCCACTGTCCGGTGAGCACGATGGCTTCCGCTTTGCCTTCCA
>JAITRO010000159.1 GCA_031288335.1 Synergistaceae bacterium | reverse complement strand
ATTTCATGACGACGTTCCAATATCTCTACCCCTCTCACTAATAATCCTTTACTTATTTATGCCATATAGTGAGATTTTGCGCAATACCTAATTTTCAAACACGCCCTAGGGTTATGGCATAAATTTGATGGCACACAGAATAGAACGGAACAGAAGTTCTCTAATTGTGTCTTTAGGGGTTGTTTGACGCTCGAAAACGGCGTTATCGCTCGTTGTTCACGTGCCGTTATAGCCCAGCAAATACAAGGTTTTTCTGTCGATGACGGTGATTTTCTGATTGTCGATAAGGCTGATGACTTCGGGCGGCGATTAAGGAAGTACGTCAATCATCCCCGCTGTATGCAGGCTTGTTGTTATTGCAACGGTTCGCTGGGCAGCGAGCTTGTAGAGGCAGCAATACAAATGTAAATTGGAGGACGAGCAAAATTGTTGATAAAACATACGCGATGAACAGTTTCTTGCAATTCAAAGATGTATATGATCAAAACATTAAGATTTACGGAGCGTATCGATATGCCGCGCGGAACAGACACAATATTTTCTGTTAATCCGTAAAACATTCGCGGTTGAGAGGAGGATGTTTGAAATGGCTTGTGGATTGCTTTTCACAACCGGAGGACACATCACAAAGGATATGTTTTTATCGGGGTTATCTGAAATGAAACATCGCGGCCCAGACGCGCCATTATGTTTTAGCGAATATGGGAACGTAATGTTGGGGCATAACAGATTGAGCATTATTGATTTAAGCACGGAAGCAAACCAACCGTTTCTCTCTGTGGATAAGCGATATTCACTGGTTTTTAATGGGGAAATATATAATTACAAAGAATTAGCGAGAACTCACGGAATAAAAATGCGAACGAGCTGCGATTCGGAATTGCTTTTGTCGCTAAGCCTAAAAATCGGCTTCACAAAGGTTCTTGAAGAATTGAACGGTATGTTTGCTTATGTCATATATGACGTTTGGGGGGAAAGTTTTTTTGCCGCGAGAGACAGGCTTGGAGTAAAACCGCTATATTACGCCAAGACAGGAGAAGACATAATTTTGTCAAGCGAAATAAATGCGGTTGTTTCTTTGCTTAGCGGGAAAGTTACAATAGACCCTGTGGGAGTGCGGCAGTATAAAAAAATGCGCACGTTCTTTAACGATCACACGATATACAATGAAATTAAAATGTTCCCTGCTGGAGCTTTTATGGAAAATGGCAGCATCAAAAAATATTGGGCACTGCCTGATAATGAACAAAGTCCCCCGTCCGATGAAGAATTGCGTGATTTGATTGTATCGGCAGTTGAGATTAGGAAAATGTCCGACGTACCAGTCGGAAGTTATCTGTCCGGCGGCTTGGATTCCACTATTGTCGCGGCCTTGACAAAAGAGCTTCATACTTGGACAGTAGGTTTCGAGCAAGAAAACGAATTTGAGTGGGGACGAATAGCGGCTGAGGCAATCGGCTCGTTACATCACGAAGTGGTGGCGGACAAAGACAGTTTTTTGAAAGATGCTGAAAGGATTATAAAAGTACGTAAGGAACCTTTGTCTGTCCCGAATGAGGTCTTGCTATATAAAATGACACAAAAAGTCAAAGAAAAAAATACCGTCATCCTCTCTGGAGAAGGCGCAGACGAGCTGTTTTTCGGTTATGACAGGATATTCCGTTGGGCTGCCAAAACAGCGGAGTTCGATTTGGGAAAATTTTCAGAATTGTACTCATATGGTTCTGAAGAAGATTTGGAAATTGTTGAAAGCGTTATAGCACCTTATTATAAGTATAAGAAGCCCATATGGATTGTGGCGGCATTTTTTCAAACAGCCCATCTGCACGGTCTTTTGCGTCGTTTAGACAATTCAACTATGTTATGCTCGGTGGAAGCAAGGGAACCTTTTTGCGATATTCGCCTTGTGGAGCGTATGGCTGGAGTTTCATATGAATTTCGCGCGGGCGACAGTGTGAAAGCTCCCCTTAAGCGTATTTTCAGCAATATTGTGCCAAAGGAAATAATCGCGCGGAAAAAAGTCGGTTTCCCGGTTGATTTGCGGGAAATATTTTCTTCAAGCAATTTTTATGATAAATGGTTTGCTTTTAATCTGCAATGTTTAAAAGAAAGCCTGGCATCTAGGTCGTGTTGACACTAGTTATCATTTCAATTTTTCAATCTGCGCTTCGGTAAATCCAGTCAATTGCTCAATTTGGCTGATTGGTATTTTCATGGCGATGGCGTTTTCCGCTATTACAAATCGTTATGAATCAAGTGTGCACGCTCTGCAATAAACTGGAAAATTTCATGCGTCTGTCTGGCGATTCTCCAAGCACAAGGCAGCCATGAGGTAGTTTGATGATATAATATCGTCGCTCACATCCAAAAGAGTGATTTTGATTTTTATAGAAACTGTTGCTTGATAAACGAAATCCGATCTGGGAGGTATTGTCATGTGGAAAGAGGAATATCGTCTGGGAGTTGAGACGATCGATAATCAGCACCAACAGCTTTTCGAAATGGTCGATAGCCTGCTGCAGGTGATAGATGACAGCAAACACGGAGATTATAGAAAAGAGTGCGCCGACGCCATAAGTTTTCTGTACGATTATACGGTGAAACACTTCCAGTCCGAGGAAGAATATCAGGCATCTATCGGATATGCGGATATAGAGGCGCACAAACTGCAGCACAAGAGATTTGTCATGACCGTCGACAACTTCGCCAAAAGGATGATCGAATCGGACTACGACATGAAAGTAGTCAGAGCGTTTTCGGGCTCGCTGGTCGCATGGCTGAACTATCACGTCGCCGAAACCGACCAAAAAATCGTCGGCAAAAAACCGCACAATGTCAACGAGTCCATCATGACCTGTCTGGAGAGCTTCCTCTCCAGCTCGCTCAACGTGGTTGAGGCCATGATTGGCGTGAAACAGGACGATATCAAGAAAACGCTGCCACCCAAGAGAGATTTCAACGGGGACATATCATTTTCAATAGGGCTTATCGGAGATCTCGCCGGCAAGGCGATATTTGCCTACTCGTCCGCTTTCGCACGCTCGGTGATAAAATCGCTGATAGCTAAAGAGATGGATGGGCTCGATGAAATTGCCCACTCGGCAATGGCCGAGACATCGAACATCATCGGAGGAAAAGCTACAGTAATGATGTCGAGCGGAGGGAAAGCCTGTGATATCACAACGCCGACGCTTATGACCGACAAGATCGACACGCTTGGATTCGAGGGTTTTCACCTTCAAACGAAGGCGGGCAGCATGCAGGTGCTCCTGTCGGTCAATTGAAATCTGCCCGGCTTTTTGCCGGGCAGTACCTCTGTGACTAAGCCATATGTTTCAACTGCGCGTTTTGCGTCTTTTTTTTAAAAGCAGTTGTTCGATTAATCGTCGTTATCATTGGAAATCGTTATCACGAAGCACTCGGCATAAAACTTCCAACATAGTTATGATTTGGGAATCCAGGTAAACAAGAGTGTATCATCTTCAAAAGGTGCTTTGTAAAACAGATGGGGCGAAAGGTCTTGAAGGCCGCAAATTAGCTTCTCGGATTAGCCGTCATCTCCGTCTTTTGCGAGAGCATGGATTAATAAAAAACTCCCGAAGCAGCATAAGTACATGCTTACCGGCAAGGGGAGACTTTTGACGGCTTCTTTGAATCAGTTCCTTGTAGCAAAAGTCAGCGATTTGTCGAAATTGGCTGCTTAATATTTTTGTTTTTTATTGATGAAGTGTATCCGTAAGGTACCAACTGCTCTAATAATCATTAATAATACTGATTTCTTGCTAACTCTTCCACATATACTCAGGGCGTGTTTAAAAACTAACTACTACTACAAAAATCCGGTATTTTTAAGGGAGGTTTTTAGATGGCATTAACTAAATCCATAACAGACTACTTGGCCTTGGCAGATTTATGGACTGAGAATTCGTTAACCGAAACCCAAAGGAATTATATCAACAACAGATGGGCAATAATCTATCTATAAATTTACAAAAGGCGGCGCAGCAACAAAATACCGCCTTTTTATCTAAATTTCCTTTGTCTAAGGATAAATTTTCCACTCGTATTTTGTGGCAATGGATAATTGTATTTGCTGTTAATATTGTTGTTATTTTAAATTATTTTGAAATTTTTCCTGCATTTTCCAATGTTTATTATGCCATTACTGGGCGTATTATAGGCGGCTTTTCGTTGTGTATGCGCGTTTGTTTAGCGAACTGGACAATGTTATCGCGGGGAAAAACTAGCGCTGTTCCGATTCTTTGGTGGTTACTGATTGTTATATTCCCTCCAGCCGCATTTCCGCTCCTTGTATTTGGCCGCAGTGCGGCAAGCAACACGGGAGGAGGCGCCTCCAGAAGCGGATCCATTTTGATTATGCTACTTTTGATATATTTAATATATGCAACTTCGATACCTAATTACGCTAAAAATATCAGAATATCTGTCAGGCAAGTCGAGCAGGCGCTTATGGAAAACAAACCATCTTTGGAAAGGATAGGCGAAATCCTCGAACATGTTAAAACACCTCGCGAATCTACAAGACAAATGGATAAAGACCGAAAAATTGACTCATATCAATATTATAAAAATGGAGTATCTTGCAATTTTGATATAGATGAAAAGGGAAATATAGTTACAGTCAGAATTTACAACCGCCTTATAAGGCCAAGGGGTATTTCGTTCGTACTCGTAGAAAAAATATACGTCGATACCTTAACCAAATATTTCAGATGTATCCCGGATATAAGGAAAAATAATAACAGGGTTTATTATCTTTGGCCTATTGCTCTGGCGAAGGGAATTTCCAAAAAACTCATAATGTCCGTCGAAACATCCATGAGTCCTCCTTTATATATAAAAAATCTATGGCTGCATAACCATGAGAGAGTGACTATTTCCATCATTATAGACGTATTTGATTCATTGCCCGAATTTAAGGAGATATTAAGCGGCTAAGTTTTTCAAGCCTTTGGTATACTTCCGTTTTCTTCAATGCAATGCTTTCCCCAGCGTAATCTATAGCTCTTTTTCCGTTTTTGTCCAGCACATTGACATTCACGTTTTTATCAAGTAACAGGTCAATTGCCTGAGCATTATTCACCATAGCGGCAATCATCAATGCAGTCCGGCCTTTATCGTCCTGAACATCAATATCCATATCCTTTTTGAGTAATGTTTCAAGTGCTTTGGTATTGCTGTTATTAGCTGCCCACATCAAAACTGTCAGACCTCCCTGGCTGCGTACATCAGGATTCGCTCCACACTTCAACAACACGGAAAACACTTCAGGGTTGTCATTTTCATGAGCAGCCAACATCAATGCCGTTAAACCAAACGCGTCTTTAGCCTCAATATCTGCTCCGGCCTCGATTAGCGCGATAACTGCTTCAGGATTACCGTTACTCATGGCAGCCCACATCAAAGCTGTAAAATCGTCCTGGCCCCGCGCTTCTACATCCGCTCCTGCCTTGATCAGTACGGCAAGCGCTTCAGGATCGTCATTACTTCCCGCAGCCAGCATCAAAACCGTCCAACCGTCTTTATCCCTGGCGTTAACGTCCGCCCCTTTTTCTATGGCTGCCTTAATATCTAAAGGCTTTCCTGTGATACATAGCTCAATAAAGTCATCCATACTTGAGATAGCACCTGCAACATGCTCATCCATAAAAGCACCTACGAAACAAAATATAATCAACGCAAAAAATCGCTTCCGCATGATAATCTCCCTTCAATCCATCCGCAAAAAGATTTTGAACGAATCAAATGTATTTTTTTGGTTTCTCTTTAAACGCAGAACATAATCTGCCTCTGCATCTAATGTTTTCTGGGCAATTTCTTTTTGGCAGCCCATAGCATCAATTGTTATCGTGCTTCCTTTAATATTTAATAATTTCACAAGCTTGGGTATGGGCGTGATTTCGTTTGATTTTGCGTCTGTTTTGATTTGACCTAACACAATTTCGTTATTCTTACACCATGCACTTACCATTAAATATGAATTTTAGCTCTCTTTTAACTCATTATTAACTAAAAATTCAACCCTGAATCTTTCCCGTAAATTCCCGATGCGTTTACCTTAATACAACGCGGCACACAATAGAGACATAAACACCGCTATAAATATAAAACGGGTGGGGACATCCATCATCATGGAAGAAGACGCAAGACCGGCTCCGTCCGGCATTCTTTGTCGATCTGTCGATTCTAGAATCTCACGACCTTAGTCGTGGGAGTATGCCAAGATACTTTTCCTTATAGACACACGTCAATGACGAAGCTCGGCCACCAGTCCTCCAGGCCCATTATAAAAGATTCCTCTATGGCCGGTATTATCACATCGGAACCTAATACGTCATCCTCCAAATCGGGAAGAAGTTCGATGCAATTGTACTCAACCATTCTATCTCGTTTAGAGAGGCCCAATACAGCCATGTATTTCCCGCCTTCCGCCTTTGCCCGGCATCCCTGCCGGCTCCCATTATATTACAAAACGCGTTTTTATTCCATCGCGTAATTTGGAGCTTCTTTGGTGATTACTACGTCGTGAGGGTGGCTCTCCTTCATGGAAGCGGGCGTTACCTCTATGAAACGCGCGTTTTTGTGCAGAGAGGTCATATTTGCCGCGCCGACGTAACCCATGCCGGAGCGTATGCCGCCCATCATCTGGAACACTATCCCCGAAAGCATACCCTTGTGAGGCACCAGGCCTTCAATGCCCTCCGGGACGAGTTTATCCTCGGACGCTCCCTCCTGAAAATACCTGTCCTTGCTCTTGCCGCCCTTCATCGCGCCGAGCGAACCCATTCCTCGGTAGCTCTTGAATGAACGGCCCTTATATATCACTGCCTCGCCGGGGCTCTCCTCAGTGCCGGCGAACAGCGAACCTATCATAACACTGTCCGCTCCGGCAGCCAAAGCCTTCACTATGTCGCCGGAGTATCTTATACCTCCGTCCGCTATCACCTTTACGTTTCTCTCGTGAGCGACAGCCTCAACGTTCATGATGGCCGCCACTTGCGGCACTCCTATGCCCGCGATGATCCTTGTGGTACATATCGAACCGGGGCCTATGCCCACCTTGACGGCGTCGACCCCAGCGTCCATCAGTGCCGCGGCAGCTCCTTTGGTCGCGATATTTCCCCCGACAAGCTGGAGATCGGAGAATTTCTTCCTCAAGGTACTTATGGCGTCTATGACTCCCCTGGAATGACCGTGCGCGGTATCCACCACTATGACGTCCACGCCGGCGCTGACGAGGGCTTCCGTGCGTTCCATATAGTCGGAACCGGCGCCCACAGCCGCCCCGACGCGGAGGCGGCCCTTGGAGTCCTTTGTGGCGTTCGGAAAATCCTTGGCTTTTTGAATGTCTTTGATGGTGATGAGACCCTTGAGACGGCCCTCGGAATCCACTATGGGCAATTTTTCCACCTTGCGGGCACTCAGGATGTTTTTGGCGCTGTCCAGGTCGGTGCCGATCGACGCGGTCACGATATTTTCCTTGGTCATCACGTTGTCTATGGGTTGTTCGTAATCGGTGACGAAACGCAGGTCCCGGTTCGTTATTATGCCCACCAGCTTCATGCTTTTGTCCACAATCGGCACACCCGAAATATGATAGTGCGCCATCAAATCGACGGCGCCCTGAACCTTGTCCTTAGGGTACAGATAAAACGGGTCCACTATGACCCCGCTCTCGCTGCGTTTGACCTTATCGACCTCCGAAACCTGAGCCTCGATGGACATATTGCGGTGCAGTATGCCGATTCCGCCCTCGCGCGCAAGGGCGATGGCGAGCCTGGCCTCGGTGACGGTGTCCATCGCGGAGCTGCAAATGGGAGCGTGAAGCGAAATTTCAGACGTGAGATAGGACGACGTATCCACTTGCGACGGCAATACCTCGCTGTACCCGGGGACAAGAAGCACATCGTCGAATGTGAAACCTCTGTATTCTTCGAATTTGTTCAAAATTTTCCCTCCCAGAAATCTTTAGTTTTGCCTAAGGGCCATACGGGATATCCGCGCGAGCGTCTCTTCCATCCCTATGCAGGATAGTATAATGCCAATAGGAGCGCCGCGCGAATGACCCGTGGCAAAAATCCTGACCGGATGAAAAATTTCTCTGCCCTTCAAGTACCTCTCGGCCGCGAACGATTTGATCGTGCTCAATATGGCATCCGAACGCCATTCCGATTCGGACATCGACGCGAGGCGCTCCATAAACGCGGGCGCCCAGGCCGGCGCGGCCTCGCCCAAAACCTCGCTTCCGAACGACAGCTCGTTTTCGATGGATCTGACCAGTTCGGGAACGGTCGAACAAGCGGCGCGCATCTCTCTCACGAGAAATATTTTATCAGTTTCGCTGACACATCCTCCGGCATATTTGCCTAAAACACCGCGGCATTCTCCGATCAGGTATTCGTCCGTCAAATCGGCCATATGCAGTTTGCCGAAATGCGCCATGCGCCCTTCGTCGTGCACCGGGGAAAAACGGGCCACGGCGTCGAGATCGAACATCGCGGCCAGTCCCTCCAGCGAAGCCAGCCTGTCGGCCGGCGCCGCCTACCAGCTCAAGGTAGCGAGATACGAGATGAGCGCCTGGGGAGCCCATCCCTGTTCCCGGTACTCGCCGATTGACATCGCGCCCGACCGTTTGCTGAGTTTGTGCCTTTTTGAGTCCAAAATCATGGGGATATGTACCCATTCGGGCTTTTCCCATCCCATGGATTCGTAGATCATCTCCTGTTTGGGGACGTTCGGCAGATGTTCCTCACCGCGTATGACGCAGGAGACCTCAGTGTCGTGGTCGTCGACGACCGCGGCCATCAGGTACATCACCGAGCCGTCGCTCCTCGCGACGGTAAAATCGCCGATGGAATCCGCCTTAACGGCCATCTCTCCCCTGAGCCGGTCGGTGAATCTGAATTCGCGTCCCCGTTCAACCTTGAACCTGAAACAGTGCGGCTCGCCTTCCGCAATCCTGCGCGCGCTTTCCGACGGCGAGAGATCCCTGCAGCGGTGAAACGAGGAAACCTTGTTTTCGCCCGCCGTCTCCGCCGCCGGGCAAAAACAAGGGTATACAAAACCGCGCGATATCAATTCGGCGAGCACGGCGGAATGTCTCTCCGAGCTGGACGTCTGGCGCAGAACAAACCCCTCCGGCTCGATGCCGAGCCATCTCAGGTCGTCCAGTATCTCCCTCTCGTTTTGCGCGGACGATCTCGTCCTGTCCGTATCCTCGAAACGAAGTTTGAAGCTGCCGCCGCTGTGCCTGGCCCAAAGATAATTGAAGAGGGCCGTACGTGCCCCTCCTATATGAAGTGAGCCGGTCGGGGCAGGGGCGAACCTGGTCACGGTGCGCGGTTTATTTTCCTCCAATTTTATCCACTCTTCCGATAACAGTGATTTTTGCGGAGCATATTCCGATGGATTTTACGCCGAGCAGTTCCGCGGCGGCCACGGAAATATCCAGGACGCGGTTTTTATGACCATTGAAGCGGTCGGTCACGCGCACGACGACCGTTTTCCCGGAAGGGGCGGTCACGCGCACAAGCGTCCCAAACGGCAAGGTTTTAGCGGCCGCTGCGAGATGACTTTCCGTGAACTTCTCACCGTTGGCGAACTTTCTTCCGATAAATTTGCCGCCGTACCACGACACAGCGCCCAACGCCTCATATTTTCCTTTTATCTGATGCTCTTTGGTCAGCTTCGCCGCGTTTTTGGCGCATACGGTCTCGTAAATCTTGGACATTATGCGAAGCGCTATTGTCTTCGCATTCTGGCCGGACGATTTCGCGTATTCGGGCGATACCGTATAAAGCGCCCTTTTGCCGATATACACCGACCATTTGGCGTCCGACTTCGCCACGTGAAGTTCTTTCAGCCTGAAACCCTTCGCGTACAACGCGTTGAACCTCTCCGTCAGCCGCGACACCTCGGCGGCCTGCGCCTCCGGGAATCTCCATACGGTTTTATTCTCGAACTTCCACAGGATGAATTTTCCCTCGCGGACGTATGATGATGAAAAATTCGTCGCGGCCGACGCCGAAAGCGCCGTGAGCAGAGCTATGAAGGCGGCTGAAATCAGGAGAAACCTTTTCGCGGCAGGTTTCATCGTCTTTCCTCCTCATTTCCGGCGAGGCGCGAACAGTGCGGCTCTTTTGGGAAAACGAATTTCTCGATCAGCGCCACAGCGTAACATTGCATACACTCGGCCCTGCCAACACTGCCTATGCCCTCGCCGGATTTCACTTTGACGCTCACTTCCGCGTAAGGACAAAAGGTTCTCATCAGTTGGGTTAGGTTGGAAACGATCCGCGCCGTTTTATCGCCCAGACGGGGAATCTGCGCCGTCAGCACGGCGTCCACGTTCTCCACGCTCCAGCCTTTGCCGGCGATCAGTCCGACGACGGTTTTCAGAAGTTCCATGCTGTCCGCGCCTTTGTGCCGTTCCTCAGACGCGGGAAACATCGTCCCGATGTCGCCCTCTCCCGCCGCGCCGAGCAGGGCGTCGGCAATGGCGTGGCACACGATGTCGGCGTCGGAATGTCCGAGAAGACCAAGCTCGGCATCGATGGCGAGCCCACCCAATACGAGCTTTCTTCCGGGGACGAGTTCGTGCACATCGTACCCCATTCCCACCCTTGATATCCGGCCGGATTCCGCTATCGATCCGGCCGTCAGCCAGTCGAAATCGCTGGTTATCTTAAAATTAGCGGGGCTACCCGGGACGGACGCAAGTTTTTTGCCGGCCCTTATCCAAAGCGCGGCTTCGTCCGCCGCTCCGCAAGGCCCCGAATCGATGACGTCCATTATCGCGTTTTTTTTGAATGCCTGAGGCGTCTGTGTGCGGAAAATTTTCTCCCTCGGAATGACGCTTATCACATCGTCCACCATCTTGAGGGAATCGTGCGATTCGAGGAGGGGAATGGCGCCGATTTCTTCCGTGACTGTCTCCATGAGGCGTTCGCATATCCACGCGGGAAGGAAAGGCCGCGCCGCGTCATGGATCATCGCGAATTCGGAGCGGGAGACCGCGAGACCGTTCCTCACCGATTCGGTCCTTGTATGACCGCCGACGGTGTAAGACGTTGGGACGGAAAAGGCGTTTTCCTTCCACATGGACTCGTATCCGGCGGGAAAGACAACCACGAGTTCGTCGATCATGCCTTGCGCGTGGAGTTCATCCGCCATCCGCGCGCTCCATTTCCACATCGGGAACTGTCCCAGTCTCCTGAACTGCTTTGGCTCTCCGCCCATACGGGTTCCGTTTCCGGCGGCGACCAGCACAAACGACCATGTTTTTCCGCCGCGGCTCATCGCTTGAGTTTTCCGAATACCATCCTGCCGGCCGAGGTCTGAAGCATGGATGTTATCACTATATCGGACGTGGAGCCGATGGCCCCTTCTCCGTCCTCCACCACCAACATGGTACCGTCTTCGAGATATCCTATGCCCTGCCCCTGTTCTTTGCCGGGACGGATGATGTCTATTCTCACCATGTCGCCGGGAAGAAACTGCGGCTTCAGAGAGTTAGCGAGATCGTTGACGTTGAGGACCGCGATGCCCTCTATACGGGCAATCTGGTTCAAATTATAGTCGGTCGTCAATATCTTGGCGTCTATTTTTTTGCACAGCTCCACCAGGGCTTCGTCGACTTTGTCGCGCTTCAGTTCTCTCATGGATATGTCGACTATGTCCACCGTCATCGTCTTTATCTTCTGCAGTTCCGAGACGACGCCAAGCCCCTTTCTGCCCCGCGCCCGCCGCGATGGATCCGATGAGTCGGCCACACTTTGCAGCTCGGTCAGGACGAAACGCGGCAGCACCAGTATCCCCTCCAGAAAACCAGTGTTCGCTATATCCAATATGCGCCCGTCGATCAGAGCGCTCGTGTCCAACACCTTTTTCCCCGTTTCGCAGTGATCCGAGGCCATATTTTCGTCGGATTCCGCCGCGGCTGTCTCCGTCTCCGAGTCGGCCCTGTTTTTGCCGCGTAGAGAGATCCGCGCCCCTTTGCCAAATGTGTGTGTTATCAGCCCCCACACGTCGTCCCTGCGTTTTAGAAAGGCCATGACCCCCACAAACGCGAAGACGATGTTGAGTGCCACGGTTATGTAAAATCCGACGCCCGGAATATTGATGAAAATGAACGGTATGGCTATGAGGTTGGCCAAGAGCAGGCTCACCATGAGCCCTATGATGGTGACGACGATATCGGATATGGACACGTTTTGAACCATGCTTTCAAAAAGCTGTCCCGTTTTTTTGAGTGCCCACCAGACTATATGAGTGAGCAAAAAACCATTAAGAGCAAAGAACAAAATCGAAAAAGCCGTCCAGATATACGGATGCACAATGTTTTTGAGCAATGGAAGCTGCAAACTCAACGTGAACTGCGCTATCTGATATCCGGCTATGCCAAATACGATGGTCATGAGAAATCTCAGTACCATTTTCATGATGCCGCTGATTCCGTTTTCGTTCAAAACAATCTCTCCTTTCCCTGTAAAAGATGAATAAAACCGCTCAACCTCCTTCCATATTCATCTCCCTTCTCGTCTCGAACGCCGCGTGAAGAGTTACGCTGCCGGCGTATCTGCCGGGAAATTTTGCCCAAACGCTTACGAGGCGTTCGAGAGAACCTGATATGCTCAAACCGCCCAAACTAAAACATCCCGGGTATGCCCATTTTGCCGGTTAAACTGCCGAGGCGTCTCTCAGCAAGTTCATGCGAGAGGCGTACGGCTTCCTTCACGGCTGAGAGGACGAGGTCTTCCAGCATCTCGACGTCGTTGGGATCGACCACGTCTCTCGAAATGGACACCGAGACCACCTCTCCCCGTCCGTTGGCCTTTACGGTCACCATCCCGCCGCCGCTTGTTCCCTCCACTATCTCATCGGCGAGGGCTTCCTCCGCGAGAGTCATCTGAGCCTGTATTTTTTGAACCTGTTTCAGCATTTTATCCATCTTCATGATCCGCTACCCCGCTTTATTTTTAAAATTTTTTAAATCAGCCGCCTCCGAAACATCAGGTGATTTCGGCGATTTCCAGAAGTCGAAACCTATTTTTTTTAAAAGCACCAACATGACAAAAAACGGAAGTTTCACCACGCGCCGGATTCGATACGGCTCCTGAATCGTTCTGTAGAGCCACTCGAGGCGCATCCTGCGCCATGCCGCGGGCGCCCGTTTCAGCCGTCCCGACATCACGTCGAACGACCCGCCCACGCCCATGCCCACGACAGCGCCCAATTTCGCGGCGTTTTCGGCGAGCCAATATTCCTGCTTCGGCGCTCCCAGAGCCACTAGCAGTATGTTTGCCCCGGATTCCCTGATTTCCCGGCAGATGATGTCGTTTTCTTCCCGCCTGAAATAACCGCTCCGCGTTCCGCGCACAATCAAACCAGGGTATTTGGCCGTCATGCGTTCGGCGGCGCGTGCAGCGATCCCGGGATGTCCTCCGAAAAAATAGAAAGACCACCCGTGTCCCGGTGCTATCCTGCAAAGATTGTCCACAAAATCCACGCCGGATATCTGTTCTTGCACATTGCCGCCCAGAAATCTCAGCGCCCATATCAAACCGGTCCCGTCGGGAAGCACAAGTCCCGCATGTCTCACTATTTCGCCGTACTTATCGTCATGCCTGCTTCGCAAGGCGGCAAGGGCGTCAGGGGTCACGATTATCTGCGGCAGATTGCCGGACGAAATCCATCCGCCCACTCTCCCCAAGGCGTAATCGATGGAAAAATTATCCACCGTCACGTTCCACAGCGACGGACGTCTGCCGAAAACACTGCCGTGCCCGCGCGTGCCGGCGTATGATACGTAGAAACCCAGCGCAACTAGGATGATGGCGGCGGCGAGCGACAGGGGATCCACCACTTTCATCTGAAGACACGCCGTCGAAATGCCTGTCAAGCCGCACACGCCCGTCACTATGAATACCGCTGTGGGGTGATCAAGCCCTTTTCTGACCAGTTTTCTGTAAAAAATCATGTTCCCGAGAGGTTTGGGCGAGAAAGCCGCCGACAAAACACTCAGCGAGGTCTCGATGATGGGAATCGCGAAAAGTCCGAGGGGCAGAATCATAACCGTCGCGAACGCGACTCCCTTGCCGGCGCCCAGCATCGACGCCCCCGCGAGAAGTGTCCCCCACATCGCCGAGAGCGACGTGCCAAGCCTCCTGTAGACGTTGACGTGCCGCGTCCAGAAAACCACGATCAGCGCGAGTCCGCAGACCGACATCATCAGTGCGTCGGACGGCCCCTTGCTGGATATGGCCGTGACCGTCACCATGAGTGCCCAGCTCACGAGCACGAGGCCGCCTCCCATCCCCGGTATTTCGTCGAGTTCCTGCACGAGGATCGGGAAAAAACTCATCCACAGGGAACTCAATATCAGTATGGTCGCGGTGCTCGACAAATACAGGAACTCGCCGTCCGGACGCCCGATAAAGGTGATCCTGGGGCCCAGTATCGCGACGCCCAGCCCTATGGCGAGGTAACAAAAACGGAGGTCCCAGCTTTTAACCACCTTCTGGCAAAAACCTATAAGGCCGGCGATAACTCCGGCTGTTATCATCAGCTTCATAGGGCCGCTCTCCGCCCATATGCCGCATATCGCCCACGACGCGATGAGGCTTATATCCCTGAGATAATAATACTGATCGCGCTCGAGATCGCGTTTGAAAAACCTCTGCGTGAAAAAACACGCAATCACGACCGACGTGATCACGACAATCGTCTTCAAAACGCCTGGGTCAGCCCCGGCGAGGTTCAGCAAAACGCCCAATCCGTCAGCACCGCCTTATTCCAGTCAGTTATTCTCGGCGCCAGTCGTTTTCCTGGTCTGAACGAGCAGGTTCGCCGTTTCGAGGGCCGCGATAGCCGCCTCCGCGCCCTTGTTGCCGGCCTTGCTGCCGGAGCGCAAAAGCGCCTGTTCGAGGTTTGAACAGGTGAGGACGCCAAACCCGACCGGAACCCTCTGTTCGAGCGAAACGTGCGCCAGCCCTTTCGAGACCTCGGCGCAAATGTAATCGGCGTGGGGAGTGTCCCCCTGCAATACCGCGCCGAGCGCGACTATCGCGTCGTATTTGCCGGACAACGCGAGCTCCTTGACGATCAGCGGAAGTTCCCACGCTCCCGGCGCCCAATAAATCTCGATATCCTGATGGCGGACGTCGTGTCTCGTCAGGCAGTCGACGGCGCCTTCGAGCAGTTTTCCGGTGATCAGTTCGTTAAAGCGGGAGACCGCGAGCGCGAATCTCAATCCCGATCCTATGAGGTTGCCGTTTACGGTTTTCATCTCAATCATTCCTCCAGCGTCAGTTTTATATGTGCAACACGTGCCCCATTTTGCGGCACTTCGTCTCCAGATATTTTTTGTTGTGTTCGTTGGGCGGAAATTCCAGCGGTATCCGCTCCGTAATCTCCAGACCGTAACCCTCCAGGCCGATCATCTTCCTGGGATTGTTCGTAATGAGCCTTATTTTCTTCACGCCAAGGTCGACCAGAATCTGGGCTCCAACGCCGTAATCCCTCAAATCGGGGGGGAAACCGAGGGCAATATTGGCGTCCTGCGTGTCGAGCCCCTGTTCCTGCAGCCTGTATGCCTTCAATTTGGCGAGAAGCCCGATGCCCCTGCCTTCCTGTCTCAGATACAGCAAAACGCCTGCTCCTTCTTTCTCTATCATTTTCATGGAGGCGTGAAGCTGATCGCCGCAGTCGCAGCGCAGGGAGCCGAACGTATCTCCCGTGATGCACTCCGAATGAACCCTCACCAGGACATTTTCGACCGAGCCGACGTCACCCTTGACCAGTGCCAGATGAACCACCTCGGCGTCGTCCCCGGCGTACCTGTACGCGTATACCTTGAAATCGCCGTACTCGGTCGGAAAGTCGACCGTCACCTCGCATTCGACCAGTTTTTCCCTGCCGAGGCGGTATTTCACGATGTCGGCCACCGAGACGATTTTCAAGCCGTGTCCTGCCGCGAAGTTGAGCAATTGGGGAAGCCTCGCCATGGAGCCGTCCTCGTTCAAAATCTCGCATATCGCCGCGGCGGAACGCAGCCCGGCGAGCCTTGCCAGATCGATAGCAGCCTCCGTGTGGCCGGTCCTTTTGAGCACTCCGCCGCTGCGGGCTATCAACGGAAATATATGTCCCGGACGCCTGAAATCTCCGGGCTGTGCCGACGGGTCGGCGAGTTTTCGCACTGTGAGCGCCCTGTCTCCCGCTGAAATTCCGGTGGTGGCGCCTTTCCTCGCGTCGACCGTCACGGTGAAAGCCGTCCCGTGAAGGTCGGTGTTGTGCTCCACCATCAGCTCAATGCCGAGGCGTTCGGCGATGTCGGAGGCTATCGGCGCGCAGACCAACCCGCGGGCCTCCCGCACCATGAAATTCATTATCTCCGTCGTGCACAATTCCGCCGCCGCCACGAGATCCCCTTCGTTTTCGCGGTTGGCGTCGTCCACCACTATCACCAATCTGCCGGAAGCAATATCCCCTATCGCCTCCCCTATAGTGTTCAGTTCTATCTTTTCCTCTGTCGCCATTATATCCGCATCCTCCCGTTTCTCTACTTCCAACCGTATTCGGCCAGTTTTTCCCAGGTGAGTTCGTCCCTCGCGGGGGATTCGGCGTCTCTGCCCAACAATCTCGCCACATATCGGGCGATCACGTCGATTTCGACGTTCACTCTGTGCCCGCGTTGGAGGAAACCCAGCGTCGTGCGGTCATGCGTTGTCGGTATCAGGCCTATCGAAAAACTGCCGCGCCCGGCGTCGATGATGGTCAGACTGACGCCGTCGACCGCCACGGAGCCTTTGGGCGCCGTCCCCCAGGAAACTTTATCGGACGCCGAGATATGGATGATTTTCGAGCCGCCTACCGTCTCCACGGCCAATATCTCGCCCACTTCGTCCACGTGCCCGAGCACCATATGCCCATCGAGCTTTCCGCCCGTTTTCAGGGCGCGTTCCAGATTGACCATGCCGCCCGGCCCGAGTGAGCCGAGGCGCGTGGCGCGCAGCGTCTCCGCCATCATCTGAGCCCTGAACGTTTCGCCGTCCGAGCCGACTGCCGTAAGACACGCCCCTGCCACGGCGACGGATTCGCCAGGCGATATCCCGGACGCGACAATCGGCGCTTTTATCGCGATCTCGGCCATGCCTCCGCGAGAAGCCGCGACCGAGACCGTCTCCCCCATGCATTCGATGAGACCGGTAAACATCAGAACTCGCCCTCCAACAAGACATCCGCGCCAATTGTTTTCGCGCGGAGGTTTTTCACTTTGGCGGCCAAGTTCATGGATGGAATTTGAAACTTTGTGACATGCACGCCGTCCCCAAGCAATTTCGGGGCCGTAAAAAACGCCGCTTCGTCGGCGCAGCCGGCCTCGACGAACGAAGATATCAGCCCCGCCCCGCCCTCTATCAACACGTAATTCGCACCCATCGCGGCAAGTTCCTTCAGTATTTCCCCCGGAGGGATATGCCCGCCGCAGATCCGCGATTTTATCACCCTGACGCCCCTTTTCGAAAGTTCCAATATCTTTTCGCCGCGAGCGCCGGACGCGGTAAACTCGGTAAAAATCACGCGCCCGCCGCCGTTCAAAACCCTTGCGTCCACCGGGATTTCCAGGTCTTTATCCACCACAGCTTTGATCGGAGAACGTCCCTCCGAATCCCTCACCGATAATTCCGGATCATCCTTCATCACGGTACCTATTCCCACCAAAACGACATCGTTAGCCGCTCTCATCAAATGAGCCTTCCTGCGTGCCTCCGGGCCTGTGATCCACTTGCTCTCGCCGTTTTTGAGCGCTATGTTCCCGTCCATCGACACCGCCGCTTTTATTGTAACCCACGGACGCCCCTCCGCGACCCTTTTGATGAATCCCCTGTTGAGGTGTCCGCATTCTTCGCTCAATACTCCGGATATGACCTCGATTCCGGCCGCTTCGAGTTTTGCAGTCCCGCCGCCGGAAACGCGAGGGTCGGGGTCGGTCATCCCTATTACTACCCTAGCTATTCCGGCGGATATCAAAGCGTCGCAGCAGGGCGGCGTATGTCCGGTATGACAGCAGGGTTCGAGCGTCACATAAGCCGTCATTCCCCTCACGGAGCCGCCGGCGTTTCTTATCGCCTCGGTCTCGGCGTGAGGCCCGCCGTATCGTCCGTGAAAACCGCAGGACACCGCTTTTGTTTTCGGTGCGCTGTAATCCGTGATGACGCATCCAACCCTGGGGTTTGGGCTCACGAACCCCGTTCCTCTGCGTGCCAGAGAGAGGGCCATTCTCATATAGTATTCATGTAGCCGTGCTTCGCTGACGCTGATCAAGTGACACACCTCTTCGATTCAAAAGAGCAAGACCTCGGGCGCTGCCCGAACCCGGCAGGGAGCAAGCTCCCTGCACCCTCTTTAATATTTATAAAAGGGGTCAAGGGGCGTGTCCCTTGCGGGGTTTGGGGCGGAACCCCAAGGTTTTGCCTGTGCCATTATTCCGGATCCGAGATATCGAGCGCTTTCAGCACGCGTTCAGCCAGCACGGACCCTACTCCCGGCACTGAGGCCAGTTCTTCCTGATCGAGTTTCGCGATTGCCCTCACGCTGCCGAATCGCGATAACAGCTGAGCCACTCTATTTTTACCCATTCCTGGAATATCTTCAAGCGTACTGCGGGAAAATTTTTTGTCGCGGGCTCTTCGGTGCGACGTTATCGCAAACCTGTGGGATTCGTCGCGAACCCTCTGCAGCAATTTCAATCCCGGATCGTTCAAATCAAGCCTCAGCGGTTCGCTTTTTCCCGGACAGAATATCTCCTCCTCGCGTTTGGCGAGGGATACCGCGGGTATTTTTTCGAGCCCAAGTTTGCTCAGCGCCGACAGCGCGAATTCAAGCTGCACCGGGCCGCCGTCGATCAGTATGAGCTGCGGCATCGGCTCCTGAGCCTCGATGCACTTCTTGTACCTGCGGGTCAGGGTTTCCTCCATCGAACGAAAATCGTCGACGTCTTCCACCGTTTTGATGTTAAAACGCCTGTAAAGGGACTTGTTTGCTATGCCCTGCTCGAATACCACCGCGACGCCCACAGTATTTCCGCCGCCGGTATGCGAGATGTCGAAACCGTCAATCCTCCACGGCAGATCGCGCAAACCCAATACTTCCCGCAGGCGTTTGAGCGAGAGCCAGTCGTCCTGATTTTCCTCGAACATCGCCGGAGTGGTGAGGTGTTGGCGGTTCACGTGCCATATGGCCCTGATGGTATCCCGCAGGTGTGCCGCATGCTCGAATTCCAGCTTGTTCGCGGCGGCGTCCATTCTTTTGTGCAATTGGTTTGCCAGATCGGCGCCTTTGCCCTGAAGAAGCAGGACGAGGTCAGCCACCCGCTCCCTGTAGAGCGATTCCGTGCACATTCCAGCACAGGGCGCGAGACACAGCCCAAGCGTATGCCTCATGCACGGCCGTTCGCTGTGAATTTTGCCGGATTTAAGCTGCAGCGCGCAGGTGCGGAGGGGAAAATATCTCTCGCTGATGCGCAGCAGCGACCTCAGGTGTCCAGTGTGAACGAACGGCCCCATGTACACGGCGCCGTCCTGTTGTTTATTGCGGGTGATGATGGTCCTCGGAAAATCCTCGTTCGTTATCTTGATGAAAGGATATTTCTCTCCCATCTTGAGTTCTACGTTGAAAAACGGCTGATATAGCTTTATGAACCTGGATTCCAGAATCATGGCCTCCGCTTCGTTTTCCGTGCGGACGGTCGAGATGTCGCGGATTTCGGATACGAGTTTCGCAAGACGCGAGGACGCGAAGGACGTGTGTCTGAAATATGACGAAACCCTCTTTTTAAGGGATTTCGCCTTGCCTATGTAAATTGCCCGCCCGTCCTCGCCGTACATTATGTAAACTCCCGGCTTGTCGGGAAAGCGTCTTATCATTTTCAGTAAATCTTCCCTCTCCATCATTACCCGTGAATTTCACATCCAATTCGTTATGAATACGATAATTATAGTTTAGTAGTATAGCACGAGGGGAGATTTTAGTATAAGATATCGTCTGAATTTACAAACTTCAGGAGGTGCAACCCTGCTTGAATATGCAGCTTTATAATGACTTGTCCGGCGGCAAGGAACGTTTCGAACCCTCAAAACCCGGGCGCGTCACTTTCTACACGTGCGGCCCCACCGTCTACGACTACTTCCACATAGGGAACGCGCGTCCTTTCATAGTGTTCGACGTGCTCAGAAGGTTTTTCGAATCCAAGGGACTAGAGGTCGATTTCATACAAAATTTCACCGACATAGACGACAAGATGATACAACGGGCCGAACAGATGGGCATAACGGTCGCCCAGCTCGCGGAAAAATTCATCGCGGCCTACTACGAGGATGCGGACTCCCTAGGGATAAAGCGAGCTTCCGCAAATCCGCGGGCCACCAAAGAAATGCCCGCGATAATAGAGATGATATCCGCGCTGATCCGAAAGGGCCACGCGTACGAGGCGAGCGGTGACGTCTACTTCGAGGTCGACACGTTCCCGGAGTATGGCAAGCTCTCCGGACAGAGCCTGGAGGACCTTCGCGCCGGCGCGCGGGTCGAAATCGACGAGCGTAAGCGCGCGCCTCTCGATTTTGCCCTCTGGAAAGCGCAAAAACCGGGAGAACCCGCATGGGACAGTCCCTGGGGGCCGGGCAGACCGGGCTGGCACATAGAGTGCAGCGCCATGGCGCGCGGTTATCTCGGCGAAACCATCGACATTCACGGAGGCGGAAGCGATCTGATGTTCCCGCACCACGAAAACGAGATAGCGCAAAGCGAGGCCGCGAGCGGAAAACCTTTCGCGAGATTTTGGATTCACAACGGATACCTCATGGTAGATCAGGAAAAGATGTCGAAATCGCTCGGCAATTTTTTCACCGTGCGCGACGTACGGTCGAAATTTTCGGCCGTCGTGATCAGGCTTTTCATGCTGTCCGCTCACTATCGCTCGCCCATCAACTTTTCGCGGGACACGCTCGAACAGGCGAGCCACGCGCAGGCAAGGCTGCGCAACGGCTGGGCTGAGATCAAATTCGCCCTTGCCGCGTGTCCTCGCGGAGCGGCGGCCTGCGAGGACGACGCGGAGCTTCGCGAGTCACTTAAAGAAGCGCGCGAGTTATTCGACGAGTGCATGGAGGACGACTTCAACACTGCCGGCGCGATCGGCGCCGTATTTGACGTCATTCACGCCACGAACGTCTCTCTAGGCCGCGAGGGCGGAATAGATTACGAGACGATCGCGGCCGCGGCCGAGTTCCTTCGCATGGTCGACGGCGTGATGGGCATAATAGGCATAGACGAGGAAAAGAGATCCGGCGACGCCGAGATAGAAGCGCTCATAAACGAAAGACAAGAGGCGAGAAAAAACAAAAACTACAAACGCTCCGACGAAATACGCGGCATCTTGAGCCAAAAGGGAATAATCCTGGAGGACACGCCCCAGGGTACGAGGTGGAAACGCGCCGAATAAGCGAGAAACATAAGCAATCCCGGACGTTTCAAGACCGGACAGTTTTTCCAATGAGCTATGTTCGTTGCAGTGTTAAGCGAATAAGCGTTCATCATATCAAGCCATCACCAAACGCTCTTAAACCACAGGATCAAAACATCGGGAAACAAGCTCCCCGGCGAGTGCGGGCAGCGCCCGAGGTTTTGATCCCGCATATTTGGGGTCACATCAGATCTTCATGAATCACCCTGAGCAGTTCGCCTATCGAGACGGCGCTCAACACGTCGCCGTTTGGCATGTATGGCATCACACCGTCGAAATACTCGGCGACACCACCGAGGCATCCCCTGCGCAGATGCGAGGTGAACGGACGTACAAACCGCCAGCCCATGTCCACATCGCCGGGGTTGAAACGCATGTACGCGGTGATGAACTGCCCGAGCAGCCAAGGCCATGCCATGCCGCGCAGACGCGCCTTCTTTTTCTGGTCGGGGCGTCCCTCGGCGCGGCCCTTGAACTTCTCGTTGTGAGGGTCGAGGGTACGAAGGCCGTAGGTCGTGTAAAGCTGGTTCCAACATGTCGCGAACACGGAACGCCCCATTTCGTCCGCCAGCACCGCATAAGGCAGGGATACCGCAAATATCGCGTTCGGCCGGATCAGCTCGTCGCGCCGCCCGTCTGCGGGATCGACCCAATCGTAGAGATAATCCGCCGACCCATTCCAGAATATGTCGGCGAACGATTCTTTCACTTCCCGGGCCAGATTCGAATATTTTTCGGCCGACTGCCCGTCCTCGATCACGCAAGCGGCTTCCTCCATAAAACGCAGGACGTCATACCAGAGGGCGTTTATCTCCACGAGATAACCCTTGCGCTCCACGAGCGGCTCGCCGTCCGCGTCTCCGGACATCCAATTGTTCGTCTTGTTTGTATTGAAATATTTTATCAGTTTCGTGCCGCCGTCCATCACAGCGCCGAGTTCGGGCAAATTCCGCGTGTATTTGTCGAGGATGCCGGCGAATTCGGCGTAATTTTCGCGCGCGAAATCGAATCCAGCCTGCGCGGTATATTTCTGGAGCGCGTACAAATACCAGAGACCGGAGTCGATATCCCCGGTCACGGCTTCGCCGCCGCTGATACATGAGGGCATGATTCCGCCGCAGGAACGCGACCGTTCGAGCCACGCCGAGAGGATGCCGCGAGCGGCCCCGTCCCGTCCTGTCGCCAGAGTCAAACCCGGAAGGGCGATGAAGGTATCGCGGGCGCGCAGCTGCACCGACGGGAAACCCGAAATGACGGCCGGGGACGAGTCGACGTTCTCGGATACGAGGTGACAGGCACTGCGGGCCAAATCCTGAGCGGGATGGTGTTTGGCGCTTATCGGAAGTCCTTCCACGAAAAGTTTCTGGCGTTCCGCCGTGTCCTTCAAAAGCGAGTCGAGTTCCTCGGGCGAGTAGGATATAGGTTCCTCGGAGAGCACCTCCCAGACTGATTCTCCCTGTTCCATCTCCACAGTCTCGTAACCGGGAGACCAGAGGGAGTCGACGGAAGGCGTCTCGGACTCCGCGTTTTTCTCGTAAATGAGGTTTTCGAACCACATCGGTTTTTCGGACCAATGCCCCTGCCCGGGTTTGCCCGCGCATGAGACGTGGCTCACCGCGCCGCGTCCCGATACGTTTATCGTGTTTTCGGAATTTACAGCCTCAAATCCGGCATCCGAGTGATCCGGACAGGTGACGTCGTTGGCCCTGTGCGCGAAAAGCGGACGTATTTCCAGCGTTACGGGTTTAGGGGAAGCGAGAAGTTCGTACCTGACCACGGTGCATGTGCCGTTGAGAGGCATGAAAAGGGATTTCCTGAGGAAAACGCTGTGAATGACGAATAAAATATCGGGGTAAGGGTTTCCCTGATATTCCTGCAAGTACCTGAATCCATCGGGATATATCAGATCCTTGTAACGGTTTGTGGACAGTTGGTACTTCCTGCTGCCGACATAAAGCGTTTCTTCCAGTTTGCTTATCAGCACCATATGGGTCTCGTTCATTTTTGAACGGACGACCAAAAGCCCGTGTCCGCTCCTCGTGTTAGCGCCTATAACCGTGGAAGACCCGTAACTCCCTGCGCCGTTCGAGACTAGAAATTCACGCTCGGCTCCCTTGTCGTAAGTATTGACGTCCGCTTTTCCAAGGTACAACTCGATCATCCCCTTTTCGTTTTCATAGTATTTATTCCCGCCAAGAATGCTTCCAGCTTTTTCCATCTGTATTTGACTGTGCTTTTGCTGACCGGTTTCGATAAAATCTGTCCGAGTTCTCCAAGGGACGCGCTCGGATGTTCGCGCCTCGTCCTCGCGACTTCGGCCAATTGCGGGGATATCGCGTCCCACAGGCCTTTTTCGTCGAGCGCGTCGACAAGCCGCATTTGAAGCCTGGCAGCGTCGAGCGCTTTTCCTATGTTTGCCCTGTCACAGTTCGTTAACTTATTGGCCGTGCCGCGGGCAGACCTCAACACCGCGGTCTCCTCGAACATGAGAGAAGTTCTCACGAATCCCATCCCGGCAAGGACTGTCACTATATCCTCCAGGTTCCTTATCATGTATTCCGTCCTGCCTCTTTTGGACCTAGCGCCGGCGTTCACCCCGGACGAACGAAGTATCGCGGAGAGTCGCTTCTCGCAGTCTCTGCCGCGGGGAGGCCGAAGCGACATGTAATATCCAACGCGAGGGAGATACAGAGATCCGCATCCTCCCCATACTCCCCGAAACCACGCCCATTTCCGAAACGTGCGCTGATTCATCTCCGAATACGCCCCGCCTTGAACGCGGAATAAAGCCCTGCCGCGGCTCTTATCCAGTTCCAGAAAATTTCCGTATCGAGGGATGACTTTCTCCCTGGTTTCCGTGCTCAAACCCCCGGCGAGTTTCATTATTCTCCGAGCTATGACGAGTTTGCGCGTATCTACGAGGACGCAGTCCCCATCCCTTTTTGCCGGAAGCGCCGACAAAAAACCGGAGAATTCCGAGGGAGCGTCGCAAATGGGCAAGTTGATAAATTCGTCCCAAGCTTCGGCAAGATAATTTTTCATGCCGCTTTATCCCCGCAGGTTGTCTTCACGATAATCCCTCGCAATGCGCGTTAGTATCTCGGCCAGATTTTTCGAGTGATGCCGCAGATACTTGCCGTCTTTTATGTTCACCAGATCGGCCGAGACGATCTCGCAGCCGTTCCGTTCCAGATAAAGT
Source organism: Synergistaceae bacterium (assembly GCA_031288335.1). Classification (GTDB taxonomy): domain Bacteria; phylum Synergistota; class Synergistia; order Synergistales; family Synergistaceae; genus JAIRKI01. The sequence continues at coordinate 33,179 of JAITRO010000159.1, read as the reverse complement.
TCTTCTTCCCTCGAAAGATACAACGGCTCGGCCCCTTTTTCGCGGTATCTTTCGAGATAGTCGTCGGGAATGGGAGTGTGGTTCACCACGATATAATCCGGCATTTCGCCGAGCACGCTCGCTATCCAGTCGAGGTGGGCCGTTGTGTTCATTCGTTCGGTCTCGTTTTTTTGAGTCATGAGATTTGCGACGTATACTTTCGGCAGGTCGGCGTTTCGGATGGCTTTGGTCACTTCCTCCAGCAGCAGGTTCGGCAGGATGCTTGTGAAAAGACTGCCCGGCCCGAGGATTATCGCGTCCGCGCCCGAGATGGCTTCTATCACCCCGGGAAGCGGCCTGGCCGACGAAGGTTCCAGCCACATCCTCTTCATCTGTGCGCCGTACTCGGATATCTCGAGTTCTCCCTTGACAAGTTTCCCGTTTTCCGCCTCGCCGTGAAGGACGACCGTCTCGGTTGTGACCGGCAGGACGCGCCCTCTTATCGCAAGGAGCCTGTTCATCTCCTCGACGGCTTTGCTGAAATCGCCGGTGAGTTCGCAGGCCGCGAGCAAAATGAGGTTTCCGAGGCTGTGCCCCGCGAGTTCGCCCCTGTCGAACCTGAAATTCAGTATTCTGTTCAGGGAGCTGTCGTCCTCCGCCAGCGCGACAAGACAGTTGCGAATGTCGCCCGGCGGCAGCACCCCCCATTCCTGCCGCAGGCGTCCCGAACTGCCGCCTTCGTCGGTCACCGCTACGACTGCCGTGATATTCCTCGTGAAGCTCTTGAGTCCGGCGAGCAATGTGGACAGACCGGTGCCTCCTCCAATACAGACGAATTTTGGCCCCCGCAGCAATCTGTGCTCGATCGCGCTTTCCATGACCTCCCGCCTGCGGCGCGAAGCTCTGCCGGGCATACCGATGCGGCGGCGCGACCTAAGCGGCAAAAGTGACGTAACGACGCAGCCCAAAAAGAAACCGGCCGCGACGAGAACCGCAGCGTTCTGCATTCCCTATCGTTCCTCCATGTCTATATCCCTGTGGTTAACGGCTGTCCTGAGTCCGGTGCCTGATATTATCTTCGAGAGCTGTTCGGCGACGGCCGCCGACCGGTGTCTTCCTCCCGTACAGCCGATGGCCACGTGAAGCTGCTTCTTGCCGGTGTTCTCGTAATGCCGCAGAATAAATTCCATAAAAAAGACGAGGCGTTTCATGAACACTTGTTTTTCCGGTATTTTGTCGAGATATTCCTGCACTTCGGCATCCCGCCCCGACAGCGCTTTCAGCTCGGGAACGTAGTTGGGGTTCGGCAAAAACCTCGTGTCGAACATATAGTCGCAGTCCCTCGGGATTCCGTTTTTGAAGCCGAAGGAACTTACTATCACCGTGAAGGGATATTCGTTCATGCCCAATTGCGCCATCAGCGAAGAACAAAAATCCGACGCGTTGAAATCCGACGTATCTATCACTATCGACGCCTTCTTTCTCAGCGCGGATAATTCGGCGCGCTCGCGCGTTATTCCCTCGGCGATGGTGACGCCCTCTCCCAGGGGATGGCGCCTTCTGGTCTTCTCGTATCTCCGAATCAGGGTCTCATCGGCGGCATCGAGAAAGACCAATTCGGTCTTGATGCCGGCGTTCTTTATGCTTTCGACGGACTTTTCGAGTTCGTCCAGGATTTTCTCTTCCCGTGCGCCGACCACCGCCGCCACTCCGCACGTGACCGCGGCGTTGTCGGCCGAAAGGGTTTCGATGAGCGACGGCAGCATGACCGGAGGCAGGTTGTCGACCGCGTAAAACCCCCTGTCTTCCAGTATCCTGAGCGCCGTGCTTTTACCTGCTCCGGAAAGTCCTGAAATAATCACGCATTTCGCCGCAACGCTCATTTCAATGCCCCCCACAGTCGGCATCGCGCCCGTTCAATATCTCAACCCCGTGACGCAGCGCGGGCGCTATCGCCTCGAAACACTGCCTCACAGCCCGTTCGCTGCCCGGGAAAGCGATGATGAGAGTTTTTCCTCTCGTCACGGCTATTCCTCTGCCAAGACAACCCCGCGGCGTATAATACATCGACCTCGCGCGCATCGCTTCCCCGAATCCAGGCGCCACCCTGCCGCCTATACTCATCAAAGCCTCCGGCGTCACGTCGCGAAGCGACAAGCCGGTGCCTCCCGTCGTCAGAATGAGTTCCAGAGCGTCCGAATCGGACCATTCGACGAGCTTGCGCGATATGATGTCCATCTCGTCCGGGACGATATCCCTGCGCTTCACGACCGCGCCTACGATCGACGCGAGGTCTTCGAGCGCCGGGCCGGCGGTATCCGACCTTTCCCCCGCGTAACCCCTGTCGCTGACCGTCAGCACTCCGGTACTTATCGGACGGAAAACGTCCAGGCGCGCCGACGCGCCTATGAACCCCGGACAGACGACCGATATCATGTTTCCGGGTTCGATTTTGAGCATTGTCTCTCCGGAATTAACTCCGAAATGCACGGATAGAAAATCGCCCGTCTCGTATTTCATGTCCGGCGAGATTACGATGCGGAAATCAGAACCTGGCGGCGCCGCCTCGCCCGCCCGGCGAAGTGTGATGTTTACCGGCTCTCCGTTGACGCACGAGGCGCCGTTTGAACTGCGATGCACGTAGATAAGCTTGCAAAACTCGCCGCGTTTTGAGTTATAAAGTCCCGAAACCCGCATAGGACGCCTCATGCTCATGCTTTCCTCCAAAATTCAACTATTTATCCAATGTCCGCTTCGCCCGCCCGATTTTTCGATGAGCCTCGCTTCTTTTATAATCATACCTTTATCCAAAGCCTTGCACATATCGTAAAACACCAAAGCCGCCATCGTAGCGCCGACCAAAGCCTCCATTTCGACTCCGGTGACGTCGTTTGCCGTCGCCTCGCACTCTATCCTGACGGCGCGTTCCTCTTCGGACAGCCCGCACCTGACCGAAATCCCGCCGAGCCTGATGTTGTGACACAGCGGAATGAGGTCGGGCGTTTTTTTCGCGGCCATTATGCCGCCGAGTTCCGCGGTTTTGAACGGATCTCCCTTCGACACTCCCCCGCTGAGCAGCGCCTCGTATATTTTATCGGGCAGCGCGAGAACACACTCAGCCACCGCCCGCCGCAGCGTGACGGGTTTTTCTCCGACATCGACCATCCTCGGCCTGCCCGATTCGTCGAAATGAGAAAATTCATTCATGGTTATTATTATACCCCCTACCCTCCGATGTCCGACATATGTCCTTCCCCGTCGGCCGCCTCGTTCCATTTTTTTGGCTTCAGCCCGATGCCTGTCAGTATGGCCTCGCGGGAGGCCGCTTCGTCTCTTTCCCTTATCGCGGTCAAGAGAGGCGTTTCCTTACTGCTAAAAAGACATGCTCTCAGGTTTCCGGCGGCCGTTATCCTGAGTCTGTTGCACTCCGAGCAGAAATGGTTGGAGACCGCCTCGATCACGCCCACTTTGAGGCCGGTGCGGGCATCCGTGTAATATTTGGCCGGCCCGTGCGCCGTTTTCTTTGCTCCAGGTCTCTCGGGGCTCCAGTCGCCCGCGGGTTTCAGGAGTTCAAAAATCTCGCCGGAGGACACGAACGTTTCCTTCCCCCATAAATCTCCGCAAAGCGGCATAAATTCGATCATTCTTGGGATGAACCCCAGCTTCCAGGAGAATTTGACGATGCCGGGCAATTCGTGTTCGTTGAAGCCGCGCATCACTACCGTATTGGTCTTTATGTTAGGTATGCCGAGTTCCGCGGCGGACGCGATGCCGGACATGACGCCGGATATGTCCCCGAGCCTCGTCATGGAGGTGAATTTGCCGGTGTCGAGCGTGTCCAGGCTGACGTTCATCCCGGACAGGCGCGCCTTGGCGATGATCCCGGCAAAACGGGACAGCAATGACGCGTTTGTTGTCATGGAAATATCCAATTCCGGAAATTCCTCCCTGAACGACACGAGGAAGTCGGCCATTCCTCTGCGAACAAGCGGTTCGCCGCCCGTGAAGCGAATATGCCTTATCCCCAGCGAAACCAGGATGCGCGACAGCCACAGGATATCCTCAAACCGCATTATTTCGGAGTGAGAGCGGGGTTTTACACCTTCCTCCGGCATACAGTATACGCAACGGTAATTGCACCTGTCGGTGACCGATATTCTGGCGTAATTTATATCGCGCCCGCGTTTATCTATTATCCTCATAGACGGCGCAGCGTACAAAAAGCCGGCATCTCGCGCGGGACGCCGGCTTGCCAAAAGTTACCGAAAGCTGCCAAAACTTGCCGGAAATTTGCGCAAAACTTTGCGGGGGACATTTTTAAGAGCCGTGTCTTTCGTTTACAGCATTGGCACGACAGAGACCGGATAACCCTTTTTGCTCAATTCCACGGCGAGCCTGTCAGCGTCTTCTCTGGAATTGCCGGCGCCCACCCTGACCCTGTGGAAAGTCTTGCCGGCCGAATCCGCTTTGCTGACGGAAGCGGAGTACCCCTGTTTTTTAATCTCGGAGACGAGCGAGGAAGCGCTGCCTTCATTGACGAAAGCACCCACCTGCACGCCCCATTTCGATTTCGCGGCGGAAGCGGCGGCTGGGCTGACCGTTTTTGCCGCGCCGGCGGCCGAAGCACTCTTCTGTGTATTTTTGCTGCCCGAGGCCTGCCCGGAAGTTCCGGACGACACTCGAGCCGCCCTTCCAAATTGTGTGAGCGGGCTTGCCAGTACTATGGGGATATCCGTCGTTTCAATTTCCAGTTTTTCGGGTTCGATTATCATCTCAGGGGCTCCGGCGAGCATGAAGTCCGGTTCATCGAGCACGGCCGCCGGTTCCGAAAACACGGGCGTTTCGACGCGCGCGATCTCCGCCGCGCCGCGATCGGACGAGGTGAGGAAAAACAGTTTTATCCCCACAAAAAGAAGTCCCAATGCCACCGCGGCAGCAATAGGAAGGGCGAAATGCCCGAATGTTATCCCCGATCCTTTCCTTTTGGTAATCCTCGATCTCCTTGTTGTTGCGGCCATTTTTCAGGCGCCTCCCTTCTTGAAATGCGGAAACGCGAGCCCCAGCCTGCTCAATTCCGCTTCAGTCTCTTTTCTGTCGGACAGCCGCGAAAGTTCTTTGTACGAAATACCCGACAAAACGCTGCGGGCAATGAAGCTCGACGCTTCCGGCCCTGCCCCGGAAACAGCGTATTCGACGCAGGCCTCCTTTATTCCGGCCGCACGCAGTTTCACACCGCTCACGCCGCCCAAAGATCGCGATAACAGCGAAAATAAAACCTTGAGTTTTTTCTCCCCCGCAAACACCTCCCCAGCCCACGGCGTTCCCGGCTTCGGAACGAAGGGCGACACCGATGCGGTCACGGCGAGACCCGTTTTCAACCTTACATCCTCGCATAACGCGGCAATGGACATCACCTGTTCCTGTGTTTCTCCCGGCAGACCGATCATAAAATACAGCTTTGCCGAACTCGCGCCCATGTGAGCCGCCATCTCCAATTTTTCGAACACGTCCTCATTGCTGAAACGTTTTCCGCAAATGTTCCTCAGACAATCGTCACCCGTCTCCGGAGCTACCGTAACCGTCACGCCTCCCCCCGAAACGAGCGCTTTCATCATGCGTTCGGTCAGATTGTCCACGCGAAGCGAGGCAAACGAGACGCTCTTTCCCCTATGTTCCGCAAAATCCAGCAATGCGTCGATGTATCTGTAATCCCCGGCCTCCGGAGTAACAAGTCCTATGCGCGAGAATTCCGCGACGCGGATAGCCTCATCGATATCGCGTTCGATAAGCTCGGGCCCGCGCACCCTCACTGGAGAAAAACAGCCCGTCAAGGTGCAAAACCGGCATCCGTTCGGACATCCCCGCTGCAGCTCCAAAAGCAGGGTGTCCTTGAAGATGCTGTCCTTCGCAATCCAGGTGCTTCGGCCATAATCCTCCGATATGTCGTTCTTCGCCGTCACGAGCGAATGTCTCCCGTCCTCGTGAAGCGACGGAACGAATACGGAGGGATGTTCCGCCAACGCCGAGAGCGTTTCCTCCCGCGAATGCCCGCTTCTCAAAACCTGAACCAGAAACCTCGCGGTTTTGGTCCCGTCCCCGAGAATTATGAAGTCGCAAATTCCCGATAACGGCAGCGGATTGATGTAAGTCAGCGCGCCGCCCGCTCCTATCAGCGGCCGCGTGTGCGGGGACGATTCCCTGCGTTCTCTCGCCGCCCGAATACCCGCCAGTTCGAGCCATTTTGCGAACACGATCACGTCGGGCTCGTAGGATATGCTTCCCAGAACGAGAGGAAACCTCTCGATCATCGTGTCGCTTTCGACCGACCTGAAGGGCGACGGCGACGCGAAGAAACGTTCCGCCAACACCCCGAGTTCTCTTAAAGCTCTATATATATAATGAATGCCAAGATTCGCCATCCCGATCTTGTAATCTGCGGGGAAAAATATCGCGCAGGGCAAATCCCCGCCACCTGGCAAATCCACAGTCAAAATTTCTTCGCGCCTTTTTCCGGACCAACTGGTCCAGGCAGAAGTAGTTTTCGGCAATCCGTCCTCTCACAGCTTTTTTCTTCTGATATAAGAGGGAATGTCCAGTTGATCCTGCGGAATTCCCTGGCTGCTGAACAGATTTTCGTCGTCTGGAAATCCGGAAAACATTACCGCCGTCTCGCCTATATCGGAACGCCCCTTAAAAGACTCGGTGCCCTTGACATCGCCGGCTTGCGCCGGCGCGGCTCCGCCTGAAGCCGCCACAGCGGCGCCCGTAATGGTCATCGAGGAAGGCTTCTGGAGTTCCAGGTCGGCTGCGCGTTCCAGAAACGACGCGTTCTTTCCTCTTGAACCGGACGCGGCGTAAATGGCGGATTCCTCGAAATCCGTGGCAATGATAGTGATTCTCACCATGTCCTCCATATCCGGATCGAACACTTGCCCCCAAATCAGGTTCACGTCCTTGTCGGAAGCGTTGTTGATGATTTGAGCGGCCTCCTCCACCTCGTGAATGCCCAGTTTGGAACTGCCGGTGACGTTGAAGAGCACCCTCTTCGCGCCTATCATCGGAGCCTCCATCAGCGGGCTGTTTATCGCGTTATGCGCCGCAGTTGCCACCCTGTTTTCTCCGTACCCTTCGCCGATGCCCATAATTGCCGAGCCGGCGCTGCTCATTATCGTGCGGACGTCGGCGAAATCGACATTGACGGTGCCGGGTCTCAATATGAGGTCGGTGACGCCCTGAACGGCTTGATGCAAAACGTTGTCGGCCAGCTCGAACGCCTTGTTCACCGGAGTCCGTTTATCGGAGACCAGCAGGAGTTTGTCGTTGGGGATCACTATGAGGGCATCGACTTGTTCCTTGAGTTTTCCGATGCCCTCCTCGGATAGGTTGGTGCGGCGTTTGCCCTCGAACGAAAACGGCCTCGTCACCACGGCAACCACGAGCGCTCCCGTCTCCCTGGCGATGCTCGCTATTACCGGGGACGCGCCCGTGCCGGTGCCGCCGCCCATTCCTGCCGCGATAAAAATCATATCGGCCCCGTCCAGCGCGGCGCGCAGCTCCTCTCTCGCCTCGACGGCGGCCTTTTCTCCGACATTTGGATCCGCGCCCGCCCCAAGTCCTCGGGTGAGTTCTCTTCCAAGCATTATCTTCACTGGAGAGTCCACAATATCCAAATGGGCCTTGTCCGTGTTGGCGGCTATGAATTCGACGCCGCACACATGCCCCCGTATGATGTGATTGAGGGCGTTGCAGCCGCCGCCGCCAACTCCGAGTACTTTTATCACTTCGCGGCCGGGACTGGAGTGGCCTTGATTTTCGAGCTGAAATATCTCCGGCATCCTTATTTCCTCCAATTCTTTTTTGAGAGCCACAAAACCATCTTCATCACTAAAACAATTCCTTGAATAAATTGACCACGTTCTGAAATACCGTCTTCTTTGCGGGCAGCGCGGGAACGATCGGATCGGCGATATTGATGTTTTCCGACTCGAACGAATAGTCTATATACTTGAGCGGATCCCTCTCTTTTTCCAGCACATAGCGTATTATACCGGCGGCGCAGGTGTATTCAACCCCGTTACGAGAGGGCGGCATACGGCCAGAATCCAGCGGCAAAGAGACGCGCACCGGCATATTGACGAGCTTCGCGAGATATTGATCGATGCCGGCGCTCTTCGATCCTCCGCCGGTGATGACCAGACCGCCTGGGAGTGAGGTAACTCCCGACGCCGCGATTTCGTTTTTGATGTAGATCGAAAATAATTCTTCCACCCTGCACTGCACGACATCGGTGAGTTTATCGAGCGGACAGGCGTAAGCGCGCCCCATGTATTCGAACTCGAGTTTGTCCTGTTCCGCGAGTATCGAATCGGAAAAGAGGGACAGCTCTTTTTTTATTTCCTCCGCCTTGTTCGTCGGAATTTTCAGCACTACCGCTATATCGTTGGTGATGTGTTCGCCTCCGACGGATATGACTGCCAGGTGTTTGGGCCTGCCCTCCGAAAAAACCGAGACGCCGCATGTTCCGCCGCCGAAATCCACCACCACCGAACCGACGACGATCTCCTCCGAGGTGAGAGCCCCAAGGGACGACGCGAGCGGCTTGATGACGAGACCGCTCACTCCGAGACCGGCTCTCGTCACACAGTTTTTGACGTTCTGGACAATGGCCACGGGAACGATGACCGACATCAGTTCTATTTCCAGTCTCATGCCCGCCATTCCGAGAGGATCGTCGATGCCGCTCGTGCCGTCGAGAGAATACTCGACCGGAATCGTGTGAAGTATCATTTGGCCGCCGGGCACGGAAAGATCGTTCTGCGCGGATTCTATCACGCGCTCTATGTCGAATCTTATCACGGTGCGGGGGGACCGACCAAGCGAGATCAAACCCTTCTTCTTAATGCTTTGGACGTTGGCGCCGCTGAACGCGACTGTAGCCTCCGACAAATTCTGGCCCACCATATTTTCTGCATCTTCAATGGCGCGTTTGAGAGACTTCACGGTCTGATCGATATTTACTATCTGTCCCTTCCTTATGCCGGTCGAGGGCGCCTGGCCGATGCCGATTATCTGAGCTTCGCCGGATGGTCCCTCGCGTTCGGCCACGACCACGGTTATTTTACTGGTACCTAAGTCCAAACCCACCAGGAATTCCGATCCTCTATATGCTGACGAAGCTGAATTTCTCATAAAAGATACCATGCGGGTCCTCCTTATCGCCGAAACAGATTCGCGCGCCATCCATCTCACATATGTCCCTTTTCAAAAACGGTCATTTTCGCGTCCGTATATATCGCATTCACAATAAGTCCCGCCGGAATTCCTCCTGATGCGCTGGGGTATATATTTTCAAGCGCCGCCGCGACTGAAAGCCAGTCGGACGCGTCGTCCTTCATCAGTATTTCGCCGGATATCCGGCCTTCGCCGCCCAGCAATATCCGCACTACCCGACGTCCCTCCATCCTGCCCGCTATAATTTGATAAATGCTCTTGTGCCAGCGTATTTTCCCGATCGTGTCATACCATCTCTGTATCTTCTCCATAGGTAAAGCTGATGTATAAATATCACCCTTCCGCCCTCCGGCATATATCGGCACCGGCAATTGCGAGTCCCAAACCAGCGTGGGACGTGTCGGATATTTCATGCCTTTGACCATGAGAGCGGCCGGAAGATTTGCCTGCCATATCATGCCGTCGAAGGACAAGAGCCAAAATTTCGAGTTCCACGATACGGACAGGAATATATCCAGCGGTTCGACAGTCAGTTTATATTTTCCCCATCCGGAGAAACTGAGTTTCATCGAAACCGGGTAAAAATTCGTCACCCGTTCCACAAAAACGTCTCTGTTAAAGAGGAGATACGGCCAAAAATTCATCGCCTTCCTCGGCAAAGCCTGCCATATCACTTCTTCCGGCATTACGTTGCCTGGTGTTATCTCCACCTCTCTCAGCCTGAAAAAACTGTATCTCATTTCAAGGAAATACAATGCTCCGCAAAAGAAGCTGATAAATATCAAATATTTTTTCCACACACTTCCTTTACTCGCCGACATCAGGCCAAGCCTCCCAAATACCAGCTATCTTGACCTCGAAATCCAGATGCGTCCCGAACTTCATAAGGACTTTCTTTCTGCACAACAACGCGAGAGACAGGATATCCCGGGCGCTTCCGCAGTGATTTTCTATAAAATTCGCGTGCGATTCGGACACCCTGGCGCCTCCGACCGAAATACCCTTGCAGCCCGACATGTCCAGCAGTTTCCCGGCGCTGTTCCCCGGAGGATTTTTAAAGACGCAGCCGGCCGTTCGCGAAGAGACTGGCTGAAATTTTCTTCCCCGCATCGTTTCGGCCGCGAGACGCGCCGCTTCGTCCTTGGACGAGGATGTCGTCCGAAAAGTGACGCTTTGCGCGATTCTCTTTTCCCCCTCGAACAACGAGCAGCTCCGGTACCCCCAATTGATTTCAGAGCCGCTCCACACGGTCCGGGATCCGTCGGGTTCAAGCGTCACGACCGACTCGACCGACGCGCCGACCGAGCCGGCTTTGGAACCCGCATTGCCGGCTATGGCGCCTCCCACTGTTCCCGGAATACCAGCGGCGCATTCGAGGCCGCTCCAACCGTTTTTCAGCGAGAGCGCCAGAACCTCTTTCATAGGCGTTCCCGCGAGACAATCCATATATGCCGTATCGCCGGATCTGCGAACCGTAATCGCCGACATTTTCACGGTATTTATGACGGGGATCTCAAACGCGGCGTCCGAAATCAAGACGTTTGAGCCTCCCCCAAGGACGAAAAAATCCTCCCCGTTCGAATGAATCCATGAGACAGCCCCAGCAAGCTCATCTTCCGTCCGCGGAACGAACATCATCCTGGCAGCGCCGCCAACGCCCCATGTGACAAGAGGGGCGAGCGGCGTGTTATATCGGACATACGAGCCCGAAAAGTCAGGCACTGTTGGGTTCCGCATTGTTTTGCGCTTTCTCCTGAAGACATTTAAGTATCTGCCTGCTGAGGTATTCGATACTGCCGGCCCCAACCGTCAGCACCATATCGCCCGGACGCGCGGCGCCGCACACGTGTTCCGACGCTTCCTGAAAATCGCCGCACATGACCGCGTCATCTCTGCCCGTGGCGTGCAGTTCATCGGTTATCAGGAACGACGAGACGCCCGGAATGGGAATTTCGTCGGCCGAGTAAATTGGAAGGATATATATTTTTTCGGCCGCGCTCAAAACCGCCGCGAAATCGCGGTAAAGGGCCTGCGTCCGCGTATAGCGGTGCGGCTGAAAGACCACGTGCAAAGGCCTATCGAAAGAGTGAGATACGGCCGACATGGTCGCCGCTATCTCTCTCGGATGATGTCCGTAATCGTCGTATATGAGCACGCCGAACGCCTCTCCTACATGCTGAAGCCTGCGTTTCGCTCCCTTGAAGATGCCGAGGGATTTGCGCGAGGATTCGAAAGGTATGCCCATTATCTCACCGGCCGCGAATGCCGCGAGCGAATTCAACACGTTGTGCTCCCCAGATACTTTCAGTTTCACTTCGCCGACGGGACGCCCCGAGCGATTCAACATATACTTCACGCCCCCGCCGCCGAGGTGTTCAATTTTCGCGGCGCCCCAGTCCCAGCCGAACCCCCAGCCATAGAGAACCGCCTCGCCGGTTTTGCCGTTTTGCAGCATTTTCCGCACTCCGGCGTCCTCGCCGCACGCTATCAGCGACGAACCCGGTTTTCTTCGGGACGCGAACCTCTCAAAAGCGCTCACGACGGAGTCGTGCGTCGGATAATGATCCACATGGTCCCAGTCGACATTCGTTATCACCGCTATTTCCGTGGAGAAAAGCTCAAATGATCCGTCGCTTTCGTCAAGCTCCGCCACCATATACTCTCCCCCGCCTATTTTCGCGTTGCATCCCATGTCGGACAATTCGCCGCCTATGGCCGCGGTCGGGTCGAGCCCCGCCAATTCGGCTGTCATCAATATCATTGAAGCCGTGGTGGTTTTTCCGTGCGTTCCCGCTATGCCCACGCCCCTTTTGTCATTAAAGAGCATACTCAATATCTCAGCCCGACGCGCCACCTTTATTCCGCGCCTGCGCGCCTCTATCAGTTCGGGATGATCCTGGGCTATCGCGCTCGTGTGTATGATGAGTTCGGGATCGTACATGTCAAGATGCGATTTATGATGGCCCATCGCAATCTCGACGCCCTCCCTGCGCACTTTCTCGACGTAAAAGGAACTCTCGGCGTCGCATCCGCTCACCGAATGTCCCATCTCGTGAAGAAGGAGGGCGAGACCGCTCATGCCGGCGCCTCCTATTCCCATGAGGTGAATTTTTCTATGAGTTTTTATATCCATGAGGGTGCCGTCACTCAACGTCAACCTCTCCTTTCCAGTAATTGGCCACAAAATCCCATAACCTGCGACAATTGGCCTCTCCGGCTTTGCCCGAATTATACAACAAGTCCGTCGTTGAGCCGTCTTCACGTATATGTTTGTCGTAGAGCCGCTCCAGTTTCAAGGCCAATTCGCCGAGAGAATCCGTGCGTTCATCCCATACAAGCGTCATTTCGCCAGATGCTGCGACCGCGTTTTTCATCTGGTGATCGTCAGCCGCGCCTCTCCACGGGACGACTACAGTCGGTTTCCGCATGGCGGCCGCTTCGGTCAGTGTCGAGGCGCCACCCCTCGTTATCAGCATGTCGGACACGGAATAAAGCGGCGATATGTCCCACATGTGGGGCAACCGGGCGATATTGCCGGCCAAACGCGGCGTTTCGCTCGCGGGGTCGATCAGGAAAAAAAACCACGAGGCCAGGCTCTTCAGCCTGGCCAATTCGGTCAGAATATTCGCCATGCCGCCGCTGCCAAGAGAACCGGTCATAACCGACACGACGGGACCGCCTCCTGTATGCGGGCATACGCCAAGCGCTTCCCACGCGGTTTCTTTCGGCATAAGCGGTATACGCCTTATCGGAACCCCAACCGGGATATAGCGCGAGCGTTGCAGCCCTTCGCAGTTATCCCATCCCGACGCGATTTTCACCCCGAGCTTCGAGGCCAGTTTCGTCACGCGCCCAGCCAGGGCGTTCTGTTCGTGCAGCACCGAATATATTCCTTTAACGCGGCCGTAAACGAGGGCCGGCACGGAGGCGTATCCCCCGAACAGCACGCACGCGTCCGGAGACATGTTTTTCAATATACGTCCGGCTTCGAGGACGCCCTTAATCAAATCCGCCCACCTCAGCAGCGAACGGACTCCCTTTATCCCGGCGGGTGAACCCGTTATCTCAATAGCGCACGGCTCTATGTTCGACGCATGGTATATTTCGCGCTCTATCGGACGCGATCCCGACATGTAATCTATTTTGACGTGGGGTTTCTCACGCCTGAGCCAGTCCCCGAAAGCTATCGCGGGCAATATATGTCCTCCGGTTCCGCCGGCTACCAGCATCATTTTGCGCGGAACGGCCCCCGTCATCACTCTGCCGCCTCCGAAGCACTCTTATGCATCCTCAGAAGAACCCCTATCCGCATCCACGCCACAAGCATGGCGCTGCCCCCGTAACTGATGAAGGGCAGAGGCATCCCGGTGAGGGGGATGAGCTTGGTCACGCCGGCTATATTGATGAAAAACGGAAGCAGTATTGTGAGGGTAATGCCCCAGACCATTGAGGTTTCAAAACCATCCGGCACGCGTTTGTAAAGCAGCCGGCATCTGAAAACCCAAAACGCAAATAGCGTAAGGACGCCCATCGTGCCCAATAAACCCACTTCCTCACCCAACATAGCATAAATAAAATCGGTGGACCCCGCGGGCAGATATTGAAGTTTTTGAAGGCCATGCCCCAATCCCGTGCCCCAGGTTTCCCCGTTGGCGAAGGCAATCAGGCTCTGTATTATTTGATAACCGGCGTCGAGAGGATCCGCGAAAGGATCTATAAAGGCGTTCAATCGTCTTATCCTGTAGTTTTCCAGATAAACGAGCCCAGCGATCGGAAGCAGTGAGACAGCGCCAAGCGCGAGCGGATATTTCCATCCGAAACGTTCGACGAACATGCCCATGCAGATGGCGGCGAGCATGACAGTTGTGCCGAAGTCGGGCTGCCTGAGAAGCGGAAGGGTGGAAAAACCGATAACTATGAGAATTGTGATCATACATTTCTTTTTATTTGAAGGACTCTTTTCAAATATTTTAGCGGTTTCCAGCACGACGCCGAGAGCCATCAATTCCGACGGTTGAAAGGTCAAACCGCCCAATCTCAGCCAACGCCTCGCGCCGTTCACCGAAATGCCGAAGCCTGGAATTAAAGTCCCAACCGTCAGCGCTACGGAAAAAATCCAAAAGGCGGAAGCGATTTTGCGCCATTTGTCCACCGGGACGCAGAAAGTCATAAGCATGATCATAAAGCCGAGTCCGAGAAAACGCGTCTGCCTGAAACCGATAGTGAGGGGAAAAGCCGACGTGCTGTACATGGAATTGCTCGTAGTCGATGTCACCATTAGGATGCCGACGCCGCTCAAGATGAGCGGTATCAGCCACAGCCAGGCATCTATTCTGATGTTTGTTTCGTCGTTTCCCTGATTATGATCGACAAAGCGCGCCATCCTCATACCCCTGTGTATTTCCTCACCAGCGACGCGAAATGGTCCCCACGTTCTTTATAATTATTATAAACATCCCAACTTGTGCATGCGGGGGACAGAAGCACCGAATCCCCCGGGCGCGCCGCGGAAACCGCTCTTTTGACCGCGTTTTCCATATCCCCGGCCATGGCGTAATCGACGAAACCGCCGGCGGCGAGTGACGTTCCGATTTCCTCGGCGGCCTCACCTACGAGATAGGCGTATTTGGCGTATTTTTTTAGCGGCTCCGCGAGATCGCCGTAATTTTCCCCTTTGCCTCTCCCGCCCAGGATGACTATATGCGGCCCCTCTATCGCCGACATGGCCGTCACGGACGCCGCTATATTGGTGCCCTTCGAATCGTCGATATACCGGACGCCGCTTTTTTCGAGCACGAGGCCGCATCTGTGAGCGGGGGCCGTGTAAGAGGGGAGCGACGCGCGCGCCGCGGCGCCCATTCCCAGCATCTCCACCATGCCCATTGCCATCGCGATATTTTCCATGTTATGAAAACCAAGCAGGCCGGTCTCACCGAAACGAAACAGCTCTTTCCCGTTCATGACGGCCGACGCTTCCTCGCGGGAGAGAAATATGTCGTTCTCCGCGCATGGCGGATTCCATGTCAAATATCTAGTCGAAATTCCGTCGCGTTTGAGCGTTTCCCCATCCCGTTTCTGAACTATCGCGAACCCGTCTTCGACGAAACCGACGAGCTTGGCCTTCGCGCGGACATAATTTTCGTAGGAACCGTGCCAGTCGATATGGTCGGGGGCGAGATTCGTAACTATCGCGCCGGCAAATTTCACGCTCATGGCCCAATGCAGCTGAAAACTGCTGAGTTCGAGAACGATATAATCGTAGTCGGTTCCCGCGGCGTCCGCCGCCGGGTTTCCTATATTTCCGGCGACCGCGCAGTTTACGCCCTCCGCCTTCAAAAGATGCCCGAGGAGCGAGGCGGTTGTGGTCTTGCCGTTGCTGCCGGTAATGCCGATAACGTGTCCCTTCAGGAACGGCATTACGAAATCAAGCTCACCGACGGGATCCATTCCTCTTGACGCAAGTTTTCCCAATATCGGGGCATTCGGCGGAAATCCCGAACCGACCACCACTGTATCACAATCGAATATTTTTTCGGTATGCCCCTCCTGTTCGTACCGTATGCCCTCCAATTCGAAGGAGTCCGCCGTTTCCGCGGTAATTTCAGCCGCGTCGGACACGAAAACCTGAGCGCCCAGACGCGCCGCCATGCGAGCGATCGCGGCCCCGCTCACGCCGGCGCCGAGAACCGTCAGCCTCCGACTTGTCATATCCCTTTTATACATGGAGAAACCCTCTTTCAAGAAGCGTTTCCATGAAAATCAATATCGCGACGATTCCGGCCGCGTGGACGATCGTGAAACGTGCGACTATTTGCTGTTCCCTCATGCCTCCTATTTCAAAGTGATGATGGAGAGGACTCATCCTGAAAACCCGTTTGCCGAAGACCCTTATGGTGAAAATCTGTATCGCCGACGTCGCCAATTCTATGCCGAATATAAAGCCCATCGGCAGCATGAACGCGAGAGACCCGGCATCGACGCAGAGGCTCACCAGCAGCGCGCCCCAGAGATGAGAACCGGCGTCTCCCATGAACACAAGCGCCGGATTGGAATTGTGCCATAGAAAGGCCACCGCCATGGCGAGTCCCAATGCCGCCGAAGCCAGCACCGGCGTTTTATCCGCCCACAGAAAGACCGATAGCAGCGACACGGCGACCGCGCTTCCGGCAAGCCCGTCGAGGCCGTCAGTGACGTTGACGGCGTTCAATGCGGCGACTGAGAGAAATACCAAGACCGGAACGGCGACCCTGACCGGCAGGGCCAGTCCGGGCACCAGGAATATTCCGCCGCGCGAGACGAAATATACCCATATGGAACAGACGACTATCTGCAAAAACAGTTTTTGCAAACTTCTGAGCCCCTCGCTGGAGGAACGAAACGCTTTCAGCAGGTCGTCGGCAAGGCCCACGAGCCCGGCCAATAATGGGAAGGCCCATATCACAAAAAGATCGCGTCTCCCTCCCAGCCCGGCGCGGTATATCGCGAACGCGGCGAGCGGCGACAGTATAAAAGCCACTATTCCGCCGATACCGGGCGTGCCTTTCTTTTTTTTGTGCCCGCTCGGCCCATAATTCTTAATGGCCTCCCCCACGCCGAAATTCCTCATCAACGATATCCACAGGTTCTCCAAAAATATGGCGGACGCGAAAAAAATCAGCCCAAGACACAGTATTTTTATCTTCATAATTCATTCACCCGTTTCTCAGACTTCACATCTTTCTCAGGCTTCGCCGGTGAAACATGGCAGCAACCGATCGAGACCATAAAAACGCGACCCCTTCAACAAAAACGCCGAATTTCGGGCTGATTCGAAATCGAACTCGGATATAAAACGATCGACGTCAGGCCATACTCCGCGGACCGACTCGTGCCTCGGAAGGGCGTCGCCCCATTCGGACCCTATGAGATACACCTCGTCGAGCAGCGCGGCCCTGCTGAGTACGATCTCATGCAGGCGCGGCGATTCACGTCCCAGCTCCCTCATTCCACCCAGAACGGCAATCCGCGGAAATTCACCGGGCAGCTTCATTTCAAGCAGATTTTTGACGGCATAGGACAGCGACGCGGGATTTGCGTTGTAAGTCTCGTCGATGACCGCGCATCCGTTTTTCCCCCGGAATATGAGCCCCCTTCCGGGAGGAAGTTCAAAAAAACCCGCGGCGCGTCCAAAAGAACTGTCATCAAGACCTGCCTGAACTGCCGCGGAATAGGCGAAAGCTATGTTTCTCGCGTGCTGTCTGCCAAACATCGGCGAACGGCATGACGCTTTCCGTTCCTTCATCGAGAGTGTGACGCAAAGCGAGGGGATGAAATCCGGCCTCATGACCTGCCTGACATCCGATATGCGCACGCCGGAGCCGGAGTATCCGACGCCAACCTGCCTGACGCCGCCCTTTTTCATCTTCTCGCCGAACGGCATACGCGCCACAGCGGAGGATAACAAATCATTATCCGAATTATAAGATAAATATTCCAGCTTTCGCGACTCGGTAAGTTCCATTTTAGCGGCAAGCACGCCCTCTATATCCCCCAACCCTTCTAAATGCGCGTCCGCGACCTCGGTGATTATGCCGTCCGTCACCGGAAAGTTCTCCACTATCTCGCGTATCTCGCCGGGGTGGTTCGTCCCGAGTTCGAGTATCAAAATTTCGGTATCGCTCGGCATGGCGAGTACCGTCATCGAGACGCCCAATAGCGTATTGTAACTCTTCACGGCGGTATGCGTCCTAAATGCGCCGCGAAGGGCGGCGTACAGAAAATCCCTCGTCGTGGTCTTCCCCACACTGCCGGTGATGCCAACGATCTTAGGAGATACCATGTCGAGCCACGCTTTCGCCAACCGCGCGACTGATTCACAGACGTCCCTCACCAGGATGAACGCAGCGTCTTGAGCGGACAACTCGTTCTTATGACGCTCGAAAAACGACTTCTCGCAGATCACGCAAACGGCTCCGTTTTTAACTGCCTGCGGTATATAGTCGTGTCCGTCTTCCCTTGCTCCCTTTACCGCTATAAAACCGCCGCCGCGTTCGACGATCCTGCTGTCCGCCCTGAAAACTTGCGGCAGCGGCACATCGGCCATCCTCTCGGGATAATATCCGAAACCGTGCACCGCGGCGGTTTCCCGCAATGTGAAGAATTTTCGCCCGCGGGTCATCGGGTTTCCGCCTCCGATTTATGGGAGCGCGCCCATTCCAGAACGCGCTCTCCGTCGACGAAGGGTTCCTTATGCGTCCCGTAATCGATGAAGCGTTCGGGGCCTTTGCCGGCTATGAGGACGATATCGCCGGCTTGGGCCGAATTCAGGATAAAATCTATCGCCTCGCCCCTGTCCAGGATAGTGTCGCACCTGGCTCGCCGCGCGCATTGCCTGACACCTTCCTCGACGCCGCGCGCTATATCGGCCGGATTTTCGCTCCTCGGGTTGTCCGTCGAAATCACAATGTGGTCGGCCAACTGAGCCATTATGTTCCCCACTACTGGACGCTTCGACGGCGTCCTGTCGCCTCCGGCACCCCACAATACCCTCAGATGTCCCGAAACGAGATCTTTCAGCGTCATGAGCGCCTGCTCCATGCCATCCGAGCTGTGGGCGAAATCCACAAAGACCGTAACGCCGTTCGCCGTCCGGTATCTTTCGAGGCGGCCCGGAACCTGCGGACAATCCTCGATCCCTTTCTTCACTGTATCCCTGTCAAATCCCAACGCGTCTCCCAAGACCGCGCTCTCCAGGATATTCGACGCGTTGTGCCTGCCGGCCAGGGGGGAATCCGCGACGAATGAACCGCCGTCGGGATATGTCACGGAGACCGTCATCCCATCGAGCCGTTCCCGCAATATGCGGACTCTGTATATGGAGCCGCCGGTTTTTCCCTTGCCGGCGGAAAACGGCATCGTGTTTTCTCGAAACTCTTCCAGCAACCGCGCGCCGTACGAATCGTCCGCGTTGGCGGCGCCTTTCCATCCGCCTCTGGCGTAATCCGAAAAAAGACGCCTTTTGGCCATGAAATAGCTTTCCATGTCATTGTGATATTCCAGGTGTTCGGGGGTCAGATTGCTGAATCCCACGGCGTCGAATCCGCATCCTTCCAGACGTCCCTGGTCGAGACCGTGCGAAGAAGCCTCCATGACGCAATGGGAAGCGCCGTTTTCGGCCATTTTGGACAGAAGGCGCTGAATATCGGGCCCCTCCGGTGTGGTATGTCCCGCGAACGATTCACAGACGGCATCGTCGTAGACGATCGTCCCGATCATTCCGGCGCGCGCGCCGGAAGCACGGATTATGGATCTCGTGATATAAGCGGTCGTGGTTTTGCCGTTCGTCCCGGTGACGCCCGTCATTTTCAGTTTTTCGGAAGGTTTCCCGCAGATCACGGAGGCGGCTTCGCCCATGGCGGCCCTCGTTCCCGGCGTAATTATCTGAGGGATGTCAAGCGGCAGCTCGCGCTCACAAAGAAGGGCGACTGCTCCCTGCGACACGGCTTCCGCGGCGTGGTCATGTCCGTCGGTATTATCGCCTTTTACGCACGCGAAGATGATCCCATGTCCTTCCGAAACGCGGCGTGAATCATACTCGACGCGGACGATTTCGCGACCGGCCCGCGCGTTTACGAGCCTTTTGCCGGAACGCTTGAATTTGTCAAAAAATTCGCGAACTTCCATCCGCATGAATCTTCCTTTCCGTGATATTCAGTTATCGCGCGTTTTCGCCAAAAACGACAGCTGAAGCATCTCATCGACGACGGCCTTGAAGATCGGAGCCGCTATCTCGCCGCCGTAATACTTGCCCTTTGGTTCTCCGAGCACTATAAGAAGAAGGTACTCCGGCTTTTCGTAAGGCCAGAAACCGATGAAGGAGCTGGCGTACCTTCCTTTTACATATACGCCGGACGCCGCGAGCTGAGCCGTGCCGGTCTTGCCCGCGACCGGGATGCCGTTTACGCGCGCTGCCCTGCCGGTGCCTTCCTCGACAGTTTTATACAGCGCCCGCCTTAGCCATATGGCGGTCTTGGGGTTCAACACAGCGTTGCGAACTCGCCTCTGTCCCTGATGAATGATCTCGCCCTTCGAATTTTTGACCTCTTCGACTATGTACGGCTTGAGAAGCTCTCCGCCGTTGGCTATGGCGCTTATTCCCATTGCCAGTTGCAGCGGGGTGACCGCGAGCCCCTGACCTATTGCCACGTTGGCCCTGGTCACGCCGAGCCACTCGTCCGGATTCCGGAGCAGGCCCTCCTCCTCTCCGGACAACTCCACGCCTGATTTGACGCCGAACCCAAACTGCCTCAGCATCCCCCAAATATCATGCGGCGTCATTTCCTTGTTATTTCCTATGAATGCCATGCCGGTGTTGCACGATTTCACCAAAAGCCCTTCGAGCGTGACCTCCCCGTGTGCCGCTACGTCTCTGACCACTCCGTCGGCTATCTCTATCTTTTTAGTGCAGGTAAAATGGAAGTTGTCCGACACCACGCCCATTTCCCTGGCGATGCCCAGGATTATGGGCTTGAATGTGGATCCAGGCTCGTATACTCTTCCCGTGACGTTGTTCCTTAGCTTTTTTGAGTCATTGAAATTGCTCCTGTCATTCAGGTCGAGCGGCGGATAGCTTGCCATGGCATATATCTCTCCGGTCCGCGGATTTACGCACACTCCGGCGCCCCATTCGGCCTCGTATTTTTCCGCGCCCTCCCGCAGCTTCCATTCCACTATCTGCTGTATTTTCGAATCGAGCGTGAGTTTCACCGACCCCGCGCCGGTATCCAACATGCCGGCGTTGCTGCCTATTATGTCGAACAAATTGCGCTTGGCGTCCCGCACGAAAAACCTGTTTTGAGGCGGCGAGAAGAGAGCATTGTTCCACTCGCGTTCTATCCCCGACAACCCGAAATTGTCGATATCGCAAAAACCTATCACGTGAGACGCGAGTTCGCTGTGCGGATACATTCTACGATTTTCCCTGATGGTAAACAATCCAGGGATTTTCTTCTCAATAACCTGTTTCGCTATATCCCGCGGCACTTTCCGCATGACCCAATGAAATTTCCCCGGCAGTTTTTTCTTGAATTTGCCGGAGGCGTCAGCCCCGAAAAAAGGCCCCAACTCGTCGGCATTCTCAGGCAGCCAATTCTCGGGATCGATGTAAAAACTGACCGAAGGCACGGAAAGGGCAAGCGCCTGACCGTTCCGGTCCCGGATGTCCCCCCGCGACGCTGACACGGGAACCTGCTCCCAGTATTGGCTCAGGGACTGCCTTTTGATCCTCTCGTCCGGGAATACATGCACAAATACCGTCCTGACGGCGAGGCATCCGATCAGGACAAAACATAAAAACCACGCCGTATTCGAACTCCAGGAATTTTTTGGAAGTACTTGATTATTCTTTGGCATTTGCGACGCTCACCAATATCCGGCTCAACCCGCCCAGCTTCTTCGCGGCATTTCCGCCCTTCGCGGCGTCATTGAGTCCTTTCCCTTCGTAGGAATGCGCGAACAATATAATCGTCTCCGTTTTGCTCGCGGCGACCATGTTGAGTTTCGATTTTGCGTAGTTATATATTCTTGATGGAGATAAAAGCGCGGCATGAGTCTTTTCGAGCATGGCGTATTCGTCGTACGCCGACTCGATCTTCATCGCGCAGACCGAGAGCCTGCGTTCGAGATAAAGACCATATATGCGTATACTACCGAGGCATAAAGCCGAAATCAAAACGCCCAGCAGAAATAAGACACAAAAAACCGAATGTCTGCCGTTTTTTTTGCGGTTTGGAACATTTGCTTTCACGTTGCTTCACACCTCCCGCATATCTAATGTTAATTTTTCAAAATGTCATTTCCTTTTTTCACCGCAAAAACTCTCATCTTGGCGCTGCGCGCCTTTCTGTTCGCATTCGTCTCTTCTTCCGACGGGACCGCCGGGCGTTTCGTCCTGACGAAGCCTCTCCCTTCGGCCTCCCAATTCTTGAACGTCCGCTTGACCAAGCGGTCTTCGAGGGAATGGTAGGAAAGGGAGACTATGAATCCCCCGTCTCCGGTTAACTCCAAAGCTCCCTCAAGTCCCTTGGGAATCTCCTCCAGCTCTGAATTCACCGCTATCCGCAACGCCTGAAAAATCTTGCGTGCCGGGTTGCCTCCCATATGTCTTTGAATCGCCGCCGGCAGCGACCGTCTTATTGCGGCGACCAATTTCATGGTGGTATCCAGCGTTTCTCCCGCTTCTTTGGCGCACGTAATGCCTTTCGCGATGCGAAAAGCATTTTTTTCCTCCCCGAAAACTCGAAAAATACCCGCAAGTTCTCCTGTGCCGGATTCCCTGATGATATCCGCGGCCGTTGGGATATCCGCGGCCGGCGACATCCTCATATCGAGGGAACCATCCTCCTGAAACGAGAAACCTCGCTCGGGAGTTGATAATTGCATATTCGAGACGCCGTAATCAAACAAAACCCCGATTGCGTATCCGCCGTGTTCTTTTCTCAAGGCAGCGGCGCGAGTGCTGAGTTCGCCAAAATTCGCGTGCACCGCCGTAAATCGCGTCCCGTACCCCGACAGCCTCGACGCCGCCAATGCCAATGCCGTTTCGTCTCTGTCCAGGCCAACAATCCGAAGATTTGGAAATCTTTCAAGCATTGCCTTCGAATGCCCTCCCCCTCCCAAGGTCGCGTCGACAAAAAACGCGTTTCCACGCGAGGGGACGGCATGTTCAAAAATGCCGACAATTTCCTGAAGCATAACAGGTATGTGCGTTTCCATATTACAACCCCGGGAGTAATTCGTTTATTTCCGAAATCAATCTCTCCGATTCCCCGATAAACCTCAACCAGCGCGAGGAATCCAATATCTCTATCTTTTTGTGATTGCCTATGATGAAAACATCCTGTACAATACTAACCCAGGATCGCACTTTTTCCGGCAGGAATATTCTCCCTGGCGCATCGACTTCAAGGGAATATGAAAAAAACATGATGAGACGCCTTGCATCCGCCCCGTTTAAAGTTTTCAACGCGTTTTCCTCTATCCGATCGACCACCGGCTGCCAGTTTTTTTCCGAATACACCGATACGCACTTTTTGTCCAGCGACGTGACCACGATGCGCTTGGCAAGTTCTTCACTAAAGCA
Source organism: Synergistaceae bacterium (assembly GCA_031288335.1). Lineage (GTDB taxonomy): Bacteria > Synergistota > Synergistia > Synergistales > Synergistaceae > JAIRKI01. The sequence continues at coordinate 9,850 of JAITRO010000159.1, read as the reverse complement.
TGACGGAACTACAATTCTACCCTTTGAGCCGAGCTTGTGACCGAAGCTGCCTATGAAACTCATTGCTGACTATAGAACTCATTCGATACACCGCTCCCTTTCGTGACACTTCGTGATACATCAACCATCTTATCTTCCATCCAATTGCACTTTAACATGTCTTTTGCGCCTTTGCAAGAGATAAAGTTACTCTTTTACATAAAAAAGCATTTAATGTTTTATATATGACAGTTCGTATATAAAATTAACTTCTATTGTTTTGAGCGGGACGCCTAAAATGGCATTTTCGAGGTTTAAATACAAAACACCACATGAGGCGGCACGGGCGGCATGAAGCAGTGTTGTCTATTCGTGCAAGTTTCCCCTCATGATGGTTTCAGTAGGAACTCTTGCCGCTCTCAATTATCGCGAGGTCTATAGCCCCTTCCTGAACACCATTTATTTCCAGAAGAGCACGGATGAGATACGCTCCGGCGTTTACCGCGATTCCTCCGCTGCCTAAGGTCAAATCATCGTCGCCTGTCGGCCCGCCGCCTGACGCGTCGCCTATGCCGATCAGACGCACCGCCGGAGGGAGCTGCTTTATCTCGGCGGGCTCCATCGATGGCGATATGTCAGCCTGGGCGTACTGCATATCGTATATCTTGACCGTCAGATCACCCGTGCCCTTTGCGATACCGTAAAAATCCAGCTCTTTCCGGGAGAGCGTCCGCCGTTCCTCAGGCATAACGAGAAGCATATCCGCTGATGTTATCATTCCCGCCGTCCGCCTTCCGGGAATGGGATCGTCACTGTCCAGCCTCTCGATGAGCTTGCTCCTGGCGTTTTCCACTCCGCTCACGAGGAGATTATACTTTTTATTAGCTGCCGAGGCGGTCCTGCCGGCCCCCGAACTCACCGACACGATCTGCAGCATGACACCCGTCATGCCAAGTCCGACCAGCAAGATCAACAATACTATGATCAGCGAAAAACCTCTTCTTTTCGGCATCCTCGTTCTGTCCTCCTAAAACGGGCTGCGCCCGCAACCCAAATTTTTGTTTTTTTATTGGTGAAGTATGCCCATGAGGTACTAATGTTTTATCCAGTACTGCATGACATTCAAGTTGGGCTTCAGCGTAAAACCGCTTCCGCCAAGCGGTCCGTCGACTGTCGCCGCACCGGGAAGCGGAGAGCCGTCATCTTCGTTCAGCACATTTTTCAGCTTAGGCTGAGACTCCTTGAGTTTCCGCAGATTGTTGTTATACGTGTCGAGAATATCTAAATTGATGAACAGCTTGTCCCTGCCGCCATCCTTCATGTTGGTCAGGCTCATTATCTTGACTCCCTCGAACTCGATGAATTTAGGTGTTTTTCCGTTCGCCGGAGCCCAGACGCTGCCCGCTCCGGTTGCCGCATCCACGGCAAAGAGCCTGCTGTTTCCGTCTATGAGGCGTGATGTGGCGCAGACGCTCGAATCGGTGACCGGCGTTTTATCCTTTCGGATAAACGTCGCGACATATAATGTCCCGTTTATGATGACCGGTTTCGCTGAGACATATTCGTCGAACGACCGCGCAGTCCCGTTCCGGAGGGGCACATACCAGCCGGAATACGCGCCGTCACCGGATAAATCAAGATCGCCGGGGTTGTACACGCTGTCCGGATTGTCGGCGTCGAGCCGCTTGAAGTCATTCTTTTCCCGGCTGAAAAACGAACCCTGGTCTTTTTCTTTGAGCAGTTTGAAGGAGAATATCAACTGCTCCGCATTTCTGAGAAAACCCTCCTCGTAAGGTTCGGCAGCCGACTTGGGAATCTGAATGTCGGCAGTGCCTCCCGCCGCCCAGGTATATCCCCGTCCGCCGCCGGACGCGAGCCCGTGCGGTATGGAACGGGAATCGGTCATTCCGCCGTTGGAGGGGCTCAAACCAGCTATCGTCCTCATCTTCCACAGGTTTGGGGCGAGCGGCCCGCCATCGTCATCCTCCATATCGACGACGAATATATTTCCCCTGTTGTCCGCCGTAAGGACGCGCCCCGTCAAAAACCGCCTCTCGTTCACTGACGCTCTAGACTTGACCAGGGTCGGTTCGGAGACCATCATTCCCATATAAGGTCTGCGGCCTTCCTCGCCGTCGCCGTTCCTCCACGCCGCCCCATTTTTCCCGACGGAGGCGCTGTCGAACGACGCTATCACGCTGCCGTCTTTGGGGTCGAGGATCAGGAACACAGCCCCCTCTTTCCCATTCTTCATGAGATCGGCGTCGTGCTGCGCGCCGCCCGCCATGGCTATAAAATTCTGGAATGCCGCCCGCTCGGGGTTAGCGTTTTCCCTTTTCAAGGTCACTCCCATTACCGGTTTAGGGCTGTTAAAACCCAGTTTCATGAAAGCACTGTCCGGGTCATTTCCGCCTGGAATCGCCGCGTCGATAATTTTGGAGGCGGAGTCAGACCTGACAAGCTGATCGCCGATCTTTTCCTTGTACCACATGAATTTTGGGGCGTCGTGATCAGTCACGTCGAGCATATAAAGCCCGCTGCCGCCCCTGCCGAGAGCCGACAGCAGATAACTGCCCCATCCCGTTTCATCGCCCTTCTGGTTCAAGTCGAAATCCCTTTTCAGGACGGCTCCGTCGAGAATGTACGCGGGGAACGACCTCTGCCCTCCCATTGCCTCGGCCCCTAAGATATTTATCCATTGACGCTTTCCGTCCCACTCCGAAGGAGACGTGGTGAGGACAGCAAGGCGCCCGGGCACGAGCGAGGGCGGCGGAAGAATGGCCAGTTCCTCGCGTCCTGTGTTCTGATTTACGGCGTGGAGTATGCCGTCGTTCGTCTGGCCGTATAAAATATTATCCTGCTTAGGAAAATTTTCAGCCCACTGCCTGTAACCCGGCAGGAAATCCGCGTCCTTCGTCGGATTCTGGACGACCGTGATTCCGTCCTGCCCGAAATCGGTCAAAAGATGCGAGCGGGCGTACGTCGTCGGATTGCCGGCATTGTCCATGTTCATGTAGGAAACGTCATATCCCCTCAGCCATTTGATGAGGGCGTCGGATGGAGAAAGCTTGTCGAAATTGAATCCGGACGGAGGAATTATGCTGTCCTCGTCAAGGCCTGTCATGATTTTGAAGTCGGAGTCGCCCTGCGCCAGAGGGCTCAGAATCCGGCTCCCATTCTTCCAGTACGCGAGTTTTCTGTCGGCAGGCTTGATGAGTTCGCCCATCTCCCATGCGTATCTCATGACGAGAACGCCCTCGTCGTTGGTTTTGACTATATAGCGTTCCAGCTCGACCTCCCACTGATTGCTCCTCAATATCCTGTACTTGTACATGAATATTTCCGAAGAATCCCCAAGGCCGTCTATCGCCTTTGCCTGGGCCACCACGCCCCTTGCGGGCTGCAATATACTGCTGTCGTTTATAGCGCTCATGGCCGCTCTCACAGCCTGCATGAGAGTATCTGTGTCATATGCGAGATATGGCTGAGTAGCGGCCTCCCGCATATTGTTCTTAGTGATGGAGTCAGGATTGCCCCCCCGGCCCGCGACGGCCATCTTGGTGAGGTTCAGTTTCATATCCTCAATTTCCGTCCTTACCGCGGCGTCGGTTATCGTCGACGGATCCGGGATCATACCTATGACCAGTGTCTGTATCGGATTGTCGAGATCTATTTCCACCGGCGCGCCCTTTGCCTCTCCATTCGCCTCCCTGACCAGCATGGACACTTTTTCATACGGAGCGTAAATTTTACTCCCGTCGAGATGCCCGGAGGTCGTTGATCTGGGAGCGCCGGCGGTCGCCTTGTTCGTTGCGTCGTACAGGTTTTTTATGGCCTGGGCGGCGGTGTACTGATACGACGTATTATCTTCCGGCTTTACCTCCTGGCCGGTGGTTATGAGTATGACCCAATTGTTCTCGCAGGCCGATCTTATCGGGTACTGTTCGGGGATGAGGTCGGCGTATTTTCCCGCCGGCGGTGAGAAGAAATCCAGTATGCTGCCGACAGCCTCGCCGGAACCGCTGTTGAAGTGCACTCTGGCCCCTGCTTCGGGATCTTCCAGTTCGGTGCTCCCAGGAAACCTTTCATATTTATAATCGGTGTTTACCTTTTTGTTCGAGTACCATACAGCAGTGGCGTCTTTTTCGCCGGCGGCGGAGCGGCCTATCGTATACACGTTATCCTTGTAGTCCTTGCGGCTCATCCCGTAGCTGCTTCTCGGGTCAGGGTAAATGGCGTGAGGAAGGACGAATACGCCCGCGACGCCGATCTCCGGGTTTTTGTAATAGTGCCACTGCTTGCTTCTATTCCCGTTCGAGACTGGAGCCGGCGACGTGCCCGCGGTTCCGTTATAAAGGTCGGCGAATCCGTCTATCCACAGCTTGAAGCGTTCCGCCTGGGTAATGCTCGGCCTGCCGCTCATAGTCCAGTTTTCATCGTATCCTCTCATCGGGACGAGAAGGGAGGCCCTGTGGGACGCCTTGTACATAGCTCTCATTTTAATAGCGGTATCTCTGCCGTAATCGCTGTCGGTGATGCGCGAATAGACGATCTCGTTGGTCATATGCTGTGACATGGGGTACATCTGCGCGTGGAGCGCGTTATGCCCGCGGACGTTGCCGCTGATTGACTGGATCAGGATGCCGTTCCTGAAATTCCATCTGCCCTGCGTTTCGCGCTCGTTGGCTGGAACCTTATTGACCTTGTCCAGGGTATACGGTTTCCCATTGTCGCCGGGCCCCGATTTGAACGTCGAGAGCGTCCAGGCGTTCGCCCCGAACGGAGCCACTTTGTACAGCCCCGAAAAATCATAACGATCCTTGATCCCAATGTGACTATAAGGGCTGCTGCTTCCGCCGTTGACGCTCGTGTTGTCATTTGTATGCGGGAGAAAGGTCGACGCGAGGCCGAACCTGATGTTGCCCCACATATCTTTGTTCTCCATAAGGTTCCAGAGGACGAGCTTCACCTGATAGAGCCTGCTGTCGTTGGGCACGAGATCGTCCGGTTTTGGTGAAAAGCTCTCGTTCCATCCATTTTCCCAGTATTTAGGGTTCTTGAACACCAGGGCGTACGGGAATTTTTTCGCGCCGGACAGATTATTGTATGTGTAATCCGCGAGCACTCTCGTGCCGACCTCATAACTTCTCAAATTATAATGTGAGGGCGAGTCGTTGGTCAAACCGTTGCCGTACTTGGTGTAACCGATCTCGAGCTTCTTCTTCTGTCCTTTGTATGCCGTCGGGATGTCTCCGGCCGTGTCCTTAAACGGAAAGTAATAATCGCCCTTGTAGAGTTTCATAAATTCCTCCGGGTCGCCTGGGTTCGTCGGCTTTCCACTGTTCGGGTAGTTGTTGGACGCGTCGAGATCCCGTCCGTAGAGGTTGCGCCCCGGTTCAAGATCGACTCCGCTCCATGCGGCCGGCATCGCGCCTATGCCGAATGTCGCTCCGGCCATCATATTGATGATGTCCTCCGGCGTCCTGTTATAAATTTGTCTCGTTGCCGGCCAGTCGGCCCCGTCATTTTTGCTTATCGTCCACTTTTTGCTGTCTTGCGACCCCCCGGCCAGGATCACCGTCGGCATGGTCGACGTCGAAGAGAATTCCATTCCCGCTGTTGCCTCCACCATGACGAGCACGTTTGCCATCCTCATGGTTTCTCTGCTGGCGTCCAGGAGCTGTTCGTCCTCGAGTACCACTTCCATCTCCTTGCGGGGCGCCGTGCCGTCCAGATCGTTCCAAGCGGCTTCCGCGACGACTGCCCCTACAACGGGGAACGCTGTCTCCGACACAAACAGCGCCAGCACAAAAAACGCGGCCAATCTCACTAAATTCTTTTTCCCTCTGAACACTCAAATCACTCCCGTTAAAGCATCACTCAACACGGAACACCATATCTCTCAGACAGCATCAGATACATAAAATCCATCAAGCATATTCATCAAGCAAAATAATAAACAATTACAATAACTAAGTTACATTTCATATAAAAAGCTCATCCTGTCGTGCGCAACGCCACATGGCGCAACTGACATCCACAGTCCGGAGCCCCTTATAAACAAAACTTATAATAATAATTTGTTTATTTTTCAAATCAGCTTTTTCACTGCCACTACAATATCTTACAATACGTAATATCGTTCACTCATGAGACGCGCCCGCCGTAGAGGCACGCATTTGTGCGTCCCTACGCGCTGGAATGTTGGAATATGCCATAAAGAATGAATCCTTGAAGCTTGCCAATTTTAAGGATTAAAAATATAATTCCGCCATGATGACTGACGACAAGTCCTTTATCAAACGTTATGAATACATTTAGGAGAGGAACAATATATGACACACAAACAGATCGAGGGCCTGTTGGATGAGTTAGTGCTCGGCGATAAAGGGAGAGTTGGTTCACTTCGACACCTAGCGTTTATCATAGGAGGAAATGAGTATAACGCGGCGAAGAACGCTACGAAGGAGCAAGTCATCTCCATATTGAGCAACTATTACTGCACTCCAAACAGGTTTGAGCAATTGTGGAACAGCCTGAGCGATGCCGAACGCAAAATAACTTCGTTTCATATTTGGGGCGAGGGTTCCGAGCCTTCGAATTGCGCTGAAGAAGTCGCCAAGGAGTTTGGCGTTGCCGAAAGACCAGAGAAAGTTTACGGCTATTCTTGTTCCTGGAATGGTCTTGGTCAATACAAGGAAAAGTATGCCGAAAAAAATTCGCTGCTGTGGCTGCTTTTCCCCAAAGGTTACGACGATCGGATCTTCCTGAGCCAATTGCATAACGTCGTTGGCGAGATGAGACGCATATATTCAAGTGTTTCAGACAAACTTGCGTTTTTGACGCGCACGGATAGGATAACTGATTTTGCGAACATCGTCAGATTTTCTAACTCAAACAAGCTAACAGTTACGAAAAGCGGGATGCTCAGCAAATCCTCCGCGCTGAAGCTGCTGGATTTTTGCGGTTACGAGGAGTGCACGGCCGACATAGGCGTCAGACCGGAGGATATAAGGACTACAGACAGTTTATTGGTGACATTCCCTTTAATTGTACTTAGCATCATCGGCGGATTGCTTGTCGCCGCTGAAGGGATGTGCACTCCCGGGAGCGGCTCAATCTCTTTAGTAAGTCTGCCGCACGAGCAGCTGACAAAAAAGCTGTTTGAGACGTATCTGAAAAGCAAGAGCTTTGACGAAATTTCGATCATGAAGGGAATTAAATCAAGGCGGGGACATAACCCGGCCGATGCGCGGCAAAACCTTGCCGAGGAGCTTAAATACTGTCCGGCTGGACAAGCTGTGTATACTAAAGAGTTGGAACGTTATTTGCGCATCGCTAAAAAAGCGTTCGCGCGAAAAGAGGAAAGATATATTATTGAGACAGTGAGCAGGAGCTATTATTTAGGTGTTAAGTGGGATCAATACGAACATCCGCTGATTGCGATTATTTTGTCGTTTTTCGGCGCGCTTGGGATAATAGACATCGCGTGGGGCGAGGACACCAGCGATTATTTCAACAGAGGACATCGCGTGCCGATCGCGTTCAGAATCAACCGGCTTGGCGCGTATGTACTCGGATTATCCGGCTCATACAGCGTGCCGGATGAACCTAAAGCGAAAATCGGAGGCGGGTTTACGGTACTGCCCGATTATACAGTCATAGTTCCCGGCAGCTCGAATAGGCTCAAGCACGAGTTATACTTTGAAAAACTGTTTACCAAGGTATCGGCAACTGACGAAGCCTCCATTTACAGGCTCGACTTTGAAACTGTGGTTCGCGCCGCAGACAACGGCATAAGTGTCGCCGATTTGCACAAGTATCTGTCAGCTTCGGACAAGCCGGTATCAGAAAATGTCGTCAGCGCATTAGACGACTGGGAAAAACAGGTCGGGCGCATTAGGCTCAGGCAGGTGACAATACTTGAATGCGACAACGAATCCCTGCTTGAGGAAGTAATTCGCTACAAGGGTATGGGCGAATTGGTTAAGGAAAAAATCTCCGCTGCCGTTGTGATTGAGGACGGAGCGGCGAAGAAAATCAAGAAAACGATCGAAAAAAACAAGAGGTTCTGCAAAGATGTCATCTAGAACAGTGGAATCAGGATGTATCATAGTCCAAAGCGATTTGACGATACTGCTTGAGACCGATCACCCATTATATGAGGAAGCCCGTGACGCACTGTCGGGGTTTGCCGAAATGGTAAAAAGCCCGGAGTACATCCACACTTACAAGCTGACGCAGTTATCGCTGTGGAACGCGGCGTCGGCGGGGCTTAATCCGGAGCAGGTGATAGAAGAGCTCCAGCGCTTCTCCAAGCATAACCCGCCGCAGATTGTAATAAGCCGCATACTCAACTGGGGTAATCGTTACGGTCGCGTGAAGTTGCTGATTGAAAACGGAAGATTCATTCTTCGCTGCGGTGATAAGTATATTGCCGCCGAGCTTGAAAACACCAAAGCGGTCGCCAAATACCTCATGGGCAGGCTTGACGCGGTCACTTTTGAGGCAGACATAGCATATCGCGGACACATTAAGCAGGCGCTGATCCTTGCGGAATACCCCGCCGAGGACTTGGCCGGGTATCGCGAAGCCGCTCCGCTTGCGTTTGATTTGAGGGATACCGCGCTGTCCGGGCGAGCATTCACCCTCCGTCCGTATCAGTCGGAGGCGGCGGATCTGTTTCACGCAAACGGCAAAACGCACGGCGGGCACGGCGTCATTGTACTGCCGTGCGGCGCGGGCAAGACCATAGTCGGTATGTCGGTAATGGCCAAACTGCAAACGGAAACCCTCATACTCACCACCGCGATTACCGCCGTGCGGCAGTGGATTGCTGAGCTGATAGACAAAACTTCGCTCATGACCGAGCAAATTGGGGAATACAGCGGCGACAAAAAAGAAATCAAGCCGGTCACCATTTCAACGTACCAAATCCTTGGAGCATCCGAAAGACACCGCGAACTGATAAACAGCCGCGAATGGGGGCTGATTATTTACGACGAGGTGCATACTCTGCCGGCGCCGGTGTTTCGTATGACGGCGGAATTGCAATCCAAAAGGCGGCTCGGGCTCACTGCGACTCTGATCCGCGAGGACGGTCTGCAAAGCGATGTGTTTACGCTGATCGGTCCCAAACGGTACGAGGTGCCGTGGAAGGTTCTTGAAAAGAACGGCTATATCGCAAAAGCCGAATGTTTTGAGGTGCGAGTGCCGCTCGCGGAAAGCGAACGCATGGATTATGCCATTGCCGATAAGCGCCGGAAGTTTCGCATAGCCGCCGAGAATACGAACAAGCTTCAGTCTTTACAGCAGTTATTAAAAGAACATTCCGGACGGCATATTTTGATTATCGGCTTGTACATCAGTCAGCTCACGTTTATAGCGGAGATGCTGAACGCGCCGATTATCACGGGCAAAACTAAAAGCGACAAGCGCGACAAGTTGTATCAGCAGTTCAGAAACGGTGAGTTTCCGGTTATTATTGTGTCAAAGGTTGCAAACTACGCTATAGATTTGCCGGATGCAAACGTGGCCATAGAAATAAGTGGTACATTCGGTTCGCGGCAGGAAGAAGCACAGCGGCTCGGACGCATACTCCGCCCCAAACCCGGAGAAAACCGCGCTTGGTTCTATACGCTGGTAACGTCGGATACGGTGGAGGAGAGCTTCGCTGCGCACAGGCAACTATTCCTCGCCGAACAGGGGTATCCGTATGTTACAGTACAGTAGGGGCAGATACTATCTGCTCGTTTATCACTACAACGAACATGAGAATCTGTAGAACCATAAGATCAGGGTTCCATAATCCTGTATAATTTTTGGAACCCACATAAATACAGGGCTAAAAATCTTATGTTCGTTGTAGTGT
>JAITRO010000098.1 GCA_031288335.1 Synergistaceae bacterium | reverse complement strand
GGTTTGCTTCAAGAATTATCCATTCCAACACTTCAGGATCGCCGGGAAGATGATATGTGCATATCGCTGATTTAGGCCCAAAATTAGGGCAGACGCATGAAAAATATTGTCTCGCATGGGCATATGACGCCGAACCGACCGAACCCGCTACAGTTCCATGAGCCCTTTCGGGAAGTGCGTGAGGGTTTTATGTCCGTCGGGGGTGACGAGCACAGTGTCCTCTATTCGGATGCCGCCCCAACCTGGTTTGTAGGAACCGGGTTCGACCGTGACGACCATTCCGGCTTCCAGAAAGATGTCTTCGTTCTGACGCATGAAGGGTTCCTCGTGAATTTCCAGTCCCACGCCATGCCCAATACCGTACTCGAATGCCGGAAAACCTTCACTTTTTATAATTCCGAGGGCGATATCATTGATGTCTCTGCCGTTTCCTCCGGGGGAAACCGCGCCGAGGCTCGCCTCCTGTGATCTCAAGACTGCATTGTACGCCCTTTTCTGCTCTTCATCGGCATGTCCGAACACGAAAGTCCTCGTGGTGTCCGATCTATAGCCGTCGAGGCGAGCACCGAAATCTATCAGTATAAAATCACCTGGTTTCAGGCGCACGTCACGCCGCGAATTCGCGTGAGGCTGTGAAGGGCGCGCACCAAAGAGAACCATCGTGTCGAACGCCGTGTCCTCCGCACCACCAGTCCTCATCCTGTAATCCAGCTCTATCTTGAGATCGAGTTCGGAGATTCCTTCCTTTATAATGGAGAGCACATCTTCCAAAGCCCTGTCCGCTATTCCGCAGGCGGCTTCGATTGCCTCCGCCTCTTTGGAACTCTTCTTTGCCCTTATGCCCTCCACGAGCGGCGATGCAGGGACAAGTTCGGCGCCGGCGCCGGCAATGGCATGTGCGATATCGTCATAAAGACTCCAGGCAAGCCTGTTCTTCTCAAACCCTATCCTGCGCAGGCCGTTATCGCCGGCAAGACGCGCCGCGACATCATGCAGCGGAGGATTCGGCGCGCGGTGAGGAACGACCTCGGCGCTCCGGCACTCAGCTTGAGCCATCTCGGTGTAGCGATTGTCGGCTATCAGAAAATTCCTCTTCGCGGTGACCAGCATAAAACAGTCGCCGCCGGTAAAACCCTCCAGATACCTCTGGTTCGCTGGATTTGTTATGAATAGGGCATCCAGATCTTGAAGTTCCATAATTTTCCGTAGTTCACGCAATCTGTCGATCATGATCGTTTGGCTCCTTATAAAAATCACAGGATTTATAAAATCTCGGGCTCCGGCCGAACCCGGCAGGGAGCTTGCTCCCTGCACCCTCTTATTATAAATTTTCTTTCACCCTTCGGGTGAAAGAAAATTTATAAAAGGGGTCAAGGGGGTTCGCCCCCTTGCGGGGTTTGGGGCAGAGCCCCAAAGTTTTAAGCCCGCGCTTTTATCACTCGAAATACGCGAACGCGAAGTCGTATTCGGCTCCTATAAGCGGGCGACCGAAGCCTTTGAGGCCTGGAGCGGTCATCCATGCTTTGCGGCGAAGCTGGAGCGGGACAAGAGGGGCGTCCTCCAGTATCTGTTTTTCGGCGGCAAAGATCATGTCCATGCGCTTTCCGGCGTCTTTTTCGACCATCGCGCCCTGCACGAACCTGTCGTACGCTTCGCTGGAGTATTTGGCGGAGTTGTGACTGGAAGTCGACACCCATATCTCCTCGTAAGACATCGGATCGTCATAGTCGGGCATCCATCCGCTGTACACCGTGTCGAATTCACCGTCAGCCTCCAACTGCTGACGCTGCATTCTGGTTACCAGCTTGATCTTGACGTTAATACCCAGGACGTTTTGGAGCTGCTGCTGAAGTGTCTCGGCCATCAGTCGGGTCTCCTCCTGATCCTGGATCAGGTATTCCATCGTGATGTCAGACGCTTTTATCTTCAATTCGTCGAGGGCTTTGGCCAAAAACTCCTTCGCTTTCGCCGCATCGCCCTTCGGCGCGTAGAAGTCGAGCGGATATTCTTTGCCGTATTCGCTGCCGACGCCCTGGACTATGGGAAGGACGAAACGCAGCGCCGGCATGTAAAGCCCTTTCGTCGAAACGAGCGTGTAAGACTCCCTGTCTATGGCCCATCCCACCGCAAGCCTGAAATTTTTGTTCGCGAGCCACGGTTTCGCCGGGTTGTCGCGCAGATTGAATTTCATCCAGTCGAGCGCGCCGTTCAGGAACAGCTTTGCAGTGCCCTGATCCTGATACTGTTTGAAAAGGTTTGACGGCACGTCCACTATGTCGAACTCGCCGCTCTCGAACAGGTTGAGCGCGGTTGCTGTGTCGTATATAACCATTATCTCCGCTTTGTCGAGTTTTATAGCGTCGGCGTTCCAGTAACCGGGGTTCTTTTCGAGTATCTTCGTCTCCTCGTGGCGCCACTCCTTCAGGATAAACGGCCCGTTGTAAGCCGCCTTGTCAGCGTCGGTCGCGTACGCGGCGCCGTACTTCTCGACGAGGTCGCGCCGTGACGGGGCAAACGACCCGTGTCCGAGAAAGCTCACGAAATACGGGGTCGGCTCCTTGAGATTGATGACCAGAGTTTTGTCGTCAACCGCTTTGATGCCAACCGCCGAGACGTCGGCCTTGCCGAGATTGTATTCTTCCGCTCCAGCTATGTAATACGCGGCGAAAGCGTACTCCGCAGCGGTATTCGGATCGAGCAGGCGCTTTATGGAATATTCGAAGTCCGCGGCCGTGACGGGCTGCCCGTCGCTCCATTTGGAGTCGCGCAAGTGAAATGTGATGGTGCGCCCGTCCTCGGACGTCTCCCAACTTTCGGCGGCGCCTGGAATCGTTTTGCCCTCCACTCTGCGGACGAGGTTCTCGAACACGTGGGAAATCACCGTGAACGACGGCGCAGCGTTGCTCTTCTGGGGATCGAGCACGGGTATTTCGGTCTCCATGGAGAACGTGAGGCTTTTTTTGGCGGCCGTCGCCGGAACCGCGGCTACGACTGCGCACAACAGCAATAGAATGATGGTGAGTATCTTCTTGTTCATTTTGACACACCCCTTTGTTTGAGAATAAACTTAAAAAACATCATGCCTGTGACGCGGTTTTGTAGTGTTTCTTTGGAACACGGTTTCGTAGTGTTTCTCGAAATGGAATCAGCTCCTTTCATGCCGGCAGGCCACATAATGACCGTCAGATACCTCCAACAGCTCAGGAGAGGCATTGCGGCACTCTGTCCGCGCTTGAGGACAGCGTCCGGCGAAACGGCAGCCCGGCGGCGGGTCTATGGGGCTTGGAACGTCTCCAGCGAGTATGATTCTCTCGCGTTCACGCTCACGCGTGGGATCGGCTATCGGGATCGCGGACATCAGCGCCTTCGTGTACGGATGCCTCGGTTCGTCGTAAAGCCGGTCGCTGGGGGCGGACTCCACTATGATGCCCAGGTACATGACGGCCACGCGCTCGCAGATGTATTTGACCATCGAGAGGTCGTGGGAGATGAACAGATACGTCAGATTCAGGCGGCTTTGCAGCGACATGAGCAGGTTGACGATCTGGGCCTGTATCGACACATCCAGAGCGGATATAGGCTCGTCGCAGACCATGAACGACGGCTCGACGGCCAGCGAGCGCGCTATGCCTATCCTCTGCCGCTGTCCGCCCGAAAACTCGTGGGGAAACCTGCTGCCGTGTTCGTGCGCCAGACCCACGAGCGACAGCAACTCACGAATTCTCTCCGCCCGTTCGCGGCCCCTGTACAGCCCATGTATGTCGATTCCCTCGCCGATTATGTCCGAGACCGTCATCCTGGGGTTCAGCGACGAATAGGGATCTTGAAATATCATCTGCCCGTAGCGGGTGAACCGCTGTCTCTCGACCTTGGTCATGGAAGCGGTGTTCTTGCCCTCGAACCACACCTCTCCCGACGTCGGCGCGAACATGCCCAGGACGGCCCTGCCGGTGGTCGATTTCCCGCAGCCCGACTCGCCGACCAGTCCAAGGGTGCGGCCCTGTTCTATCGAAAAAGACACGCCGTCCACAGCTTTCAACACGGCGTCCCCAGCTAACTTGAAGTATTTTCTGAGGTTTTTTGCTTCTATCACTGGGACGGTCATAGCTCGGCGGCTCCCATGCTCGCCCACTCGTCTTTTCTCGCCGCGCCGAATTCGTGGTGAAGCCAGCACAAAGATCTGTGTTCGCGGCCGCCCGTCTCGAAAAACGGCGGGGGATTGTCCCTGCATATCTCCATCGGCACGGCGCATCTGTCGAAAAAAACGCATCCCGGAGGAGGTGCGAAAAGGTCGGGAGGAGCGCCTCCGATCGCGGCGAGTTTCTGGTTCCTGTCCCGGTCGAGTCTCGGGCGGAAGGCCATGAGAGCGGACGTGTAAGGATGCGAGGGATTGCCGAACACGTCATCCGCGGCGCCCTCCTCCACTATCTGCCCCGCGTAGAACACGGCTATTTTGTCGGCCATGTTCGCCACCACGCCCATGTCGTGGGTTATCAGCATCACGGAGGTTTTCAACGTCGCCTTCAAAGAGCGTATGAGGTCGAGAATCTGCGCCTGCGTGGTGACGTCGAGGGCGGTAGTCGGCTCGTCCGCTATCAAGAGCCTGGGCCCGCACACTATGGCCATAGCTATCACCACGCGCTGCCTCATGCCGCCGCTGAGTTCGTAGGCGTAACGCCTGAACTGGGCCTCCGGGCGCGATATGCCAACCATGCCGAGCATCTCGACGACCCTGGCCTCCGCCTCGCGGCGCTTCATCTTCCGGTCGTGAATCCGCAGGCCCTCCATTATCTGTTTGCCTATCTGCATGGTGGGATCGAGCGAGGTCATAGGGTCCTGAAATATCATACCCACACTGCCTCCGCGGACGTTCTTCATTTTTTTTTTCGGGCAGCGTCAGCAGATCTGTGCCGTCCATTCCGATCGAGCCCGTTATCTCGGCCTGCGGGGGCAGCAGGCGCATTATGGCCTGTGCCGTCACGCTCTTGCCGCAGCCGGATTCGCCGACTACGGCGAGCGATTCGCCCCGCTTTATGGACAGGTCGACGCCGCGCACCGCTTTGACCGAGCCTCCGTATGTGCGAAATGAGACGCGCAGCCCCCGGATATCCAGCAGCATCGCGTCAGCTCCGCAGTTTCGGATCGAGCGCGTCGCGCAGGCCGTCGCCCAGGAGGTACAGCGACAGCATGGTCGTCCCGATGAAAAACGATGGTATGAAAAGCTGCCACGGCGCGAAACGGAACGACTGCGAACCGTAGCGGGCGAGCAGCCCCCAGCTCACGCCCGGCGGCTGTATGCCAAGCCCTATGTAGCTCAAAAAAGCCTCGGTGAAGATGGAATAGGGGACGGCCATGGTCACGTTCGTCAGGATCAGGCCGAT
The DNA here is from genome assembly GCA_031288335.1 of Synergistaceae bacterium. Classification (GTDB taxonomy): domain Bacteria; phylum Synergistota; class Synergistia; order Synergistales; family Synergistaceae; genus JAIRKI01. Next base: position 31,248 of record JAITRO010000098.1, on the reverse strand, counting down.
GGTGTTGGGTATCAGGTGGCGGAAGATGATGCGCATGTGCGAGGCTCCGAGTTTTTGGGCTGCGAGCACGTACTCCTGATTTTTGAGCTGAAGCACCTGCCCGCGCACCAGGCGCGCGGAGCCGACCCAGCCGACCGCTATCATGGCTACTATGAGCGGAGCTATTCCCTCGCCCATGATCACCATCACCAATATCGCCACTATGAGATAGGGAATCCCGCTCACCACGTCCAGCAGCCTCATCACGGCCATGTCCAGCCGGCCGCCGAAGTAGCCGGAGATGCCGCCTATTATCACGCCGATGACGGCGTTTATCGACGCCGCCATAATGCCTATCGAGAGCGACACGCGTGCCCCGATCCACGTGCGAGTCCACATGTCCCGCCCGAGCGTGTCCGTGCCGAACCAGTGTCCATCCGACGGAGGCGCGTCTATCAGCGCCGAATCGATGCCGGTGTAGTCTGTGGCGGAGAATATGGGAACCGTTATCGCCATCATCACATATAAAGCCAGTATGATCATGCCGAGGCTGGCGATTTTGTTGCTTCGGAGGCGCATCCACGCGTCCTGCCAATACGAAAGCGACGGTCTGACGATCGCCCCGCCCTGATCCGACGTCTCCCTTTGCGTGGGAGCGAACATCTCGGGCGCGGGTTCCATCAGCGTTCATCCCTCCTGTCGGCACGAATGCGCGGATCCACCACACCGTACAGTATGTCGACCGCGAAGTTGGCGATGACGAGGAACGCGCCGTAAAAGACGGTCAGCCCCAATACCTGCGAGTAGTCCAGGTTTTGTATGCCGTTCACGTAAAATTTCCCCATACCCGGTATGGCGTATATGGACTCTATGATGAACGTTCCGGTCAAAATAGCCGCGGTAATCGGGCCGAGTATCGTTATGACCGGCAGTATGGCGTTGCGCAGCTGATGCCGCATCACTATCTGAAACGTCCCCAGCCCTTTGGCCCGCGCGACTTTGATGTAGTCCTGCGTCGTAACGTCCAGCATACTGGCCCTCATCATTCTGGTCAAAAGTGCCGTAGTGTAAAACGACAGCGCGAACGTCGGAAGCACGGTGTATTTGAAGCCGCGCCACATCGCTATGGGGAGCAGTTTGAGCTTTATCGAAAAAACGTATTGCAGAAGATAGCCGGTGACGAAATCCGGCAGCGACACGCCGAGTATCGCCGCCACCACGCAGAAATAATCGAGAAAACGCCCCCGGTTCAGTGCCGACACGATGCCGAGCGTTATCCCGACAATTACGGCGAGCCCGAGCGCCCTAACCCCGAGGCTTGCCGAAAAGGGAAACGAGTCTCCGATTATCTTCGCCACAGGTATGCCGTTGTAGTGCATGGAGACGCCGAGATCGCCGCGCAGGAGATTTTTTATATAAGACAGATATTGGACATACAGCGGTTTGTCGAATCCATAGTAACGCACCATGTTCATGCGAATTTCAGGCGTGAGTTTATCGCTCAGAAACGGCTCTCCAGGCATGGCGCGTATGAGAAAGAAAACGACCGTGACAAGAAGCATTATGGTAAAAAATGAAATAACCATGCGTTTCAAGATATATCTAAGCATAGCGGGTTCCTCCAATGGCGCGTTATTGAGCGGTTTGCGGCTCCGTCACGGCGCGTTCTCAGGCGAGGCTTCGCTGATCGTAAATAAGATATAAATATGTCCTTCAAAAGAGTCGTCCGGACCGTGCACGCCCCATTGGAAACGGTAAGTGCCGGGTTCCGTTGGGCCGGTTTCTTTGCCCTGGAATTCCCTGATGGCATCCGTATATTTGCCGTAGCGGTTCGGTTCATACCAAATATATTCGTACCATATGTCTTCCGCTCTGGTATCTTGCCTGCCGATGCGGGAAAGATCAATTTTCAGCCCCATATCTTCGAAGGTAACGGGCCTGCCGTCATATACTTTGCTGGGATCATTCGGCGGCAATACAAAGATATCGGCATATCGCGCGTCGTAAAATAGTTCCACTTTATTAGGGTCAGTCAATTCAAATTCGGCATACAGATTTTCGTCCAGGTTTTTGCCGTCCGTCACCCGCAGGCGATAAACATATTTGCCGGGTTCACCGGGAGCGCTTTCTAACGCTTCACCGCCGGCATAGTCTTCTTTTTCCGCGTCGAATTTATACCAGTATATTTTTGTTTCAACGTCATCGGTATTGCCATTGTAGCCTATTTTTGAAAGATCATAAGCCGGTTTCGGCGCTTCGACAGGCTTCCCGCCGGCATTGCCGCTCAACTCGGGCACGGCGGTAAAGATGCCGGGCTCTGTGATCTCGAACTCAACTTCATATTCCACGTAATCATATACATTATAATTTTCTGTGTTCGTGCCGTAGATGGGAATAAGCCAAACAGCTTTATATTTGCCGGGAAAAATGGTTTTTTCGCTGTAATAGCGCGCGCCGTAACGCGGACCGTAATTGAAGAAACCGGCTTTTTCCATGTTAAAACCCGGTCCCTCCATATTACCAGGGTAACGGCCCATGTCATATTCTTCGTAAGTACCGGTTGTTTCATTCCAGCGGTAGATATCCAGCCAGACCAGACCCAAACCGTCTTCACCTTTGGATTTATCATTTACCCAAAGCGTGGCTTCAGCGTTGATATCATAACCAAACTCGACCCAAGCCGGTTGTTTACCGTCGTATTCTTTGGTTAAATCCTTTGCTGTGGGCATTTTGACAAAGACGTCTTTGGGATCCGCATCTGTTTCGGCGCATGCGGCAGCACTGAAAGCCAGTATCAATACCAGAGTCAACGCCATTGTCATGATCAATTTTGTTTTCCATGGCATATTTACTACATTCATTATTCATACCTCCGTTTAAATATGTTGAGTGTCCTCAAAAGCTCTGAAACTCCGACAATTAAAGCATTCTCAAAAGCAAACACCTGATCAAATATCACAAATCCTTTCCAAATTTGATTATCTTGCCGCACTTGGTGACGATTACGCCCTCCGGTTTCGAATAAATCAACGTTCCACACTACATTAACTTGTAGGCGATACTCTCTTGCCTTTAACTGTTATCAATATACCATAGCAAGCGCTATTTTATCAATAATTTTCTGCAGAAACGCTGTTTTATTACAGCACAGTGGACGGACGCTGAATGTGATGCGTTCATTTTTATATGGATATGGATTATAAGGGGCTATGTAGACGACGTTGCCCAGATTGCCGCAAATGATCCCACCACGCCAAAATACAAAATTCTTATTGAACATGACGTTTGCGCACGCTTCGATAGCAAACGATGAAATAGCTAGTAACGACAAGGGAAAGGAGCTGAAATATCCGAGGAAGGCAAACCTGAACAGGTCGATCAGCAAACTGAGAGATTGTTTTTGGGATATGTTGGTTGAACAGGATCGCGCAAAACGGCAGGCGCTGTTCAGCTGCTGCGAAAGATGAGTTCATAAATTATATCAAATTTCCCTATATGGCGGAGTGGGATATAAACACTAACGGCAGGTGTTTTACTACCCGCCGTTTTTTCGTGCCGCCGCGTTCAATCCAAGTTATCTCAACAAAAGTATGGAGCTTTCATTTTATGCCGGTAATCTTCTTCTTATGCCTGATTTACTCGTCTGCGCTTGATTCCTTGTTTGTGCTGCTTCCCGATCCATTTGTACTGCACTTGCAGGATTCGAAGCGGAGCACCGAGATGTTATCAGCGGAGGATCGATAATTTTGTAAAACTTTTAATTTAACCTACAAATTGCTTTTTGTAATAAATCAACTATCAAAAAATGGTTATTTTTACCGATTTACTCCTTTGTTTTCTAACTATGATAATCTTAACTTGACTGCGCAATAAAAATAATTAATTTTATTGTGAGGGGCGTTATTAAATCTGAAATAACGAATAAAATCCCGAGGAGAAATTACTATGAGATGGTTAAAAAACAAGAGCATTAAGACCAAGCTGAGTTTTCTCGTTGGTTTGCCGCTGTGCCTGCTGCTGCTCAGCACCGTGTTCAACTACCAAACATCGTCGCAAAACGCTTACAACTTTGAAAGCGCCTACGAAAATGTATTCTCGCAATCAACCGACCTGATGCAGGCCAGATCTAACCTGAACGCGGCGCAGCGCTCGATCTTCAAGATGATATTGATCAACGACGGAGATGAAATGAGAGAGCTCCATGCGGAAGTCGAGGCAAGACGCAAACAGAACGCAGAGTTTCTGGGCAAATTCGCAAAGCTCCAGTTGGACGAAACTACCAGAGGTTACCTCAACGACGTGGAAAATTTGAAAGACGAACTCGCCAGGGAACAAAACGAGGTCATGGAAGCTGCCCTGCGATATGAAAATGACGTGGCTGAGAAAAAACTTCTGACGGAGCTGGAACCCATAGCAGTGGAATACAACTTGAAGCTGCGCAAACTGTCGGAATATCTCGTGAAAATGGCCGACATCACAGGGACTGAAGTCTTGAGACAATCCAACACGGCCATTCTCACGAGCTGCGCTATATCCCTCATGGCGGTGATATTGTCCATCATCTTCAGCCTGATCGTATCGAAGATGATAACCAAGCCCGTCGCCGTGATAAGGGAGAAGATCGGCGCATTCTCGAACGGCGATCTGTCGGTCGATTTCGCTGACCCAGGCAGGGACGCGATATCTCTTATGAGCCGGGCTCTCGATGAAATGGTCAAAACATTGCGGCGGGTGGTATCCATGGTACAGGATTCCGGGATGCACATCGCCGACGCGGCGCAGAATTTTTCGTCCATGGCGCAGGAAACCAACGCGTCGGTGGAGGAATTCCGGAGCAACGTCGAGGAATTGAGTTCGAATATGTCGACCTTGGCCTCGGCCGGCGAAGAGGTCAACGCCTCAGTCGAGGAAGTCGCGGCAGGCGCTCAGACTACGGCCGAGAAGGGCACCGACATAGCGCGCAAGGTCACCGACGCAATGGCGGCGGGTGAAAACGGAAAGCACGCGGTACACAATGTGGTCGATGGAATAAACGACGTGTCGGAAAGAGCCGCGGCCTCGTCCGGAGCCGTTTTGAAACTCAGCGACAGGACGCGGCAGATACAGAGTTTCGTCAAGCAGATAGGAAGCATAGCCGACCAGACGAACCTGCTCGCTCTGAACGCGGCGATTGAGGCCGCCCGCGCCGGCGAAACGGGACGCGGTTTCGCTGTGGTGGCCGAAGAAGTGCGAAAATTGGCCGAGGACAGCAACGCGGCGGCGAAAAACATCGAGGGACTCGCGAGCGCCATCACGTCCGAACTCGCCACGATAACCCAATACGCTCAGGACAACGCCGTTTCATGCGACAACGTCAAAGTGCTGTCCAGCGATACGGAAGACGCGATAGCGAAAATGCTCGAAAACCTTCGCGAAATAGCGATCGCAACCCAAGACCTGGCGGCAGTGGCCCAGGAACAGGCGGCGTCGAGCGAGGAGATAGCGGAGTCCGTGCAGGGGATGTCCGCAAAGATAGGCGGCTCCGCAAGTGTAAGCAACAATATAAGGAACAGCGTGGCGGAAGTCGCGTCGGCTTCCGAGAGAGTGGCCCTCGACGCTGAAAACCTGTCGCACCTCTCTTTCGACCTCCAGAAAGAGCTGGAGTTCTTCAAAATGGACGACGACGGCGCGAACAAGCAAAAACCCGTCTTGCCGCGGAAATCTCTCGCGGCGAAAAACTCACGGATTTAAACCGCGAGGCTCCGCCCCGCCCCCCGGCAGGGAGCAAGCTCCCCGCACCCTCTTAAAGGGGGTCAAGGGGGTTCGCCCCCTTGCGGAGTGTGGGGCGGAGCCCCAAGAAACTTCGAATTCACTCCGCCGCCAAGGTTGCGGCGGCTCTGTAGTCCACCTTTCCGACGCCTATCCTTGGGAGAGCGTCCACCACGATCACTTTTTTCGGCACCGCGATTTCAGCCATACCGTTTTTGATCAGGGCGGCGCGCAGTTCCTCGCGGTCGGCGTTTTTGCGCTCGGTCAGGAGCACTATCGACTCTCCCTTGCTGTCGTCACCCGACACGCTCACCGCCGCGTGCGGCTCGTCAGGCCACACTTCCTGCACCGCTTCCTCGACGTACGCGAGCGAGACCATCTCGCCGCCGATCTTGGCGAATCGTTTTGCCCGGCCAATTATCGTGATGAAGCCGTCGTCGCCGATGGTGACTATGTCTCCCGTGTCGTAGCCGATCTCGGGAGGCGGGACGATCGAACCGTCGGCCTTGATGTAGCCCTTCATGACGTTAGGACCGCTCACGACCAGGCGACCGCCCTCGTCTATGCCCTCAACCGGCACAAGGCTCGTCTTCGTACACGCCAGAACGAGACCTATGGAACCGGGCTTGTTGCGGCACTTCCTGTTGACGCCGACCACCGGGGTGCATTCGGTGACGCCGTAACCTTCCAACACCTGTATGCCGAATTTGTCGGACCAGAGCTTTGCTGTTGTTTCCTTGAGCTTGTCGCCGCCGCATATCACGTAACGCATCTCGAAGAAATCGAACGGGTCGGAGTTCTTCGCGTATCCGGCCAGAAACGTGTTGGTGCCCAGAAGTACGGTACCCCTGACCTCGTACGAGAACTGAGGGATTTTCTTGTAATGCAGCGGCGTCGGGTAAATGGCGATCGGCATGCCGGTGGACAGCGGCATTATCGACCCCGTACAGAGCCCGAAGCTGTGGAACATCGGCATTACGTCTACCAGCACGTCGGTCGCGTGAAAATCGAGGGCTGTGCGCACCTGTGCCGTGTTCGCCTGTACGTTCAAAAACGACAGCGCCACCGGCTTCGGCGTTCCCTCTGAACCTGACGTGAAAAGTACTATGGCCGTGCGTTCCGCGTATTTTTCGGGCTCCGGCGCGGGGCGGGCGAAACAGGCGGCGATAGCGCAGGATAGTTTTTGAATGGCGGAGATGGCCGAGACCAAGTCTTCAATGTACTTTACCGCGATGCCGTCCGCGGACAGAGCGTCGACGAGAGTCTGGAACTTGCCTTCTTCCACGAAGCGCCTGCTCGTGACGATCACGCCGACCTTTGCTATGCGGCACGCCTCCTTCAGCGAACGCGCGCCCATCGAGTAATTTATCATTGCTGGCTCTCTGTCGGCGCGCTGCGCTCCTATCATCATCGCGAGCGTCGCGACAGCGTTCGGCATCATTATGCCCATCCGCGCGTCGCGCGCGACGAGCGATTCGGTTATTTTGCGCATGACCAATACCAACGTTATGAATCTGTTCCAGTCGGTCTTGACGCCGTCAGGTTCTATGGCTACGACATGCTTGCCGCCCCACAGGCGGCGCTGTTCGAGAAGCGTGTCGAAGAGTGGTTTTTTGTCCCACAGGCCGAGCATCATGGTGTCGGTTATCATGCGCTCTATGCGGCGGCGGACGTAATTCCTATCCAAGCCGCCGCTTTTGTCCAATTTTTCGGCTTCCCCCGAGAGCAGAGTGACACGCGGGGCTATTTTCCGCACAAGCCGCTCCTTCATGCGGGAAAACGGCGTGAACTGCATGTTGCACGCACGGGCGGGCACGATCCACGCGCCGCTCGACTCCATAGCGGCGACCGCGGAGTCGGACAGCTTCATCATAAGGCCGTTCGTCGTCGGCTCCGACTCAGGACATAGCACCAAAAAATTACCCTTCTTCCACAGCGCGTCGATATGCTTCACCGCGAATGGGTCGTTTTGGTCTACCACCGCGTAATTGAACGCCGATTTTAAATACCGGAACCACTTCCGACGCGCCGTCGAAGGCGATATCACGGCAATCGGTTCCCGCCCGGAAAAGAGGGAAAAAAGCAGCGGATCCAGGTATGACGCGTGGTGCGGCGCCAGGATCACCCTTTCACCCGTCCTCAAAGCCGCATCAAGCGTTTTCAGCCTGACCTCCGGTCTGTACAGTATTTTGAAGAACAGCTTTATCAGAAATTTAAACATCGGACGTCACCTCACGAAACTATTTTATATGATTGAAAGTGGTTATTCCCGCGATTTGGATTTTTCCTGTTATGATTGATCAAGAATATTAGACTATTTTAGCAGAAAAAAGACGGAGGATTGCTTATATAGCAGTCAACACTGACAGTACAACTGATTCGAGAAGTTCGCCGGCGCTTTCGGGAGACAGGACAATTATACATTAAAGGCCGCAAATCGCTTCAATGCCGCGTTGCGCGGTTTTTTATCTTTGAAACCCAAGCCTTGTACCTCTTTCAATGATATCGTTATAAGCCCAAGTATAGCATACTCTGCAATAAAGTCGGAAAATTCATGCGTCTGCTCCGGGAGGCGGAGCCTCAATGTTTTGCCTATGAATTTTTTAGGATATAATGACGCGGAACGCACAACAAAAAGGACGTGGTTTCATGTATGCCGAGCCTATAGTAAAAAGCCTTCTCGAAAATGACCTGTACAAGTTCAGCATGTGGCAGGCGCTCATGCACAGCCATCCCGGCGCTCGCGCGGTATACTCCTTCATCTGCCGCAACGTTCCCGAATATCCTCTCGCCGTCCTGCTCGACGACATCGAGCGCGAGATCGGCCGCTTGTGCGAACTTCACTTTACGCAGGAAGAGCTGGATTATCTCAATTCCCTCAGCTATATAACGGAGGACTTCGTCGATTATCTGACGGTCTTCCGTTTCCAGAGACGGTTCATAAAATTGTACGTCGACGAGGACAACCTGAGGATCGAGGCTTCCGGGCCGCTCGTTCACGTCATGGGATTCGAGATTTTCGTGCTCTATATAGTGAGCGAGCTGTATTACAGAAGACTCAGAACCGAGGGGATCATCGAGGACGCGAGAGATCGTCTGCGCAAAAAAATAGCGCTCCTGAAACGCGAACCCGGCATCTCCGACCCCGACAGCCCGTTCATCATGTTCGACTTCGGGCTCAGACGCAGGTACTCGACCCAATGGCAAAGGGAGGTGGTGGCGACGCTCGCCTCGGAATTACCCGTTCAGTTCAAAGGGACGTCGAACGTCCTGCTCGCCAAAGAGTTGGGGATAACGCCGATCGGCACCATGGCGCACGAATACATGCAGGCTTTTCAGGGATTCGGCATCAGGCTGCGCGATTTCCAGAAAGCGTCACTCGAAGCGTGGGTTCAGGAGTTCCGCGGCGACCTGGGCACGGCTCTCACGGACGTGATCGGCATAGACGCCTTCCTCGCTGACTTCGACCTCTACTTCGCCAAATTGTTCGACGGCCTGCGCCATGACTCGGGAGACCCTTACGAGTGGGGCGAAAAGGTCATCGCGCACTATAAAAAACTCCGAATCGACCCGCACACCAAACGCCTCGTCTTTTCAGACGGGCTTAACCTGCCGCGCGCTCTCGCCATATACCGGCATTTCAAGGGCCGCATTCAGGTCTCGTTCGGCATAGGGACGAACCTCACCAACGATACGCCCATAGAGGCGCTCAACATAGTGATGAAGATGACGAGATGCAACGGCCAGCCCGTCGCCAAGATATCGGATTCGCCCGGCAAGACGACCGGCGTAGACGAGACCTTCATGGCATACCTGAGACAGGTATTCAACAAGCCGTTTATCGGTGAGGATTGCTGATATGCGACTCACGGAGGACGTTCAATGTCGATGCTTTCCATAGTAATCGCGCTCGTCATGGATTTTGTCCTGGGGGACCCGGCGTGGGAGTGGCATCCGGTGCGGATCTTCGGGAGGGTGATACCTCGAGTCGAGGGGTATTGCCGGACTTTTCCGGTTTCAAAGCGCACACAGGGCGTAATATTTCTCGCGATGAACATGTCGATTTGCCTCGTTCCCATATTGGTGCTGTCGTTCGCGGCGTCGTTCATGGGACCCTTGAGACATGTCGTCTGGGGAGCCGAGCTTTACTTCGCGTTGGGCGGAACCTGCCTCGCGCGCGAGATCGAAGGCCTGTGCGCGGCCATGGCGCGCGGAGGCCTCAGTGCGGGACGTCAAAAATTGAGGCTGTTGGTGAGCCGCGACGTGGATGGGATGGACGAGACGGCGATCGTGTCGTCCGCGATAGAGACACTGTCCGAGAACTTCAGCGATTCGGCGGTCGCCACGCTGCTTTATGCCGCGCTCGGAGGGCCTGTCCTGGCCTGGGCGCACAGGGCATCCAACACTCTCGACGCCATGGTCGGATACAAGACGGAACAGTATGCGGAATTCGGCCGCGCGTCGGCCAGGCTCGACGACGCGTTCAACTTCGTACCGGCACGCGTTTCAGCGTTGCTGACAGCCTGCGCTTCGGGCTCCGTCGCGAGAGCGGAGGCTGTTTGGAACGCTTCCTTTCGCTGGGGAAGGGCGCTGTCGAGCCCGAACTCCGGATACCCCATAGCGGCGTTCGCGGGAGCGTTAGGCGTCACGCTGTGCGGTCCCATCAGGTACTTCGGCGTCATGAGCGAAAAGCCGTACATTGGAAACGGGCCGCGTCCGACGATATTGGAGATGTCGGGCGCGCTGTCGCTCTACTGGAACGCTTTGGCGCTGGCATCCGCGCTGTCGCTCGCCCTCGCGCGGCTGATACATGGGCTTTAACAGATGAACGGACATGGGGGCAACACAGACGATTTCGGGATATCAGGGCTGATTGACTTTTCGAGCAACATCAACCCGTTCGGCCCTCCTGATTACGCCCTCTTGGCAGCTCGCGAGTCGCTCGCACTGATAAACCGATATCCCGACGCCAGGCAGACCGGCATAAGACGCGCTTTTTCCGCATGGCTCAGCGTCGACGTCGAAAAACTGGTGTTCGGAAACGGGGCGAGCGACCTGATACCGGCGATATTCTCCGCTCTCTCTCCCTCGCGCGTCATCGTCACCTACCCCACTTTTTCGGAGTACGAGTTCCGCGCCCGCTCCATCGGCCTGCCTGTTCTTGGAGTGCCGTCCGATCCCATGCGGGAATTTGACTTCGACATCAACGGCATCGAAAAAATCCTGAGCCGCGGCGACCTGCTCGTCATGTGCCAGCCGAACAATCCCACCGGCGCCGCGTGGAAGGAGGAAGACATATCGCGCCTGTCGGAAGCGTGCGACCGAGTCGGGGGATATCTGCTCGCCGACGAATGCTTCATCAATCTGTCGCATCCGCCCTTGCCCTCATGTATCCCGTTGACAGAGCGGCGAAACACGGTCGTGCTGAGGGCTGTAACGAAGGATTTCTCCGCCCCGGGACTCAGGGTCGGGTTCGCGATATCTCACCCGGACGTCGCGCGCGGTATAAGGGAAAATTTGCAGACCTGGCCTCTGAACTGCGCGGGGGAAGCCTTCGCCGCGGCGTGCGCCGGCAGCCCGGAACCGTTTCTGGAGACCTCGGCGCGCAAGATCGCGGCCTTGCGCGAAAAATTGTTTCTCGGCCTGCGCGGTCTGGGATTCGTCCCTAACGCCGGACGCGCCAATTTTCTGCTCGTGCGGAGCGACCTCGAAAGCGCCGAACGGATATTCGAACGCGCACTCAAATGTTCCGTCCTCATCCGCAAGTGCGGGAACTTTCCGATTCTCGACGGCCGTTATTTCAGAGTAGCGGTGAAACTTGCCCGGGATAACGCGTCCCTTTTGTCCGTCCTTGCAAGTCTTGTCGATAATTGATATTATTAGCGCTTGACATACTCCCCTCGCTAAAGTGAGGAGATTCTAGCAGCCTGTCGGTTTATCAGCAACATCTATGGCCTATGAAAAAATCAATGGACACTCGACATGGCAGACACTGTGTTTTTAATTTACATGTCAGAAAACCGGCGTATATTGGACGCCACGCCGGGATTTTCTGATAATTCAAACGGACCTTTTCCCTGACGAATTAAGCCCTTTTTTGCGGACATTGTCCCTGACGCTTGACAGCCGCGATTCTATACGGGATAGGCTTCCTCGGCAATCGGTTTATCGAGGCCGATGTTGGTTTTGGTTACTCTCGCGTATTTTTTCGGCAGGAAATCCTTCGCCACCTGCGGGAACATAGCGTAGGACAAAACATCCTCCGGCTGCAATGCCCAAGCGCCGACTTCGCGTTTCAGCTTTTCCATCTCCGGCGGGATGTTGTCCGCCGGCCGGCATGTGATCGGCATCTCGCCCTCCGCCGCTTTTTTCTGAATGTCCTTGTTCACCGGAGCAGGCGTGCGTCCGTACTGACCGAGGAAGTAATTTTTGACTTCCTTAGGGATTATCTTCCAGCGTTCGCCTACCAAGACGTTCATCGCTGCCTGTGTGCCAACTATCTGGCTCGTCGGCGTGACGAGCGGCGGATAGCCCATTTCCTCGCGCACCCTTGGAACTTCCTCCAGCACGACTTTGAGCTTGTCAAGGGCGTTGCCCTCTTTTAACTGGCTTTGGAGATTCGAGTACATCCCTCCCGGTATCTGATAAAGCAGGATGTTGATGTTGACTCCCGACACTCCCATGATGATGTCCTTGTACTTCATCCTGAGATCGGAAAAGTGATTAGCGACCGGCAAAAGTTTTTCGAGCGATATGCCAGTGTCGAGAGGACCCTCGGCGAGAGCCGCGACTATCGATTCGGTGGCCGGTTGGCTGGTGCCCATCGCGAATGGCGATATCGCGCAGTCGCAGATGTCCGCGCCGGATTCGAGGCCTTCCAGATAAGCCATGGCCGCTAGGCCGGTGGTGTAGTGCGTGTGAAGCTGAACGGGAAGATTGACTTTCGATTTGATGGCCGAGACGAGTTGACGCGCCGCCACGGGCGTCATCAACCCCGCCATATCCTTGACGCATATCGAGTCCGCTCCCATGTCGGCCATGTCACGCGCCTGTTTAGCAAAGAGGTCGAGGGTGTGAACAGGCGATATCGTGTAGGAGATCGAGAGTTGAAGGTGGCCGCCTTCGCGTTTCACCTGGTCTGCCGCGACTTCCATGTTCCGCAGGTCGTTAAGCGCGTCGAAGATGCGCACTATATCTATGCCGTTGCCTATGGCCCGCTTCACGAACTCGCGCACCACGTCGTCCGCGTAGTGACGGTAGCCTACAAGATTCTGCCCGCGAAGGAGCATCTGCAGTTTTGTCTTTTTCACGCGATGGCGGATTTCACGGAGGCGTTCCCACGGATCTTCATCAAGGAATCTCATCGCGGAGTCGAATGTGGCGCCGCCCCACATTTCGAGCGAATTGTATCCGACTTCATCCAGCGCCTCGCAGATTGGAAGCATGTCCGACGTACGGAGGCGCGTTGCCATGATAGACTGATGCGCATCACGGAGACACGTCTCGGTTATAAGCGCTCTGCGTTTTTTGACCGGCGCTTTCGTCTCCTCTTTAACCGAAGGCTGCTGAGGCAGGCTTGTTTTCATCTTTTTTTCGACCTGATCGGCCAAATTTAACACCCCCCTGAAATAAACGGCGACCTAAATCCGTTTGAGTTAAATAATATCCACTTCTTTAAAAGCTGTCTACCCTGCCCTACGGACAAGACAATTAACAAACCTTGGGATCAAGACTTCGGTTTCTCCTTGACGCAAACCGGAGTAACGGTGTAGATTTTACCACGAGGGCAAAAGTGATCATCGAAATCCTGTTTTAATTACTACCTTTCTAGTATGATTTTTGATACAATATGCCCTACAAGAATCAACGCGGCGCGACCGCCGCGATTTAATGAGGTGAAGCACATGGAACCGCGCAAAGTATATCTGGATCACTCAGCCACCACACCGGTGGCCGAAGAGGTTTTACAGGCGATGATACCTTATTTCACCGAAATCCCCGGCAATCCGAACAGCCTGCACCAGTGGGGGCAGGCCGCGCGCCGTGCCGTCGACGAGGCGAGGCAAAACGTAGCGTCGCTCATAGGCGCCAACGCTCACGACATCGTTTTCACCGGATGCGGCAGCGCGGCGGACAACCTCGCCATAAAGGGGCCAGCCTGGGCCGACAAAAAAGGCCGCAAGCACGTCATAACGTCGGCCGTCGAGCATCACGCCGTGCTGGACACGTTTAAATGGCTCGGCAAAAACGGTTACGAGGTGACGGTGCTGCCGGTCGACCAATACGGCATGGTGCTGCCCGAAACCCTCAGAGAGGCGCTCCGCGACGACACGCTGCTCGTGAGCATCATGCACGCGAACAACGAGGTCGGCACCATCAACCCAATAGAGGAACTCGGCGCTTTGTGCCGCGAACGGGGCGTGCTCTTCCATACCGACGCGGTTCAGACCGTCGGACACATTCCGGTAGACGTATCCAAGCTGCCGGTCGACATGCTGACGATGTCGGCGCACAAAAAGTACGGCCCCAAAGGAATCGGGGCTCTTTACATACGCAGGGGAATCAAGCTGGTCCCGCTCATCCACGGCGGCGGGCAGGAATACGGCATCCGATCCGGCACGGAAAACACGGCCGGGATAGTCGGCTTCGGAGAGGCGGCGAAACTGGCCGCCCGCCTGCGCGAAGAGGGCGAGGAAGTCAGGATTTCCGCGCTGCGCGACAAACTCCTGGACGGCATAGTAGCACGTATACCCAATTCCTTCGTCACGGGACACAGGACGAAAAGACTTCCGTTTCACGGCAGCGTTTGTGTTAAACTTATAGAGGGAGAGGGAATGCTCCTTAGAATGGATTACGTCGGAATAGGCGTGTCCAGCGGAAGTGCCTGCACGTCGGGCAGCCTGGAGCCCAGCCATGTCCTGCTGGCGATGGGGCTGGATCACGCCACGGCCCACGGCTCGGTGAGGCTCACATTGGGACGCGACACCTCGGAAGAGGACATCGATTATGTACTGGAAAAATTCCCGCCGATAGTCGAACTGCTCAGGAGGATGTCGCCTTATAAGGGAGGCAGATGAAATGCAACAGTACAACGAGAAGGTCATAGATTATTTCATGAACCCTCGCAACGTCGGTGACATTCCCGACGCGGCCGGAATTGGCGAGGTCGGCAATCCGCAATGCGGCGACGTGATGAAGATATACCTCGACGTGGACGAGAACGAACTCATCCGCGACGTCAAGTTCGAGACATTCGGCTGCGCGGCGGCCATAGCGACGAGTTCCATGGCGACCGAGATGGTCAAGGGTCTGACGATCGACGAGGCCCTAAAAATAACGAATCGCGAGGTGGCGAAGGAGCTGGGCGGCCTCCCCGCCGAAAAGGTTCACTGTTCGCTGTTGGCCGAGGAAGCGCTGCGCGCGGCGGTAGCCAACTATCGAGAGAAGAAACTCGGAGCGGTCCTCTCCCCGCCCTGCGCTGTGAACTGCGGCGGATGCGATCAGTTCGACGCGGAGGAGCGTTTCGTGGCGGAGACATCGAGGCTCGCCGAATAATGCCCGGGCGTGTCGCCGCCGTCTGCACGTCCAAGGAAAAAGGCACTGTAAAGCAAAACGTCGGCTCGGCGCGCCTGCTGGAAGAATACGGCATCGAGGGCGATGCCCACGGGGGATTTGCGCACAGGCAAATCAGCTTGATAGCGACCGAGGATATCGAATCGATGAAGGCAAAACTGCCGGACCTCGTGCCCGGCAGTTTTGCCGAAAACATCACTACGGAGGGGCTTGATTTGGCGTCCCTGTCGATCGGCGACAGGCTCGAAATCGGTGAATGTTTTCTCGAAGTGAGTCAGATAGGGAAGGAATGTCATTCCAAGTGCGAGGTTTTCAAACTCTCAGGCGATTGCATCATGCCCAAAAAGGGGATTTTCTGCCGCGTGCTCCGAGGCGGCAGCGTCAAAATCGGAGACAGCATAATGACACACGAGAGCGCGGCAAAATCACAGCTCCCCGAGAAGTTTTTCAACATAGCCGGGCCGAATGTTCCCGAAGACCACTATATGCTCGACCCTCTGCGGCGGATCAACTATGACAAAGTCAGCCGATTGATCCGCCAAAAGCAGTATTTCGTGCTTCACGCGCCACGCCAGACGGGGAAAACGACCTCACTTCTGGCTATGACGAGAAAAATCAATGAAGAAGGCCAGTATCATTGCGTCTACACGAACGTCGAATCCGCCCAAACGGCGCGCAATGACGTGGAAGCCGGCATGAGGGCAATCCTTATGGAATTGGGCGAAAAAATAGAAAGATTTTTGGGCAATGCGGAGCCCCTGAAAGAGTTTCCGGCGCTTTTGGCAAACGCCGGCGCGCATAAGGCTCTGTCGTCATTTTTGAACGCGTTCTGTCAAAAAAACGCCCAACCTCTAGTGCTTTTCATCGATGAGATCGACGCGTTGATAGGAGACACGCTGACATCTGTCCTGCGCCAGCTTCGTTCCGGCTATGAAAGCCGCCCGCGGGCTTTTCCAATGTCCGTAGTGCTCTGCGGAGTGCGTGACGTTCGAGATTACCGCATCCACATGTTCGACGGGGCAATCGTCACGGGCGACAGCTGTTTCAACATCAAGGCAGAGTCGCTGCGCCTTGGAGATTTTTCTCGGGATGAGATTCAAGAGCTGTACGAGCAGCACTCCGAAGCGACGGGACAGATATTCGAAGAAGACACTTACCAGGCTGTTTGGGATTTAACTCACGGGCAGCCCTGGCTGGTCAACGCTCTGGCCCGCCAGGCGGCGGAAATGCCGGAGACCCGCGACAGGAACAACCCCATCACGCTCAATATAATAGAACAGGCGACGGAAGCGTTGATACTGGAGAGAGCGGCACATCTCGACCAGCTTGCCGACAAGCTGCATGAAGAGCGCGTGCAACGGGAGTATCGAGCGTGAATACGCGCTGGGGCGCGGACGTGTGGATCTATTGGTCCGTTGAACCCGCATAGTGAGTAGTGAGACACCACCCCGGCAGTTACTGTAACCATAAGCTGATGCGTTTGCCCTGCCGTAAGATACTAAAATCGTTGCTGTAACACCTCGCTTCTGTTAAAATATGGAGGTCGAAAGGTCGTTAGTTATGTGAACGCCAATTCGTTGTTAACGGGCTATTTTTATTATGGCTGAACAACCATAGGAGTTTTTTACGCTTCACCCATAAGGCCTTTGATTTCAAATTGGTATAAAATCAGTCGGCAAGAGGTCAGGTGTTAGGATTATGGCGGTACAAAAAAATAATTCCGACGTCGAGATAATGACTCGCGGCGGTTACGAAAAACTCAAGAACGAATTGACCCTTTTGAGAACCGATAAAAGGCTCGAAGTAGCGCGAAAATTGGAGGAAGCCCGCGCCTTCGGGGATTTGAGCGAAAACGCGGAGTATCACGCCGCCAAGGAAGAACAGGAAAAGCTGGAAGGCCGCATAAGCAGGCTCGAATACAAACTCAACAAAGCCAAAGTAGTAGACGTCGACGACATCGACACCAGCCACGCAAACCTCGGCACCACAGTGGAAATACAGGACCTCGACGACAACGCGACATATTCTTACATGCTGGTTGGCACGGAGGAATCGAATCCCGCCGAAAACAAAATCTCAGTATCGAGCCCGGTAGGAAAAGCTCTCGTCGGCAAATTGACAGGAGATGAAGTGAGCGTTCGCACCCCCAAAAACATAAGGCGTCTAAAAATAGTGGCCATAACCGCGCCCCGGTAGAAAACGTCACTGTTTGAACAGACCCGAACGCAAATATAACCCCTCGGGATTTATAAGCCCCCCCTTCGGCTCAGTGCGCGAAGGGGTCGGACAGATCGTTATTGCTGTCTCCGAACAGGCGAATATTTCCGTGAGGAATGTCTTTTATTGACAGACGCAGACCCATCCAGTCGTCGCCGCTCCTCACGTCGTCCCTGAACACCGCGTCCCAAACCAGGCAATGGTGCTGGTAACTCACCTTGTACACCATCTCGGCCAGCTCTTCGTCCGCGATGTCATAGGCGGCCCGCAGGGCGAGTTTCCACGAATAGTCAGGGTTTTTCGTCGGGACGCGAAATTCTATTTCCTGATGCAGCTCGTCGCGCTCGGCGTAATTGTCCCAGCTGAGCGGAGACTTGCCCCATACCCACTGTTTTTGGTAGGCCGTGCTGAAGTCGAAATTGCCGCTTTGCCACAGCAAACCCACTTTCGCGTCGAGCACCTTCTGAGAGTCGAAAATGTCGTCGTCGTACATAAAATGCTGATAAGTGGCGTTGTAAAAAGGAATGAAACCTTCCCTCGCCCGCGGCTCGCCCGTAATCTGGAAGCCGAAGCCGGTGCGGCCGTACGAATCGGACTCACTCCATCGCGTATCCTTGTAACTGCCCCATAGAGCGAATATCCTGAAACGGCTTCCGGCGACTTTTTCGTCGAACCATGGACTGGATAGACTTATTTCAGGCTTTCTCTCCAGCTCATATCGCGAGATCTCACCGGCGCGACGCTCCACGGACAATAGTTCGCGTTTGGTCCATCCCGCGGAGAGAGTCCAGCCCTTCCACGCGTAAGAAGCCCCCCATCTGGGACGCCATTCGGTTTCGTTAAAATCCCTGTCGTACTCCCTGCGCATCCCGCCGTAAACCGATAATCCGGCCGCGATCTGATGAACGGCCAGGGCGTCCATCTCGAAAATCCCCTCGCTCCAACCTATGAAGTCGAGAGCGAGAGAACCGTCCCGCCATCCCACGCCGGAGCTTATTCCAACTCCGACGCCCTTCGCCGCGTCGTAGCCGAACCTTGGAAATATATAATCGGCGCGATCCTTCCTAAGGGATATCGTTATGTCGAAGGGCGAGATCATGACCAAAAAACGCCCGGCGTAAACCTTGGCCCTGCGGAGTATCATCTTATCACCGGGGTACACGATAACGGTTTGCGATTTGAGCCTGTAATGCGGATGAGACAGCCCGCAAGTCGTGCAGACCGCGTCTTTCCACACCGCTGCCAGATCCTCGTTTTCCTCGGCTACGTCGCCCGATACGGCTGCTTGCCGGCGCGACGACGCTTTCGACCTCGGCATTACGTCGACGGCGCTGCCCTCGACGTAATATAAATCCACCTTGCCGCCTGGCTTCGCCATGGTTCCTTTTCGCGTCGCCAGGTCGTAGTCGAGCCTGTCGCCCTCCACGCGTTTCCCCTCAGTGAAGAGGACGACGCGCTCGGCGGACGACGCGAACGCGGTGAGGAGCTGAGAGGAGTTGTTGTATTCCATGCGGGGCGCCGTCACCCACAATTCCCCGTCGGTCACTCGGGCACTGCCCTCCGCCACAGCCATTCCGCTGGATTCATCGTAGGATATCGAATCCGCGTCCAGACGTATCTCCCCGTCCTCGACGGCGCGTGAAACATCCGGAGATAAGAGCGAAAAGAACAAAGCGACGCACAGCGGAACGAATTTTCGTCTGAGCGGCCTCATTTGAGTTTCCAACTTGCATACACTCCCTTCCCAAGACTTATCAAGCCGGTCGAGTCGACTTTGCCCATGTTCCCGGTCACATGGATTTTATCGTCGCTCGCGGAAATGCCCTCGCTGAAAAACCATATGTCCTCCGACACGTCGTAATCGGCGCGGGACGCCACTATATCGATGCTGCCATCGCTCAAACACACGACGCCAGTTATGCCGTAAAGCCACATTTTGCCGGCATCTATATTAAATACGCCCTTCGCTGCGCTCACGTCGGCGCTCTTTTTCGCGCGAACATCCGACACGCTGATATCAAGCGAAGTGCCCTTGACGATATCCCCCTCGCTCTCGGCGTTTTCGGCCTTGACGCGCCACTCCCGGCCGTTTATCCTGCGGGCGAAATCCAGGTGTTCGACCATTATGGGGGGCAGTCTTTTCCTCAACGCGTCTCCGGTCAGCGCGAGATCGCGTCTCATATATACCCCGGCGAGCACGATCAGCAATATCAACACTACGAATGCTATTTTACCACGCGACACGCCAACTACCGTTTTCCGCGACGAAATCCAACTGTTTGGTCTCGAGTGTGCGTACGAAAAGCACTCTCTTGACCACAGTCACCTTGGCGGCATTGCCGGTCCAGTTTACCTTGTAACCGGAACGGAGAGCGTTTCGGAAGCTCCCGGACATGACCTCCTTTGCGAATAATTCTTTTGAAATATGTCCCCGAGACTCCGATGAAAGCAGCGAATACATCGTGTCCGTATCTCCTTCGGCCCAGGCTTTGAGATAATTGCCGAGCGTCCCCTTAGGCGTATCCGGCACGGTCGTCACCTCGACGGGCTTTTCGGGCTCTTGCGAAACCGCGGCCGCAATCTCCGGCATTGGCTCCGGCTCCGGCTCCGGCTCTGGCTCTGGCGCTGGGAGCACCGCCGGCTCCGTTGGGGCAAAAACCTCGCCGTCGTTCTCAAATTCCGGCAGTTCCGGAGGCGTTATCTCGGGCTTCGAAGGCTTGTTGGGCGCGTTCTTTCTGGTCGGAATTTTTACGACCACTTCCTCGTCGGGAAGCGTTTTCGCGCGGGCGGGCACGGGCGGGGACGCGGGTGCGGTCTCTATCTCGCCCCTTGGTTTCGAAGTACCCTGGAAGGTAAAGTTTGTTTCCCTGTCAGGAACCAGGCCTCTCACGGAAATCCTGAAATTTTTATCCTGTTGAAGCGGGAAAAAGACAAAACCTTGCATCAGCCCCGAGATGGGATTGTCAAGTTTTTTCTCGAACACAATCGGGGCGATCCTTTTACCTGCAGAATCGATCAGGACGATGTTTTTTGCCATGGGAGCGAGATTTGTCTGTGCGGCGCCGTAACCGTAGACCGAAAGCAGAATGGCGGTAGCGGAGCCTATGCGCAATTCATCGCTGAACGATTTTCGTATCTCGTCTGTCTGTTCGGGGCGCATATTATAGCGCGCCGCCTCGGAGCGCACCCACGGTTCGACCAATTCCTCAGGATAATGGACAATCCACGCTATATTGTCCTCTCCCCACCTGACGCAGGTCCACGCGTCCAGGATGTTGAACACGTCGTCGCGGTCATCGGCGAAAGAGACGCCCTCGTGCATGGCCAAGCAGACGATCACGAGCAAAAACAAGACGCCGCGGAGCTTTTTGGGAGATTTCATCGCATCACCGGCGTTATAGGCACATCGCACCGCAATTGCCCCAATACCGAATCAGTAATTTTCCCCGGGAGAAGGGGTTTGGCCGGACTCGTCTATGGGGACGAAATCCGACGGCTGCTGCGAAGTGTCGTACGCCGTGCTTCCGGTCGCGCCCTCCGCGGGCGTGGGCCGCGACGCCGCGGGATACCCCACCGCCGAGACGTCCTCCGAGGTTTCCACATAGACGAGGGAACCGGCCGGTATCTGTTTGTCGCTCCCCTTGACGAGAATGCCTGTGAGGAGTCCCACTGGGCCAAGCAATACCGCTCCGGCTATTGAGGCGCTCGCCGCGCCTACCGTGCCGGAATCTATCTCCATGGCCTTTTTAGCCCGAGGGCCGAGGGTGATGGGAATACGCCTGCCGTTTATGGCTTCGGCTTCTTTGAATTCGACGCTTATCTCGGACGTGCGCCCGAAACTTCTCGGCTTCTTTACTTTCGTCACTTCGGCGAACACGCGGTTCCCCGCGGCGGCGACAAGCACACCCCCCACGACGCAATCTTCGATGACGCTTAACTCGACGATATCGCCTTTCGACACGTTGCTCACGGTCAGCGTCTTGACGAACTTGGCTTTCAGGATCGTGGCGGACGGAATCTGCATCTGCGCGGAATAAACGCCGCCGGGAAGCAGTTGTGTCAACACCCTTTCGAGACGCGTCGAGAGCGCTCCGACCTGCGGTTCTCCTTCCAGCGTGATCTCCAGGTTGGAGATCCGATCGGCGAGCGGCAGCGACGGGTTTGCTTTGTTCAAGGTCACCCACTCGGCGACCCCCACCTTAAACACGAGCGACGGCTGAGTCGGGGTTCCTTCCTCGATGAAACCGAGCAGGGCCTGCTGACGTTCAGTCAAGCTTCCCGGAAGCTCCATGCCGAACAGGTCGCGTTCGACCTTAGCGAGCCTCAAAAACATGCCTCCCGCGGAAGGCGCCCCATAAACCACGGTTTCAACCCTTCGAAGCGATTCCTGCTGCGGAGTCCCTTCGTCGGTCGGCGTCTCGGCCGCGTATGCGCAGCACGAAAACAATAACAGTGAGAAAAACAACATGCGGAAAACGATGCGCTTCATCGGTCTGCCTCCCTGTCTCATCACTAAAACCATGTTCGATTGCGATTTGACATCACAAAGACGCCCGTTTTTTCGCGGCGGCGATGAAATCTCTGAAAAGGGGATGCGGCCGCAGCGGGCGCGACAGAAATTCCGGGTGGAACTGAACCCCTACAAACCAGGTATGCGACGGAATTTCCAGTATCTCGGCCAGGTTTTTCTTCTCGTATATGCCTGTCACGTTCATCCCCAGAGACTCGAACCTGTCTCTGTAACTGTTGTTGAATTCGTAACGATGGCGGTGACGTTCAAGAATGTCGAGCGCAGCGTATGCCCTGTGGGCGAGGCTTCCCTCCTTGAGCTTGCATGGATAAACCCCGAGCCTCATGGTTCCTCCCATGTCGTTTATGTTTTTCTGTTCCTCCATCATGTGTACCACCGGATTGGGCGTGCCGGGATCCATCTCGGAACTGTTCGCCAGGGCGAGCCCGGCCACGTTCCTGGCAAAATCTATTATGGCGGCCTGAAGGCCCAGGCAGAGGCCCAGATACGGTATGCCGTTCTCGCGGGCGTAACCGGCGGCGGATATCTTGCCCTCCATCCCTCTTGATCCGAACCCTCCAGGCACCAAAATGCCGTGCACGCCCTTTAAAACGTCGTCGACGTTCGACTCTTCGATCTCTTCAGTTTCGATGTGCCGCAGTTTTACCTTGACGGCGTTATGGATCGAGGCGTGAAGTATCGCCTCATTGACGCTCATGTACGCGTCCTTTATGCTCGTGTACTTTCCGACGAGCGCTATCTCCGCCTCCCCCCTGGGATGAGCGCACATGTCGAGAAACTTGTGCCAGTCGTCCATATCGACTTCCCCGGATGAGGACAACCCCAGCCTCTGTATGACCGTCCTGTCAAGCCCTTGCTTCTGGAGATTTATCGGGACGCTGTAAATCGAATCGGCATCTATGGCCTCGAATATGCTGTCGGTCGAGACGCTGCAGAACAGCGCTATCTTGTCCTTGAGGTCGGAATTGAGGGGATATTGCGAACGGCAGACTATGATGTCGGGCTGTATCCCTATACGGCGCAGTTCGTTGACGCTGTGCTGCGTCGGCTTGGTCTTGAGTTCCCCGGCCGCCGGAATATAGGGGATAAGCGTGACGTGACAGTACATGACGTTTGCGCGTCCCGCGCGGTTCGTAAACTGGCGGATAGCCTCAAGAAACGGAAGTCCCTCTATATCCCCGACTGTTCCGCCTATCTCGGCTATGACGACCTCGTTGCCGGAGGCGGCCCGGAGGATGCTCTCCTGAATTTGGTTGGTGACATGAGGGATAACCTGCACCGTGCCGCCGTTATACCGTCCGGCGCGTTCCTTCCTTATAACTTCTTGATAAATTTTGCCCGCCGTCACGCTGTTGTCGTTCGAGAGCGGTTCGTCGATGAAACGCTCGTAATGGCCCAGGTCCAGGTCGGTCTCCGCACCGTCGTCGGTCACGAAAACCTCCCCGTGCTGAAACGGGTTCATGGTTCCCGCGTCCACGTTCAGATACGGATCCATCTTTAAAATGGATACCTTAAACCCCCTGCGTTTGAGCAAAGTGCCCAATGACGCTGCCGTGATGCCCTTCCCCAGAGACGAGACGACGCCTCCCGTCACAAAAATGAATTTCGACATATCTTAAAATCACTCCCTGTTATGCCGCTGTGCGAACATTACCTCAACACCTTTATGGGATTTATCGGCCGTCCGCCCGAACGTACTTCGAAGTGAACGTGATTTCCTGTCGATATCCCAGTGCTTCCAATCCTTGCTACCGCCTGCCCTCTCCTGACGTTGGCCCCGACTTTCACCAGCAACTTGCTGCAGTGCCCGTAGAGCGTGGTGATATTGCCGGGATGAGAAATTACGATCGTCCTGCCATACCCCCCCATCCAGCCGGCATGAACCACCTTGCCGGCCGACGACGCGGCGATGGTCCTTCCGCGGGGAGCCCTTATATCGATCCCAGTGTGAAAATCACTGTTCCCCCTCACCGGATGGCGGCGTCTTCCGTATGAACTGGAAATTTTTCCGGCTACCGGCCACCCGAAACCCTTTTTCACGGAGACCGTGTTCTTGACTTTCGAAGCTACAGCGTTCGTCTTCCCGTTCGATTCGGCCACCGCAACCTTGGCGCCGGGCAGGAAAAGCTGCGAACCCTGTTTCAAAGAAGCCTCCTCCATCCTGTTAGCGGACAATATCGCCTCGGGATAAATGTCGTACTCCTTAGCCAGTTTCTCCACCGTCTGGCCCTTTTTAACGGTGATGAAGATTCCGTCCTGGTTGGGGATCTTGATGATTGAGTCCACTTTCAGGACATCCCCCTCCGAGACTTTGTTGCATCCAAAAATCGTGTTGACGTCGAGGTTGAAAGTATTGGCGATCTGCCACAGCGTATCGCCGTTTTTGATGACGTAGTCGGTCATCTCAAGCGGTGCGGCCTGCTTGAGTTTGTTAACGGCGTCTTCTTTCAGTCCTCTGACGTATTTTAGGGTGGCTTCGACCGCGTTTTCATTCGCGGGAATATATAAAATCTGTCCTTCGCGCAGTTTGTGCTGATTGGCAAGCTCGTTGGCCTTCATTATATTTTCTATGGAAATCCCGTTCGACTCCGATATCTTAGAAAGGGTCCATCCGGCTTCGACCGTTATCATTTTCCAGTTGCCTGATACTATGCCGGGACGCTCCTCGGCCCCTTCCTCGAACAGTTCTGCGTCGTCGTCCATCAGCGACAAATCCCCGTTTGACGAACCGCCGCCCTGCCCTTCGTACTTGCGGGCGTCTATCGCGTCAACGACCACATACCCTGCCGAAAATTCCTCGTCGGAACTGTCGTCGAAACCATCGGAGTACCACAGAGCGCCGGCGCGCCGCGATGCGAAGCTGATGCAAGAATACGAAAAAATTACGGTCAAAGCCAACAGCATCGCCAGAAAACACTTTTTGATCTTTTTCGAAATTCTCATCTTGGCCACAATCTCCCCGCCCTGCGTTTATCCTACTTTTATCGTCCCCAGAAATTCCTTGTTCGACGTCGTCAATTTCAGTTTATCGATGATTAGTGCCAGCACCTCGGCCTCGTCCATGTTAGCGATCTTCCGGCGAAGCGTCCAAAGCCTCTGGAGTTCATCATCCGGCATCAGAAGGTCCTCGCGTCTCGTCCCCGATCGGGTTATATCTATGGCCGGGAAGAGTCTCTGCTCGGAAATCTTCCTTGAAAGGTGAATCTCCATATTGCCCGTGCCCTTGAATTCCTCGTATATGACGTCGTCCATACGGCTGCCGGTCTCCACCAGTGATGTGCCTATTATCGTCAGGCTGCCGCCGTTCTCGATGTTTCTCGCCGCGCCGAAGAATTTTTTGGGGAAGTAAAGCGCCGCGGGATCCATACCTCCCGACAGTGTGCGTCCCGAGGGGGGCACTATGAGGTTCGACGCCCTCGCAAGACGCGTGATCGAGTCGAGCAGCAGCACCACATCCTTGCCCACCTCCACCAGTCTCTTGGCTTTTTCCAGGGACAGCGACGCGACGCGCATGTGCTCTTCCGCCGGGCGGTCGAAAGTAGAAGCTATTATCTCTCCGTCCACGGAGCGGCTCATATCGGTTACCTCTTCCGGCCGCTCGTCCACCAGCAGGACCATCATTATTACCTCGGGATGGTTCATCGTGATGGCGTTGGCGAGATGTTTCAACAGGGTCGTCTTCCCAGCCTTGGGGGGGGAGACGATGAGCGCTCTCTGCCCCTTGCCGATCGGGACGAACAGGTCGACCAGCCTCGTCGAAAGCCTCTTTTGCTCTGTCTCCAGGTTTATCTTCTGATCCGGAAATATCGGGACGAGAGCCTCAAACATAGGGCGTCTGCGGGCTTCCTCCGGATCCGAATAATTTACGGCTTCCACCCGGATCAAAGCCTCGTAATGCTCAGGATCCCTTGGGGGACGCACCATTCCGCCGACCACGTCGCCGTTGCGAAGGCCGAAGCGCCTTATCTGCGAGGCGGAGACGTAAATATCGTTGTTGCTGGGAAGCAAACCGGAAGGCCGCAGGAAACCGTATCCCTCAGGAAGACATTCGAGCGTTCCGCCCCCATACCTGAACCCCATTTGCAGAGCCTGCGCCGCCAGGATGCTGAAGATGAGATCATCCTTTCTCTGTGTTGTCGGGCTCGCCACGCCCATCTCTCGAGCGACCTTCCTCAGTTCGATGATGGACATGGCCTGAAGTTTGTTGAAATCGACCCGACAGACGGAATTTTTGGCTTCCCCCGCTTCGGCGGCAACACCCAATTTCGCGTCGTTCAATTCCTGTAACGCGACGTCATCAGGCTCCATAGTAGTAGTATTATTCATTGTAATAGACTGGCCTCCTAACCGGCTCTGTGCATTTATTTACTTTATTGGCTGCAAGCGAAATATTCGTGAGAAAGACGATGCCGCGCATTGACATGATATCACTTCACCATCGACAGGCTGTTTTTGATGTCGCTGAATAACCGTACAAACCGATTTTACGCTTCACCCTTCAGGCCTTTGATTTCAAATTGATATGAATGAATTGCGTCCGCCATCCAAATAGAGCGTAGCCATTGTATCCCGAACATCTAAAAATGCAAATAGCTTTTTTTATAATTTCCACGCGGCAGAAATTCTCCCTTTTAATCCCATACGACCACATTATCGGGAAAGGCGTCGTCGCTCGAAACGGCGACGGTGAAATTATCCTCATACGTGTCCTTGCCGTTGCAGCTTATTATGACTGAATAAAAACCCGGCGCGAGCGGGGAGCCGTCCTCCTTGAGAAGGTAAAACGCTTTTATGCCCTCCGACGATGACAGGCGCACCGTCTCACGCTGTATCATCTCCCCGCTGAGATACCAGGATATTTCAATCGTGTCGCCCCTGCGAGCCCCCGAGTAATCGAACCACAGGCACGCCTGCTGCGATTCCTGGGATATATTCCTGTCGGCGCTCACCGGTCTCAGGTTTTCATCGAGTTCCTCGCAAATCAGCACCTCATTCATCTTGAAAGACCCGGACGCGAAATTGCTTCTCCTGAAACCCCATGACACCAACAGCATCAACGCCAAGGCCATCAGCCCGACTAAAACCAGTGGCTCGTGAATTTTCAACCGCTTGCCGATCATTCGCGCCTCGTTTAAAACAGACTCCGAAGGGATGAGACTATTTCGAGCTGTTTCGACATATCGAACCCATCCACCGACAGAGCGTTTTTTTTACTGGTCCCGTCCACAGCTCCAGCCGACGCCATAGCCTCCAGCATCGCCGCTTCCTCAGCCTGTGTCTGACCCAGCCATACGCCGCAATCGCGCGATAACGCCGCGGACAGGGCATAAGCACCCCAATTCGACACGTCCACCGGTATACATACGTCCGCGCGCACCGATGAGAGACACATTGCGTAATCCGGCATCATGACGCACAGCCGCTCCATGTAATTTCCCATGCCAGCCTCGTTGCCTCCGTCGCCTATTCCGATCACCCGCGACGCGCCGTTCAAGGCATACTCGTCGAGAGGGGCGGTGACTTTCGAGACGTCCTTGCCGCGCATATCGTAATAAGCCCCATCGGCGGCCCGCCCAAGGCGTTCCACGTATATCAAAAGGCCCGGCTGTTTCGCCCTCCCGATTCCATCCGAGACGTTGCGCACCCTGTCCGCCGGGAACGAAATCGATTCCGCGCATATCGACAGAACACCGAGACACCGCGCGTCCGTCCATATGTCCGTCTCGATGCCGGCCCTCATGAGGGCCCTTGCCAGTACGACGCTTCCGGAGGGGCCGTCCGTCTCCGGAGCGTCGGCCGAGGCTATGAAAAACCCCGTAATTACGGCAGTATTTCGGGCGGCGCGAATGATATCAAGCGCCGCCGTCCAGAGCCCGTCCGTACAAAGAAGTGACGGGCCCCGTCCCGAGATGCCCCCCGCCGATATTTCAGTGAGCCTGTGGAATATTTCGTCGTCTTTCATCTGCCCTTTAGATGCCCAGCATCTCCACCAGGGCCATCATATCCTCGTCGATATCTTTCCTCGTTTCCCAGGAGTACTGAAGGGGATGCGTCTCCACGCGCCCGGCGTTACGCCCGACCATGACGCCCGCCTCGCCGCGTACGAGAGCCTCGATGGCGCCGCCGCCGAGACGCGACGCGAGCACAGCGTCGAAGGACGACGGGCTTCCGCCTCTTTGCAGATGCCCAAGAACCACTATCCTCGCGGAATAACCCCCTGTATCCTTCAACCGCGACGAAAGCTCGGAGGCCGTCATCACGCCTTCGGCCACTATTATCAAGGTATGCGACTTGCCGCGTTCGTGCGCGTAGTGCAGTTTCTTGCAGAGATCCTCGATGTCGAACGGCCTCTCCGGCAGGAGGACATATTCCGCTCCCGCGGCGACTGCCGCTTCGAGGGCGAGAAAACCGGCGTGACGTCCCATGACCTCCACGAGGAACAGACGTTCGTGGCTGGAGGCTGTATCCCTCAGTTTTTGGATGCACTGGAGGGCCGTATTGCACGCCGTATCGAAACCTATGGTGCAGTCGGTCCCGGCCATGTCGTTATCTATGGTTCCCGGTATCCCTATCACGGGATAACCGAGTTTGTGCAGGTCGTAAGCGCCGCGGAAGGAACCGTCCCCCCCGATCACCACCAATGCGTTGATATCGTATTCTTTCAGGCGCTGGAGGCCTTCACGCACGCCTTCGGGTTTGACGAAGCGTTCGCTCCTGGCTGTGCGAAGGATGGTGCCTCCCCTGTGGATGATGCCCCCTACGGAGCTTACCGTGAGCGGCACGACATCGCCGTCCAGCAATCCCTCGTATCCCCTGCGAAAACCTATCACGTCGAGCCCCTTGTAAATGGCGGTACGCGTGACGGCCCTTATCGCGGCGTTCATTCCCGGCGCGTCGCCGCCGCTTGTTAGAACTCCTATGCGCTTCAAATCGATATCCCCCTCGTCTTCAGTCAAGAATTTTTGCCGTGTTACTTGTTTTGCAGCTCTTCTATTCTTGCGTTTATTTCTTTTATCTCCTGATTTTTCGCGTCCAACTGGGATTGGAGATCAGCTTTTTCCGCGGTGAGTTTTTCCATTCTGCGCAGAAGCCTGTCGACTTCCAACCTGTCCGCCGCTGTTCCGGAGATCGCCGTCGGGGCGTCTTCCGCCTCCACATCCCAGATGAAGCGCAGTTCTCTGTTATTTATAACCGGGCTGATAGCTCCGTTTACGACCAGTCTCAACGACATCTTGCGGTTCAGGAGCGGCTTGCCCGTTTTTTCGTCGTAACGGGGAAAGAATACCATGCCGTCGATTTTGCCCTGCAACGGCATGTTGAACCTCTTATCGTAATCAGACGGGGCGTATTTCGTCTTGCCTATCCACATCGCGAGCATCTCGTTGAAGGGGGACATATGTGCCGTGGGACCCAATTCCTCTATCTCGAGATGCACGGCGATATTGTCGTCCAGGTTGAGCCCTTTCAAAAAATTATATTTGTAATCCTCGAGTTCTGAAGCCGTCCACATATTTTTTTCCGCTTCGCTCCGCATCAGGGCTTCGATGTATTCAGCCGTGTAAAGAGTGGCCTTGAACGTAAACGCCCCTCCAAAATCGTCCTTCCCGCTCTCCGTTTTCGTCCATCTCGCGAGCATCGCGTCATATTTAGGAGCGGCGCCCGCCGTCCCGCAGAAGAATACCATAATAGCAAGACAGATCAACGCTTTCGTTATTTTCCACATATTATTGCCCCCCATTTATTATTACAGGATCTCAGAACCTCGGGGTTCCGCCCCGAACCCCGCCGGGGCACCGGTTCCCCCGACCCCTTTATGAAGGTGCGGGGGTGGGGGGGGGGGGCTTGTTCCCTGCCGAGGCATGGGGCGGAACCCCAAGGTTTGTCTTGGATTTTATGGCAAGTCATCTCGATGGAACGAACGGATTCGTCCCTCCCATTGAAAAATCCGAGATAATCCCGGCGGCGGATGCGCCTTGCAGCCATTCCATATATTTAGCCGCGTCAGCCGCGCGGATTTTCCTGAACCCGGCATTCTCCGCAAGACAGGCGTAAGTATGCCTGAAATGATCGGTCGGCGCGATCTTGACCAGCGCCGGATCGAGGCGTTCCGCCTCCGCGTACTGTGCGAATGAGGCTTCTCCCACCAGGAGGAAGGCTCCCTCGTCGCCCGCCTGGAAGAGTGCGTTCAGATCGTCCCGTGTCGTTTCCACATAACCCCGATACGACGCTCTGTTCTCGATGCCCGCCGATTTAAAGAGCGCGCCTTCCGCCTCGATGACATCCTCGTCGGCCAAAAGGGAAAAGTAAAGACCCTTCTCCGAGAATATCTTCCTGAGCGCGGACGCGGCATCGAGACCGCTGAAGGCCGCGAGCCTTTCTGCGGGACCGGCGAGAATTATCCTCTCCTTCCACAGCGAGACCGGCTGTTTCACCAGGCCGCGTTTCCGGAGGGATTCCGCGTAAGCTTTGTTTCCCGTGATGATGATGTCGAAATTAGCCATGACGAACGTGTCTTCCAAATTCTTCAGGTCCTCCGGCGTCTCCGAAGGAAGGGTCGCCCATGAGGGGGGAACGGTTCCAATTTCACCGAGCGGCAAATCGAGTGCCATCATCAGAAATTGCGCCGATGGACGGTTGAAACACTCCGCAAAGCGCACCCTCTTGTGACCGTCGAGTTCGGCAATCCCCGCCGCGAAGAGACGCGATACAAACAAAAGAGACAGAACGCATACAAGAAGACTGGATTTCAGGATGTTCATCATCCTCCGCGTTTTAATACCCAATATCGGCATAAACGACGGTATGTCCATCGTCAGGATATCTTCCTCAAGAAAGCGCGCAGGAGCCGCTCCATCGAACCGGCGGCGCGCGCCATGCTGTCCAGCACTTCCTGATGGTGAAGTTTTTCGGGCTTCACGCCCGCCGCGAAATTCGCCACGCACGAGACGACGGCCACCCTCACGCTCATGTGGTTTGCCACTATCACCTCGGGAATGGTCGACATGCCCACGATATCGGCCCCCATAACGCCAGCCATTCTTATCTCGGCCGGTGTCTCGAAGGAAGGCCCGGAAAAGGCGATGTAGACGCCCTTGCGAAGGGGAATTTTTTCCTCCACGGCGGCGGATTCGAGCATTTCCAGGTATTCGCGGTCGTAAGCGTAGCTCATGTCGGGAAACCTCGGCCCCCATTTTTCGTTG
>JAITRO010000143.1 GCA_031288335.1 Synergistaceae bacterium | reverse complement strand
CGTGTCGCTGTTATCTGCAGGCAATGTCTTTTGTGAACTCCAAAACGTACCTTGTACAAATTTGGATTGTCACCCCGTGTTGGAAGAATATCACGGACATATAAAAGAAGCCGCGTAATAATTACGTAAAAATCAGAATACTTTTCAAAAATAGTTGTTTTTACTGATAAACGGTATTGCTGTTCTTTGCGAACTTAATTATGTCTCATCGTCAATTGATGCATTCGGAAACTTTGGACGAATCTCCACGAAATTGCGGTACAATACTGAAGCAAATATTCAACCGATGAGGAGGCGCCTCATGGTACACGAAAAAAGAATTGAAAAGCTCGCCGCACTGCTGCGCAAAAAAGGTTTGAACGCCATCTTCGCGGGCCCTTCGACAGATTTGGAGTACCTGGCTGATTTGAAATTGTTCGACGACGAGCGCGTGAAGGGCCTTTTAATTTCTTCGGAAGGGCGGATTTTCGCGCTCACACCCATGTTGTATGGGGAGGAAATGCGCAAAGCCCTTGGAGACAGGGCAATCTATAAAATATGGGCCGACCACGAAGGTTTCAAGACGGCGTTTGTCGAAGGAGCCGCCGAAATAGGAGTTAATGGCGGCAGGATAGCGATAAACGACGGCGTGCGCGCGGTGGACCTGATAGAAATGGAAGACGCGCTGCGGGCGGAATACGTGAACGGCGCCGCGGCGCTGTCGCCGCTTCGCAGGGTGAAAGACGAGACTGAGCTTGAATACATGAGGCGCGCATCCTCCATAGCCGACGCAGTCATGGAGGATGTCTCGAAATTCATCCGCGCGGGGCGGAGCGAGCGCGACGTTCAGGAGTTTCTGGTCAAAGCGTTTGCCGAAAGGGGCGGCGAAGGGCTCTCCTTCTCTCCGATCGTCGCCGGCGGACCCAACGGTTCGATGCCCCACTATCATGGGAACGACAGAATACTGCAAGACGGCGATTTCGTCGTCGCCGACATCGGCTGCAAGTACAAGGGATACTGTTCAGATATGACCAGGACTTTCTGCATCGGCGAGCCGAGTGACGAGATGGCGCGCGTGTACGGGATTGTGCTGGAGGCGCAAAAGGCCGGCGAGGCCGCCGTGCGGCGCGGCAGCACCGGGCAGGACGTCGACAGGGCCGCGCGGAAGATCATCGCGGACGCCGGCTGCGGCGAATACTTCCTCAACAGGCTCGGGCACGGCGTCGGAATCGCGATTCACGAAGAACCTTATATAATAGAAGGAAATGACACGCCACTGGAACCAGGCAATGTCTTCAGTGTCGAACCGGGGATTTACATCCCCGGCAAATTCGGCGTCAGAGTAGAAAACCTGGTCACGGTCAAGGCTGACGGCAGCGCGGAGGCGCTGAATAAATTCACGAGGGAACTCATCACGATAAGTTTAAGATAAGTTAACAAAATAACTATTGAACTGCAAGATCAAAATATCGGGTTCCGCCCGAACCCGGCAGGGAGCTTGCTCCCTGCACCCTCTTAAAAGGGGTCCGGGGAGCTTGCTCCCCGGCGGGGTTTGGGGCAGAACCCCAAGGTTTTAAGCGCGGGTTATCTCGGTTTCCAAGGTTTGAATCCTTTGCCGACGACTTCGTTCGCGTCAGCGATTATCACGAAGTCGTTCGGCTGGTGTTCGCCTATGAATCTCTTGAGGTCGACCGATTGGCGGCGTGTCAGCACACACATCACGGTCGGCCTGTCCTCGCCCGAATAACCACCGTGCGATTCTATCACCGTGACTCCCCTCCCGAGTTCCTTTGTGACGAAATGCAAGACTGGATCAGGGTCTTTGGTGATGACCATGACGAGCCTGCGTTTGTCGAAGGACGACAGCGTGCTGTCGGTCATGAAACTGGAGGCGAACACCGACACCAGCCCCAGCATGGCGTTTTCTGTCCCCACGACCAATGTGCTCGCGCCTATTATGAACATATTAATATAAAAGCTGAACCTTCCCACCTCGACGCCGTATTTTTTCTGCATGTAGAGGCTCACAATATCAAGCCCGCCCATGGAAGCGCCCATGTGAAACACCAATCCTCCCCCATAGCCCTTGATGACCCCGCTTATCACCGCCACCAGCAATTTTTGGTCGGTGCGCGGGAAGGGAACGTCGTTCATCAATTTCATCAGCACGGTGATCAGGGCGACGGAAAAAACCGTCCACATGACCACTCGCGGCGAAAGCTCCCTCCACGCCATCACCAGCAGAGCCAAATTCGCTATTCCGACCATCAGCGGCAGGGAGAAACCAAACGCGTATTTGAGCAGTATCGCTATCCCCGTCACTCCAGAGTCGGGAAACTGGAATGGAATGGTGAACGACATCACGCCGAACGTATATACCACGCAACCGAATATGACCGCCAAAAGTGTGCTCCACTCGGCCTTCGCCATGATAATACCCATGGCGGCGAATTTTTTGAGGCCCCTTTTGTTCATTTCAAATTTTATATTGTGCAATCTCAAAACCTCCGCCGCTATTATATGGATCAAGCGGCTGAATGTCGACTAAAAAAATTCTCCAATAAATTTAATTTTGCGGCAATTTCAGATGAACCGAATATTTGAAACTGTAAATCCTTGCGTTGCATGAGTCTAAGAGAGCCTATACAGCTTGAATCAAGTCATATCAACGATGAACACAATTTTGCGATGAGCCCCAAAAAATTGGATTGTATGCAGTTTAGTATACAGAAAAAAGCAGAAAAAGAAGTAAATTGACAAGTTAAATGCAACCAATGCCAGGAATGATAGTTAATGAATATTGATTTTGTTATCAAACTCAACATAACTTGTAAACTCCCACTAGAATGGAAAATCGTCAACCGATGGGAGCATTGGATATCCCTCTTCCTCTGTGGGCCGTATTCCGGACGTCAAGGTCTGCACGCTCACACCGCGAAGCGCAAACGCTTTCGGATCGGCTGGACATACCACGAGACACGCTCCGCAACCTATGCAATAA
>JAITRO010000019.1 GCA_031288335.1 Synergistaceae bacterium | reverse complement strand
GTCTTTCTCGCTATGTCGATGGAACTCATGAGCAGGTACGACGCGCTCGTGGTCTGCGTCAGGTTTATGATCGTCCTGACGTAATCGGGCGAGACTCTGCCGCCGCCGGCGAGAAGCAGCGAACTCTGCGTCAGGGAACCGCCGGTCTTGTGCATGCTTATGGCCGACATGTCGGCGCCCGCGCGAATCGCCGGCAGGGGCATATCGTCCCCAAAATAGAAATGGGTACCGTGGGCCTCGTCGGCCAAAACGGCCATTCCTGCCGAGTGGGCGATGTTCGTTATTTTCTCCATGTCGGGGCATATTCCGTAATAGGTCGGATTGTTAACGAAAACCGCCTTCGCGGAAGGGTTCGCTCTCACAGCCGCCTCCACGCCGGAGGGCGTCATGCCGAGCGATATCCCGAGATCCGAATGCACGCCAGGGTCCACGTAAACCGGATTCACCCCGCACAGTATCAGGGCGTTTATCGCCGATTTGTGGACATTGCGGGGGATTATTATCGAGTCTCCCGATTTGCAGACGCTCATTATCATGGCCTGCACGGCCGATGTCGTGCCTCCAACCATAAAAAAGGCCCTTTGCGCGCCAAACGCCTCGGCCGCCAGGGCCTCGGCATCGCGGATCACCGACGTAGGATGAGACAGGTTGTCGAGCGGCTTCATCGAATTGACGTCGACCGACAGACACTGCCTGCCCAGGAATTCCGTGAGTTCCGGCGTACCCCGGCCCTGTTTGTGGCCTGGGACGTCAAAGGGCACCACGCGGTTTCCGCGGTAGCGCTCGAGGGCTTCGTGGAGAGGAGCGGAATTCTGGTCCATCAGAATATGTTCATCCCGTGATATATCTCCAGCATCTCCTTCGTTATCCGGTCTTTCAGCGACAGGCGGACCTGAGGCGAAAGTTCCCTGGGATCGATGTTGAAGAGATAATCCGCGAGCGTTATTTCTTTCAGGATCATCTTGGTGTGGAATATGTTCGACTGATAGACGTTGACGTCGATCGCGTCGTATCGCGTCAGCGTCTTTGGGTCGATGAAATCCTGAATGGACCTGATCTCGTGGTCTTTATAGAACTTCTTGCCGTTCTTGTCGCGCGTGAAGCCCCTTATCCTGTAATCCATGGTTATCACGTCGGAATCGAACGAGCCTATGAGGAAGTTCAGGGCGTTCAGCGGCGATACCTTGCCGCAGGTGGAGACGTCAATGTCGACCCTGAAAGAGCTTATGTCGTTGTTCGGATGGAACTCGGGATAAGTGTGGACCGTAACGTGGCTCTTGTCGAGGTGCGCCGCGACAGCCTCGCTGAGTATCCGGTCTTTCAGTATATCCTGTATGAACGAACACTGGTTGCATGAAATATCCATCTGGTCGGGCGACATAATCTGTTCGGAGATCAACAGGGTCACGCTGGCTCCCTGCGGGTCGTAGTCCTGTTTGGAGATATTGAGCACGTAAGCCCCTATGCTGTTCGCCACTTCCAGAAGTATGCCGGTGAGCCTTTCGGAATTGTACTGCTCGTCTATATACTCGATATAATCTTTCTTCTCTCGTTCGGTCTTCGCGTAACTGATGTCGTAGATATTGAAACTCAGTGTTTTCGTAAGGTTGTTGAATCCGTAAAGCTGGATCTTCTTTTTCAACCCCATCCTCACATCCCTTCTCCAGATACAGGCTTTTTTAAAGAGACATAAATATACAAACTTAAAAGGTTTCTGTCAAAGGCAGGGGATAAGCTTCTGACTATTTTTTAAATATGGAGTTAATGTCCGTTTTTTTAGGCTTTTTTGGGCATTGTGGCACTCTTTTTGAAGGGCAAAATAACTATAGATACGATAATCATAACAACCCGCCGCCGCGCTGGAAGGCAGCGGCGGGTTGGCTGGCGGACTTGCCTTTATGGCACGTCTATTTTGCATTGTTATGAGTTTTTGCGGATAATAATATTCATTAAAATGTGCGTTATAATAATTACCATAAAATGATATAGTGAATCTGGTGTTGGTAATAAATTTGATGAAACGTCGCCATGAGGTGGTTACCATATGGAGAGGATGCTCGTAAACGGTATTTGGCAGTTCAAGATAGATATGCTGCAAGCCGCGGCTTTGGGCGCGATTATGTATTATTTCGGTGTCTGGGTGAGGTCGAAAGTTCCGATCCTTGTAAAGTTTTCCATACCGGCTCCGGCGGTCGGCGGACTTACGGTCTCGATAATCACAGCCATACTCCAGGCAAACGGCATCGTTCAATTTACGTTCGACAATACCCTCCAGACCGTGTTCATGATTTGTTTCTTCTGTACTGTCGGGCTAAACGCGAGTTATAAGCTTGTGTTTAAGGGCGGCATTATGGTGGCGGCATTCTGGGGCGTGAGCGCCGTCGTCTCGGCCCTGCAAAACGCGGTCGCTATACCCATAGCCGTCGGGTTCGGGCTCAATCCGCTCATGGGCATAATAGGCGGTTCCGTCCCGATGATAGGAGGCCTTGGCACGGCCGGGGCGTTCGGGGCCCTGTTCGAGGACTCGTATGGGGTAACTGGGGCCCTTTCCGCTGGCATAGCCTGCGCCACGTTCGGCATGGTGGCGGGCTCTGTCATAGGCGGCCCGTTGGGAGAATGGATATTGAGGACTCGCGAAATAATCGTTCCCAACGCGCAAAAGGGCGGCCTTAGGGCGGGCGCGTACAGAGATGACGCGGTGCTGGAGGAAGTGGGAAAGATAGCCGAAAAGGCCGTTCCGCACCACCCGAATGCGGACGAGACCGAGCACAAGGTCTCCGGCTCCCATCTCATGAAGAACCTGGCGTGGGTGTTGATAGCGGCGGGATTCGGTTCGGCGGTGAGCTATTATCTCAAAAAGGCCGGGATTACCCTGCCCAACTATCTTGGCGCCATGTTCGCCGCTATAATGGTCAGAAACGTCGGCGACAAGACCGAATTGTACGCGGTCGATTCCAAATGTATCGGGATGATAGGCGACATCACGCTGGCTCTTTTCATAACGATGGCGATAAACTCGCTGCAGCTGTGGCAATTGGTGAATCTCGCCCTGCCCCTGGTGGTGATGATGGCGGTGCAAATGGTGCTGATTATAGTCATAGCGTACTTCATAGTGTTCAAGTTTTTCGGGCAGGATTACGATGCCGCCGTGATGGCTAGTGGCCTATGCGGCTTCGGCCTCGGCGCCACGCCGAACGCCCTCGTCTGTATGCAGGCAATAACCGACAAGCACGGGCCTTCCGAGAGAGCTTTTTTTGTGGTGCCGATAGTCGGCGCATTTCTGGTGGACATCTCGAACGCCGCCGTCATCACGTTGATGACGGATTTTTTCAGATAAGGCGGCGTGGGCGTCATATTTTTTCGACCGACGGCGCGTTCAAGGATTTTTCCGCAGTGGCTGGTTTATATCCCGAGGTCTGTCAGATTGTGGCGAAAAGCGATATAAAAGATATTCATGACCTGAAAGGACGCAAGGTATCGATCGGCGACGAGGGCAACGGAACCGAGTTGAACGCGGTCCAGATTTTGAGCGCCTACGGCATGTCCGAGACTGACATCGACGCCGATCACCTCAGTTTTGGCGCGTCGGTGGCGGTGCTGGCGACGCTGGTCACCGGCGACAGAATAAGTGCGGACGACGTCTTCGTGATAACGAAATTGCTGTTCGAAAATAAGGACAACATCGCGGCCATATGCGAGGAAGGAAACGACCTCGACCTGGAATCCGCCGTAAACAGCATTCCCATTCCCCTGCACGCGGGCGCAGAGAAATTCTATTTCGGCAAATAGTATCCTCGGCGCGATTGGCAACTTTTATTTGCCACCATAAACAGTGATTATTACGGCCAATCAGCTAAGTTTAAATTTGGCACTAAACGAAAATGTTTTTTGTTGTGGGTAACAACGGCAGCATTTATCGCAATGGCAGACGCCGCTATCAGCATATCCATATTGCCGATCGGCGAACCATTTCTTTTCAGAAAATCCTTTATCTCGGCATATTGTCTGGCCGCCGCTTCGCTCCAATCCACAATCGCCGTCAAGGACAAAAATTTTTTTACCTCGGTTTCTATCCTGCTTGAACGAGAATTCTTCACTCCATATAAAAGTTCGGCATAGGTGATAACAGATATGCAAATGTCATGATCCTGATGATCAATAAAAGCGTTTGCAAGTTCTCGCTGATTTTTGATGATATAACTGCAAATGTCCGTGTCCAACATGTATGTTGTGAGCATTAAAACAAATCTCTTTCCTGTGGGGAAGTATTATCTGACCTGTCGATGTCAAATTCAAGGCAAGGCTCATGTTGCGCGAAAAATTCTTCCCAGGTTATTTTGTGCTTTGGAAATAAAATAACCTTGTCCCCCTCCCTGGAGATAAATACCTCGTCAGTATCGAAACGAAATTCCTTCGGAAGTCTGACAGCCTGCGATTGCCCGTTTTTAAAAACCTTTGCGGTGCTAAAGCTCATTTTTGCACCTCCCAAAATAGTATATAGATTTAATATAGACTACTTTGGCAAAGAATCAACAGTGAAAAAGCGTCTTGCTCGCTCGACGTGTCGGTGTTCGACCGTGATAAATAACGCTGTCCTCGATTTTAGTTTTCCAATTCTATACTTGACGCTTGACGGTTCATTCCTTAAAAACTATATTTATATCGTTCCTGTGTGGTTGGATACATTATGCATAGCGTACTGCGGTTTCAAAAACCTGTAGTAAAAGGGGAGGATTACAGTGGAGATACTGGAGAAGCATCCGGTTCTTGACGTTGGCTATTTCAAGCGCGACGCCAAGGTCGAATTCACGCTCGACGGCAAACGGATGGAAGGCTATGAGGGGCAGCCGATAGCGATGGCGCTACACGCGAATGGCGTGCGAATTTATCGCGAGACGCCCGAGATGAAGCGGACGAGGGGCTTTTTCTGCGCCATAGGAAAATGCAGCAGCTGCTTCATGGTCGTCGACGGGATCCCCAATGTGCGCACCTGCGTCACGCCGCTCGCGAAGGGCATGAAGGTGGAAACGCAGCACGGCAAGGGGAAAGTCGCTGTTTTGCCCCCTGCGGG
>JAITRO010000004.1 GCA_031288335.1 Synergistaceae bacterium | reverse complement strand
ATCAGGTCGTATTTGTCCGGGGATTGTTCGAACATGCGAACGACCTCACTGCCGTTTTCGGCGCAGTCGATGGATAGGTTCGTCGGTTCCAGAAACGCCAGCACAACCTCGCGGTTTATATCGATATCCTCCGCAAGCAGAATCCGGAAATCCGACAGATCCGGAGCGGCTTCCTCGCTTTCAGCCTCGATTTGGGCCGCCACGCCCTGTTTGCCAAGGCATTCGTTAAGGCAGTCGGCGATCGGCGAGGCGAACAGCGGTTTGCTCAGGAACTTACTGATGCCCGCCGCCTTTGCCTCTGTCTCGATCGGCGTCCAATCGACATTCGAGATCATCACGACTATATTTTCGGAATTGCGCCATTTCACCCGTTTAGAGAATTCGAGCCCGTCAATCCCAGGCATCTTCCAGTTAACTATATATATGTCATATTCTCTTTTTGCTTCCATTATTTCAAGAGCTTCTTCACCGCTTGCGGCAAAATCACACGACACGCCCAGTGATTTCATTATCTGTCCGAGATGATCCCTCGTGTCCGCGTCGTCGTCAACAGCGAGGATACGCATGTTTTGCCAGTTGATGTCGGGTCGCAGCAGGTCTTGAGGTTCTTCCCCGGAACGAACCGCCTGGAACGTAAACGCGAAGGTCGAGCCCTTGCCGGGTTCAGATTCCACCCATATGCTGCCGCCCATCATCTCCACGATGCGCTTCGAGATCGCAAGCCCCAGGCCCGTGCCTCCGAATTTGCGCGATATTCCGTTGTCCGCCTGCTCGAAGGAGTTAAAAAGCCTCGATTTTTGTTCGGGAGATATTCCGATGCCTGTGTCGGTCACGGATATCCGTATGACGCATATGCCGCTGTTTTCGCTCACGAAATTAGCGTCCATGGTGATCCTCCCGCCATCGGGAGTGAACTTGACGGCGTTCGAGAGCAGGTTCGTCACTACTTGCGCCAGCCGCTGATCGTCGCCGATGAGCGTCCTTGGAATACGGGCGTCCACCTGAACGTTGAAAATCTGATGTCGCTCCTCGACCTTGAAATTTACTACGTTTACGACCCGTTCCAGCATTTTCTCGAAGTTAAATTCGGCGAACGATATCTCGAATTTATTCGCCTCGATTTTGGACATGTCGAGTATGTCGTTAATGACGCCCAGAAGGTGGGTGGAAGCATTGTTTATCCTGCCCAGGCAGTAATCCTTTCTTTTTATGTCGCTGGATGCCTGGGCGATCGTTGTCATGCCTATTATGGCGTTCATCGGGGTGCGGATTTCATGGCTCATGTTGGCCAGGAACTCGCTCTTCGCGCAGCTCGCCGTCTCCGCTACCTTTTTGGCTTTGGTGAGCTGCGTGACGTCGCTCATCGTCAGCATCACGCACACCGGCATCGGCTCCTCTGGCCGCTTGGGGTCCGCCACCCCGCCGACTCGCCTCAATTTCAGGGTATAGCTGAATTCGCGTCCGCCGTTTTCGCGTATATTCACGTCCGCGCTGCGCGTCTTGAAGTCGAAATTATACTGATTAAACAGACTCGCGGCTTCACTCTGCAATTCGTCCGACTCGCCCGATGAAAGTATACGGGCGAGCATGTTCGTCCTCACGAATACCGACGAGTGACGTATCAGAAGGTCCTTCATCGCTCTGTTGAGATATATCGGCGCGTGCGAGGCGTCGAAGAGGGCCAGCGCGTTGGGTATCACGTTCAAGTGGGAGCATACGACGTCGAGCGTGGAGTTGATTCCCGATATTATGAGGTTGTAGCCGCCGAGATGCGCCGACGGATCTGCCCTTTCCGCGAGGGAACCGGCGCGTGCGTTCTGTGTAAGCGTGCCGATCTCTTTCAGGACGAGCCGGATGGAGTCGGACATGTGCGCGAAAGTCTGTCCGAGCGCTCCAATCTCGTCCGAGCGTCCGGTGATTTTTTCCGGCAGTTCTTGTTCCAATTGTCCGAGAGCGATTGTGTGCGCGGTTTCGGTTATGAGTTCGAGCGGTTTCATGAGCAAAGCGCGCATGACGAACGATATGAAGGCCGTGAATACGGCGAGGGAGACGACGGTCAGCAGGGTGGACATCAAAACCGCCTTGTGTGCCGCTCCCATGAAATCGCTCCTGGCGGCCAGTATTCCCAGCGACCACATGACGCCCCTTATTGGAGAAAAACTTATGAAAGTCTTGACACCCTTGGCATTTATGAGCGCGGATCCGGTTTGACCGTCCGTCATGAGCTTTATCGCCCCCAAAATGACCGGGTCGTCTCCCAGGCTCTCGCGAATGGATTCTATGCTGTAGACCTTGCCGAGGTTCTTGTGCGCTATAATATTGCCGTTCCTGTTTATTATGAAGGCCGTTCCGTTCGCGCCTATGTTGATGTTGTTCAGCGCGTCGCTCAGGATATCGTACCGATAGCTTCCGGCGATATAATAAGCGGCGTTCGAGCTGCTGCCTTCTCGTGAGCTTGAATGCGGACGGAGGACGGGCGCTCCCATCATTATTTCAAGCCCATTGCGTCCGACCGACGCGTCGTCTATCGCAAAGTTGTCCGTTTCGATCATCATGAAGTACACGCGCGTTCCAAGGATGCTGCGGGGACATCCGTCGCTTCCGGTCATAAGACGGCCTTTGGAATCGTAAAGTCCCAGCCACACGAATTCCACTCCATCCATCACACTGTCGAGAACTTCCTGTTTTTCTCCGATCGGCGCGTCAATCGAGCTGAGCGCGTTGTTTTCCCTCATGAGCAGAAACCGGTCGGCCATCATGTGCAGACTGTTGCTGATGCTTTCCGAGGCCGTTTTGGCTATGGGGCGTGTGATGGAGATCAATATATCGTTCGTCAGGGAATTCATGAATTTCGTCATCACGGAGACGAGCCCTGCGGCTATCGCGATGGTGGACATTATGACTATCAGCAGAATCTTGTGCGTTACGCTGTTTTTGATTTTTTCCATCACTCGGCGATCGTCAATTATGTTCGACTTCGACAAATACGACTTCGTGATCGCCGGCCAAAGCCTGCGCCAAGGCGGCGTCGGCGAGCTTGACGAAAGACCGGTGCGACTCGGTCGCTCCCGACATGGCATCTATGCCGGACGAACTCTGGTTTGAAAGCAGTCTATAAACGTAATTGCGCGCGAATTTATCCGGATAGTTTTTGCAATCCTCGTTCATTCGGCGCATGTAGTCCATATCCCAGGATTTGATGAAACCGCTCGCGTTTTTCGCGTCGTACTCGCAGTTCACGATTTTTCCGTTGCTGACGTATAAGGTGAGATATTCCTTCCAACCCAAGTAGTAATCCGCTTCCTCGGCGGTATAATATCCGTCTCGCAGCGTTTCAGCGGGGCTTCGCGGCGAGAGGTCAAGGAGAAAAAAAACCACCGCCAGCGAGACGGCAAAAATTACCGCAAATACTATCTTCATTCCCAGATCCTCCAGCTCGTCAAAATGCCAAGACGTCAAGGAAGACGAATTATTCTGCATTATATCATCGCCGTATAACTAATGTATCCGTATTTTTGTTACTTTTCCCGGTAAATAGTTCTTACATTTCTTATGATTTGTTTCGGCTTTTTTTGTACCACAGGGCAAGTCCCTGAGCGTTTAATTCCAGAGCGGTGACGGTGACCCTGCCGAAATTGGATGCCAGACATGAGCAGTTTTGACGGGACGCCTCTTCCTTAAAAAGCTCCCGCAAACTTGCCCTTATGACGTCGAGGTCTCCTTCGGCGCGCTCCGCCGCTTCGACATACAGGTCGAGCTGTCTGTAGAGTGAATCGGACACGCCTCCGCCGGTGGGCAGAAGTCCGAAGTGCGTGGGATAGACTTCTCCATTCGCGATGTCGTCTATCCTGCGCATTGAGGCCCTCATGGCGTGCGGATCGAACTGCACCGGAGAGGTGGTGAGGATCGCGCACCTGCCCTCGGGCCCGAATAGTTCCGCATATGACATTCCATACGCGTCTCCCGTGAAAACCGCCCCGGACGAGACGTCCTTATAAGCGAGATGATGGCGCGCGTGTCCGGGGGTGTCGAAACACACGACTCTCCTGCCCCCGAGCCTGAATTCGCAGCCGTCGCGCGGCATCGTTATCCTGTCCGCCCGGACAGGCAGTATATCGCCGTAGAGGCGCTTCATGACGGCTTGGCCGTAGACGCTCTCCGCGCTCGCGATCAACTTCGACGGGTCTGTTAGGTGCCTTTCCCCGCGTTCGTGCA
Organism: Synergistaceae bacterium; assembly: GCA_031288335.1. Classification (GTDB taxonomy): domain Bacteria; phylum Synergistota; class Synergistia; order Synergistales; family Synergistaceae; genus JAIRKI01. The sequence continues at coordinate 9,026 of JAITRO010000004.1, read as the reverse complement.
CCACTATCGCCGCTTCGGGGAATTCGCGGGCGAACAGCCCCGCGCCGCCGGCGTGATCGAGGTGGATGTGCGTCAGAAATATGTATTTCACTTCGCCGTCTTTTACGCCCAGTTCCGAAAAAGCGCGTTTGACCGGCTCCAGCGCGCCGTTATTGCAGGTGTCCACTATGGCGGCTTCGTTCCCGTCGCGCAGCAGATATATCGATGCCACGCCGCCTCCCTCGTATCCCGATTCGACGCAGTAAACGCCGTTTTTGTAATCGCAGGTGATGGCTGTTTCCAATCTCATCTTCTCCTTTCGATGTATGATGTCAATCTTGAATCCTCCCGCAGCGACAGCCAGTCCGGGAGGGTCAGTTCCTCAGGGCGTGCGCGCGCGCCAAGCGAGTGCGCGGCCAGTATTTCGGCGCAATCGTCTTTTTTGACGCCGAACGCGCCGTTCCAGTTGTTAGCGAGCGTCTTCCGCCGCATGGCGAACGACCCCGAGAGCAGCTTTCTCCACGCCGCGTCCCGCGGCAGGAGGGCGTGCGGGTTGTCTTCGCCCCGCATCGTTATTTCCGCTATCGCCGAATCCACCCTCGGCGAGGGATAAAATGCCGTGCGCGGCACTTTCCTCAGCACGACCGCCCCTCCCGCGGCCGCTATCGTCACCGAAAGCGGGCCGGATTCCCTGTTTCCAGCGCCCGCGGCTATGCGCGACGCGGACTCATCCTGAACCATGAGCAGCATATAACGCATATCGCTCCCGGCGAAGGATTCGAGCAGATGCCACAGAAGGGGGGTCGTGATATGGTACGGCAAGTTAGCTATGATGCGCGTCGGCGTTTCGTCCAACGCCGAATAGTCGAATGTCACGGCGTCGTCCCAGTGAAGCCGCAGCCTGTCGTCCGAGGCGGTCATGGGTTCCAGGTATTCTTTGAGGCGGATGTCGGTTTCCACAGCGTCGACGCGCGCGCATCCGGCAGCGAGAATGCTTTTGGTGAGAATTCCTGTTCCCGGTCCTATCTCAAGAACCCTGTCCGCGGGGGCAAGACGGGCGCGTTCCATCATCCAACCGGCCACAGATTTATCGACGAGGAAATTCTGCCCTATTTCGGTGTTGTGTCTGAACGTCATTATGAAATTTTTAGCAAAACCCTGGAGCTCCGTCCCACATGCAATAATTTAGATACGAAATTCGGTTGTGTTTCATGTCCATCCGGAATTTTCGCCTTGCGCGGAGACGTGCCCGTTCGTCCGCGTCCTGACTGATATTTGTCAGAAGGTCGTATGCCATCTTTATCTCCTCTTTCGTTGCTCATGGCCTTTTTATCTCCTCTTGGCAGTCATTATATCGCCGCCGCGGCGCGGAGTGCAATGATTGCCTCATAAAAAAAAACGACCTCAACACCTCGCATCGTTATAGTACATATGGACGGACGCTCGTTTGCCCCGTCTTGCCCGTCAATATGAGTCAGTATAGATGGGACTGAGCCCCGATGTTCCGGATCCCTCCGTGAGCGGAGCCCATCCTCCGCCGAGCGCCTTGAACACCTTGACCAGGCCCGACGCTATCTGTCCCTCGCTCACCGCCAGCTGATCCTCCAGCGAAAGAAGCGCCGACTCCGCGCTTATCACGTTGCTAAAGTCGGTCAGCCCATTCTTGTACCTATCGGCGGCCGTTTCATAAGCCAAACGGGCCGCGCTTATGGCGGCGCGAAGGGATTTGTTGCGCTCGGCTTCCTGATGGTTAGCTGACAGGGCATCCCTGACCTCGGCCACAGCCCTCAGGACGACGCCCTCGTAAGAGGCGAGCAGCTGTTCCTCGCGGGCCGACTGCACTTCGATATTCTTTCTGATGGCGCCGCCGTGAAATATGGGCAGCGTTATCCTCGGCCCGAAGCTGAAACCGAAGCTGTCACCGGAGAACAGACTCGATCCGGAGAGCGTTTCGAGGCCGATGGAGCCCGCCAGATAGAACCTGGGGTATTTGTCGCGTTCGGCCGATTTTTTCCGCGATATCTGCGCGGAGAGCGCCCGTTCCGCCGCCCTTATGTCGGGCCTCTGCCTCACGGCGTCCGCCGGAATGCCGACGAGGACGGCATCGGGTTTCGGCAGCGGGCGCGGCGAGGCCAGCGAGCTTTCGAGGCTGCCCGGCGTTCTGCCGGAGAGTATGGCGAGCGCGTTCATCACAGCTTCGATGTTCGATTTCAGCGTGGGAATGGATGCCCTCGTGGATTCGACTGTGTACTTGGCCTGATTCAACGCGAGTGTATCGACCAGTCCCGCGTCATATTTGGACGAGATCATCGAGAGCGTTTCCTCCTGCAGCCGCAGGTTGAGGTTCGCTATCCGCAGGCGCTCCTGCAGCGTGCGCAGCGACAGGTAGTTGAGAGCCGTTTCGGACGAGAGCGTCACCCATGCGGAGTGAAGCGCGGCGTGGGAGGATTCGAGGTCGGCTTCGGCCGCTTCGGCGGCGAACTTCTTGCCGCCAAATATGTCGATCTCCCACGACGCGTCGAGACCGAGGCTCGTTATTTCCGCCCCGGCTCCCCGGCCTGTCGAGTTTTCCGAAGATTCGGAGTTGGCCCAGGAAGCGGCGCTGTCCAACTGCGGGAGCGTAGCCGACTTGCTTATGCCGAGGACGGCACGGGCTTCCAGCACCTTCGCGCGGGCCGCGCGAAGGTCTCTGTTGTTTTTGAGCGCCTCGGCGATGAGGTCGCCGAGAGTATCGTCGCTGAACGTGTTCCACCAGTCGGCCAGTACCTCTGTCGACAGCCCGGGGGTTTCTTCCGCGGCGTATTCGTTCTCGTATTTCCGCGCGAGACCGCTCCAATCGCCTCGTCGCACCGCCTCGTCGTCCGAGATGACCGCGGCTTCATCGGGCATGTCCGCCGCCGCGGGCGGGGCATACCTGCGCAGGAGTGCCTCCCACGCTTCGTCGTCGGATGCTGCCGCGTTCGCTGGATAAGCGATGACCGCCGCGCATAAAGCCGCGATTATCGCCGCGAGCGTGGCTAGCGCGGCGAACTCGGCAAATTCAACAAAAACCGTTTTAATTTGTCTCGTCTTGGGTTTCATCAGGAATATCCTCCACTTCGTCTTTCTTCGAAAATAAAAAGCCGAACAGCCTCTTCACCCTCTCCCTGTTCGTCTGGAGCACCGTGTAAAGCCCAGGGATCAGAAATATGCCGAACACGGTCGCCATGCTCATCCCGAAAAACATCGTGGTTCCGACGTGCAGCCTGCTTCCTGCGCCGGCGCCCTTCGCGGCGAGCATCGGAGACACGCCTATGACGCAGGTGAGCGCCGTCATCATCACCGACCTGAAACGCTCGCGCCCGGCTTCGGCCGCTGAGTCCAGTATCGGGCGTCCGTGAAGTTCGTGCTGCTCCTGCGCGAACTCGATAATCAGGATGGCGTTTTTGGCCGCGAGTCCCATCAATAACAATATCCCGAGCTGCGTGTAGATGGAGATCGATATCCGCATGACCTTGAGTCCTATGAGAGCACCGAGGACGGCGACCGGCAGTGACAGGATGACGCCCATCGGCACCGTCCAGCTTTCGTACTGGGCCACCAAGAAAAGATAGCCGAACAGCAGGGCTATGGCGATTATAATCACGGTCTGCCCGGCTGCCTGCTGTTCCTGATATGTCATCCCCGACCATTCGACCGCGTATCCGGCGGGAAGATCGCGCGCCAGTTCCCGCACCCGCGCCATGCCCTGTCCGGTGGAGAAGCCCGGGTTCATTATGGCTCTGATAAGGGCGCTGGGGTAAAGGTTATACCTGCCTATGGAACGGGGCTCCAGCGTCTGCCGCACGGTGGCGAGCGCCCCTATCGGAACGCGCGCCCCGGAGGAGCTTTTCACGTAGATGCCGGTTATGCTGTCCTTTCTGTTCCGGTACATCCAGTCGCTTTGGATGATGACCTTGTTCACCTGGGAGCCGATGTTTATGTCGTTGATGTAGGCGGTGCCGAAGTACGCCTGTATCGTGGAGAATATGTTCGATACCGGGACGCGCATTATCTCCGCCTTTTCCCTGTCGATATCGAGGAACAGGTGAGGGGTGTCCGCCGTATAGGTGCTGAACGCGACCATGAATTCCGGCGACTGGAACAGTTTCATTATGAACATGTTCATCACTTGAGCGAGTTTCACCGGGTCTCCCTCTATTCTCGACTGAAACTGCATCTCGATTCCCGCGCCCATGCCCAGGCCCGGTATCGCGGGAGGCGAGATGAGGTTTATCCTGGCGTCGGTTATTTCGTCCGCTGCCGCCTGCGCTTCGGCGTATATCGCGTCCTGGCTCAAATCGGGCGTCGCGCGCCGGCCCCAGCTGTCGAGGGCTAAAATGATCGTTCCCACGTTTTCCCCCGAATCTCCGGCGACGCTGAATCCCTCGATGCCCATCACCAGGCTCACGCCCGGGATCGATCTCACGCGCGGGACGAGTTCGTTCAGCACCGCCCTAGTTCTGGCCTGATTAGCGCCCTCGGGAAGCTGGATCATGGCGAGTATCATACCCTGGTCCTCGGCGGGGATGAACTCGGTCGGCGTCGTCCTGAAAAAATAGCAGGACGAACCCACGACAGCCGCGAAGAGGATTATGACCACAAGCGTCCTGCGGGCTATCCAGATGGCTCCGGCCACGTAACCATTGGTGCAGGCCGAGAGTCCCCTGTTGAACCACGCGAGAGGGCCGCGTCTCTTGGGCTTGACGTTGTCGAGCATGTGGGCGCACATCGCCGGACTCAGTGTGAGGGCGACGACGAGTGAGAATACCACCGAGAACGATATGGTGACGGCGAACTGACGATATATGACCCCCGTGATACTCTGCATGAAGGTGACAGGAACGAATATGGCGAGGAACACAAGCGTCGTGGCGGTCATCGGCCCGGTCACGTCCTTCATGGCCTGCACGGTCGCGTCGCGCGCGCTGCTCCCGTCGCGTTCCATGATGAACATGACGCGCTCGACGACGATTATAGCGTCGTCCACGACCGTGCCTATGACCAGGACGAGCCCGAACAGCGTAAGTATGTTGATGCTGAAACCCATGACCGACAACCCGATGAACGTCGCCACGAGCGATATGGGAATGGCCGCGACCGGCACGAGAGTGACGCGCCAGTCCTGGAGAAAGATATAACAGACGAACACGACGAGGACGAATGTCAGCGCGAGCGTCATGAGTATCTCGTTTATGGTCTCGCTCACATAGTCGGTGGAGTCGTACCCCAGGGCGAACTCCACGTCGTCGGGGAGCGCGGCGGATAATTCGTCGATAGTTTTTTTCACCGCGTTCATGACGTCGAGGGCGTTGGCGTCGGACGCCTGCGACAACATCATGGCCGCTGTGGGGGAAGCGTTCAGCGAGGCGTTCGTCGAATAACTCTCCGAGCCGAGTTCTATCCGCGCGACGTCCTTGAGTTTGACGACGCCGCCCTGCTCGGCGGTCTTGACGATTATATTCTCGAAATCCCTGACGCTCGACAGGCGTCCGCGGGCCGCGAGCGAATACACGACCGCGCTCTCGGAACCGGTGTTCCTGAGGCCCGAACCGATGGAGCCGAGCGAGGCCTGTTTGTTCTGGCCTGCTATCGCGGCGGTGACGTCGGACGCGCCCAGGCCGAGCGAGGCGAGTTTTTCGGGATCGAGCCAAACTCTTATGCTGTAACGCGCCCCGAACACCTCGACGTTGCCGACGCCCGGCACGCGCTTCAATACGTTGCTCACGTTATTATAGGCGTAATCGATCAGATAAAGTGAGTCGCGCGTCCCATGGGGGGACGAGAGCGCCACCACGCCGAGCATGTCGGAAAAGCTCTTTATGACGCTGAGCCCCTGCTGAGTCACCTCCGCCGGCAAGAGCGGAGTGACCTGCTGTATCCTGTTCTGCACGTTGATGAGCGCCATATCGGGATTCACGCCTGTTCTGAACGTTATCGTCAGGTTGTATATGCCGGAGTTGCTCGACGTCGATTCCATATAAAGCATGTCGTCGACGCCGTTCATGGATTCCTCCAGGGGCGCGGCCACGGTATTCGCCACGGTCGACGCGTCAGCGCCGGGATACTGGGCGAAGACGCGCACTGTGGGCGGAGAGACGTCGGGATACTGCTTGACCGGCAGGTTGAGGCCCGCTATCACGCCGGCGAGCACCAGGACGCTCGCTATTACCATCGCGAAGCGCGGCCTTTTTATGAAAAAATTGGAGAACACGGTTCAGTTTTTCCCTTCGTCGGAGCTTTCGCCGGATTGTCCGATGGCGGGCAGGTCATACCCCGATTCCCTCGCGAGATCCGCGGGAGTCTTGGACGTGCCGGCCGCCGGGTAACTGGGCCGCACCGGTGATTCCGGACGTACGTTCTGAAGACCGCTCACTATGACCTTTTCTCCCGCCGTGAGCCCCGAGACCACTTCTCTCGACGCGCCTATCTCCGTGCCGAGCGTCACGCCGCGCCTGCGCACCACGTTTCCGTCCCCGATCACATAGACATAGTCGCCAGCGGCGTCGGACATGACGGCTTCCTGCGGGACTATTGCCGCCACGCGGCTCTTGATCGGTTTGGTCATGACCTTTACCAGCGAGCCCGGTATGAGCGTCCCGTTTTTGTTTTCAAACCGCAGGTGAAGTGTTATGGCGCCGGTGGATGAGTCCATCTCGTTATCCTCGAAGTCGCGCACTCCGCTCGATTCGTACAACGTGCCGTCCGCCAGTGTCAGCGTCGTCTTGTAGACGGGGGCGTCGGACTGAAAGGCCTTTATCTGTTCCATATATTCCCTGTCGGGCATAGCGAAGGACACCCTCACGGGATTGGCTTGCACTATCGTGGCGAGGGGGGCGGAAGCGGAGGATACGAAATTGCCCTTCGTTACGTTTACACGCCCAATGCGTCCGGTTATCGGCGCTTTTATTTTCGTGAAGCCGAGGTCTATTTCGGCCAGTTTGAGCGCGGCCCTGGCCTGTTCAACAGCCGCGCGGTTCTGCTGTACGTCGCTTGCCGACATATCGAGATCATTCGCCGATATGCTGCGTTTATCGACGGCTTTCAGGCGGTCGTTGTATTTCGAGGCGCGGGACAGGCTGGCCTGTGCCTTGGACAGGTCGGCGCGGCGCAGCGCAGCGGTCGCCTCGTACTGAGCGCGGTCAATGGTGAACAGCAGGTCGCCCTCATTGACGACCGAACCCTCCCTGAAATGAACTGATTCGATCTGTCCGGCGACGCGCGGGCGAATCTGGACGGTCTGAATGGGCTCGACCCTTCCGATATACTCGCGCCCGATGGACAGATCCACGTCGGTGATCACATGTCCCACGACCGGCGTCGCCGGTGGTGCCTGAGGCGCCTGAGACACTTCAAGCGCTTCAGGCGACGCGGCCGATGCCGCGCCGGTGACCGCCCGCGTCCCCGGTTTTTCAGGCGCGCCGCCGTCGAAATATGACGATAGAAACATAGCCAATACGCCCATGAGCGCCAGCGCCGCCATAGATTTCAGTATGTTCGATCCCGTTCCGCCCATATGAGCTTGCCCAGCTTTTATCCGTGAAAACATTTTCCCCATCGTCTCCTTTTATACCATGCCTATATTCTTTGTCACGGTTTCCCCGTAGATATGGAAAGTGGATAAATTATTCCGGAAGAAATTTTACAGACGCGCCGCTCCAGCGTCAATCTCTTCCGCCACATGAGGAGATTATCGCTGACGAACAGCGGTTTAGGAATTGTGTATTGCGCTTATGCCGGCCTACAGTATAATATTTACGGGTGATGATATTTTGAGCAAAAAAGAAAAGATTATGAAGCGATTGCTCACTCGCCCAAACGATTTTACTTTCGACGAACTTGCCACCTTGCTCGGCGGATGGGGGTATGTGATGTTGGGAGCCGGTAAAACCGGCGGTTCCAGAGTGGCTTTCGTTAATGGGGAGGGCGACTATATACGCCTCCATAAACCGCATCCGAGAAATATTTTGAAACAGTATCAAATTGATGACATTATCGCAATCTTGCGGGAAAGGGGATTGCTATGATCGAGATTTCCAAAGGAAGTTACCTTCACTACAAGGGTTACGTCGGCAGCATCGAATTCTCCGAGGAAGACGCGATTTTTCACGGACATGTCATTGGAATAAAATCGCTCATTTCCTTCGAGGGTGAAAGCGTGGAAGGCATCACGGACGATTTCCGCAGTGCGATCGACGAATACCTGACTTTTTGCGGGGAAAGCGGCCATAAGCCCGAGAAGCCGTTCAAGGGTTCGTTCAATGTGCGGGTTGGCGCCGATCTTCACCGCAAGGCCGTGATGGCGGCATTCGCCCGCGGCGTTTCGTTGAACACTCTTGTTCAGGACGCGATTCGCCAATCCGTCGGACAATAGATCAGCTCCCAAAAATCATAGCCGAAGAACCAGTTCCCCGGCCCCTTTTAATAAGGTGCAGGGAGCAAGCTCCCTGCCGGGTTCGGGCGGAGCCCGAGGTTTTAAGAATCTCTTTCAGACGCCGTCTTTTTCGAGATGACCAACGCGGCGATGAGCCCAACGCCCACGAGACATAGTACGCCCAACGCCACGAAGAGCGACATGCCGGCAAACAGTTTGGTCAGTATCATCGGGAAACAGAGCGCGGAGACGGAGAAACCGCACATGATGGCGGCGAAGTTCGGGCCGACGTACTCCAGGCCGAAATAATCTCCGGCCAGGAGCGGGTAGATACCGGAATAACCTCCGTAGCAGAGAGCGCATATCGCCACTATCACTATGAAGAGCGGCCCCTGTGCGAAGCAGAGAGCGAAGGAACAGAGCGCCGTCAGTCCGATCGCCATGATCGCCGCGGCCTCGCGTCCAGTCTTTTCGGATATGACCGGGAACAACAACCTTCCGACCGCGCTGGCTACCCCTGTTATCATCACTATCAACGTGGCCATCGAGCCGATGTTTCGCTCGTTCGCCAGCGTCACGAACGAAGGATTGAGAATGAAAAACGCGCTGGTGCCCAGCATCAGGGAACAGGTTATCAGGAAGAAGCGCCCCGTCT
>JAITRO010000126.1 GCA_031288335.1 Synergistaceae bacterium | reverse complement strand
GTCGACTGTGACCCGGTCTGCGGTTATAACGGCATCATAAACGGCCGCTGTCCGAAATGCGGGAGAGCCGAAAACGAGGGCGGCGGCAAATTCGAGCGCATCCGAAGGATCACGGGCTACCTGGTGGGCACTGTGGAGCGTTTCAACGACGCCAAGCGCGCCGAGGAACGCGACAGAGTGAAGCACGCCGTTTGAACGAGGCGCGCGAAACGCTGAGGCTGGCCGGAATAGCGGAGGAATCGATAGTGGACGGCCCTGGGCTGAGGTACGTCGTGTTTGTCCAGGGATGTCCGCATCGCTGCGCTGGTTGTCATAACCCGCGGACGCACGACCCGTTGGGCGGATACGATATTGACGGCGCGGAGTTAATCTCGCGTTTCCAATCATGCGTGCGCGACAATCCCCTCATCAGCGGCGTCACACTTTCCGGGGGCGAACCGTTCGCGCAGGCCCGTCAACTCCTGCCGTTCGCGCGCTTCATACGCGAACTTGGCTTTGACTTGTGGATATACACGGGATGGACGATAGAGGAAATATTATCGCGCCTTGACCCATACGAAACCGCCCTGCTCGGATGCGCGGACGCCCTGGTTGACGGGCGTTTTGAATCCGGCAAAAGGACACTGGATATGTCCTTTGTCGGAAGCGCCAACCAGCGAATAATACGCCGCGAGGAGATAAAATACAGAACCTCGGGGCCCTGCCCCGAACCCTGGCAGGGAACTTGTTCCCCGCACCCTCTTTAATAATAATTTAATAATAAAAAGGGGTACGGGGAACTGGTTCCCCGGCGGAGCTTGGGGCGGAGCTCCAAGGTTTTACGCTGCGAAAATTATCTTTTCACGCCGCGAAGCTCCAGCGATTTCTGCATGTCGAACAGCGCAGCGTGCTGCGCTTTCATGCGGGATATCTCGCCGCGCAGGCGGTTTTGTTCTGCGCTGAGACGCTCACTGTCATGAAGGAGAGTCATCCATTCAAAAACGGGATGTGACTTCGCGCTGCGCAGCTTGGCGCGCATCCGCGCTATATGCTCCTTCAACATCGCCTGATTCTCCCTCATCGCGCCAACGTTGCAGGGAAGATCGTAGCTGTCGGGATAATCGTCCGACATTATGAGAAGCGCTTTTAGGTGGAAGAGGTCGCCGTTCGCGTACGCCGCACAGGCGTTCGGCCATAACGATTTGACCTCGTCGCTCTGATCCGGGTTTATCTCTGGATTGAGCTTGCGGCAGAGCGTGCGGAACACCACTCTTGTCTCGTTCTCGTCCTCCGACGGGGCAAACGACGAGAAGCGCGCTTTTGCGTTCTCTATCTGAGCCTGCTCGTGGGCCAGCTTTGCATCCCACTCCTTGAACTCGCTCTCGATCCTGTAATTGATATCGTTCCATAAAACCGCCTCTCCCCTGTCGATGCAGAAACGAAGGATCGCTATCCTGCGGCGGGTTTTCATGACGTTGATCTGTGCATGAAGCAGTTCCACCCGCAGGGCTTCGACCTTTATGAGGTAATTGTTCCGGGTGCGGGGAATGACCACCCTGTCGATAAACTCCACTTCCTCGAAAAGAGCCGCCAGCTCCTTCCGCAGATCACTCAGCTCTCTGTACAAAATTTCAAAATCCGGAGCGATATAATACTGTTCTTCATGATGACCGCCCATCGACCGACCTCTTCTCGGACATCGAACGTATTCGATATTATGTCGTATCATATTTTACGACAAAGCGGCGAAAAAGCCAACGACTTTAGCCGTTGGCACCTTACAGACATACTTTACCAATAAAAAAACAAAAATTTGAGTTGCGGGCGCAGTCAACTTTGGATAGGTTCGCCCCTACATAATCATTTTATAAATTCTCTCCACGCGCCGCGTCCCACTCCGCCGCGAATATCTTGTAATCCTTCCACGACTCGGCGATGAGCGTCGGAGTGTCGAGTTCGTATGGACATCTCGATTTGCACGCGTCGCAGTGGATGCAGTTCTCTACCAGCGCCATCTTCGCGCGCCACTTGGGCGTGAGGAAACTCTCGGGGTCGAGGCGCCGCAGCGCCTGCGTCATTCGCGCCGCCCAGTTCAGCTCGATATTGGCGGGACAAGGCAGACAATAGCCGCAGCCCCGGCAGTAGTTGCCGCTCAGCTCCTCCCTGTCGCGGGCTATCGCGCTCTTTACCTCTTCGTCGAACCTCGGCGGATTCTTCTCGAACGACAGAAATTCCTCCAACTCGCTCATGCGTTGGATGCCCCAGATGGGTATCACATTTTCGTATTGCCGCAAAAAGAGCCACGCCAGGCGCGCGTTGGTGACGAGGCCGCCGGCGAGGGCTTTCATGGCTATGAGGCCGACGTCGTTCTCCTTGCATATAGCGGCGAGTTCGAGATCTTTATTGTCGGACAGATAGCTCAACGGGAACTGCACCGTCTCGTAGAGGCCCGACTTTGCGGCCTCAACCGCGACCTCCAGCCTGTGGGAGGTGAGCCCTATGTGCCGGATTTTGCCGGTGGTTTTCGCAGCCAGCGCGGCATCGTAAAGCCCGTCCGGTTCACCGGGCCGGTGACATTTTTTCGCCAGGTGAAACTGATATATGTCTATGCAGTCGGTGCGAAGCTGTCTCAGGCTCTCGTCAAGGTCGCGGGCGTAATCCGCGGCGGCTGCGCCGGGCGATTTCGAAGCTATCACCACTTCTTCGCGTGCGCCGGAGAACGCGGCCCCTATCTTCGCTTCGCTGTCGCCGTAACCTCTCGCCGTGTCGAAGAAATTTATGCCGCCGTCGCGGGCGGCGCGCAGGAGGGTCACGCCATCCTCAAAGGGAATTCTCTGAACCGGCAGCGCCCCAAAACCACTCCTGGTCACGCAGATGCCTGCGCTTCCCAACACCGTGCGTTCCAAACCGGTCTCCACGTTCATTGCTCTCTTTTGGCTATTCCGCGCTCCTGCGGAGTTCCCGGAATGAGGGAATCACACAGCATCGCGCAGATGGCCGCCACAGCCATTCTGGTGTTCAATATTGCCCATATCGTCTTGCCCGGCACATCGCCGAACGCCTCGATGAACGCCGCCTGGTTCGCGTCCACCCACACGGGAAGCCCCTGCGACATGAGGAACGCGAAGCCCACTATCAGGATATTTCTCTGGCTGCTTATATCGGCACGCATGAGATTCTGTATGCCCAGCGCGCCTATGGTCCCGAAAAGTGTGATGTACGCGCCGCCTATGACCGGAGAGGGCATCGTGGCGACGAGCGCGCCCAGTTTGCCCACGAAGGACATCAGTATCAGCAAGATCGCGCCCATGCGGACGACGTGCCTCGACGCCACTCCGGTGAGCCCTATGAGTCCGATGTTTTCAGTATAAGAAGTGGTGCCGACAGAACCCAAAAAGCCCGATACCGCGCAGTTGAGCCCCTCGGCGCCTATGCCGCGGCTTATCTGTTTTTCGGTGGGATCGTCCGCGCCGGCCGCGAACGCGCAAGAGTGGTAGTCCCCTATACTCTCGATCATGACACACAGGAAACCGGCCGAAATCGCGCCGATGGCCTCGACGGAAAATTTCGGCGCGCCCCATGGTATGACGAGATCGAATCTGAGCCAGTCGGCGGAGGCGACGGCGGCGAGATCGACGAAAGCGGCGTGTCCCGCCTTGAAAACGCCCGCGAGGGAACCCGCGAGGCAGACCAGATACGCCGCGACTATCGCGGTCAGTATGGCAAAGATGTTGAAAAACCTGTTTTTGCTTATGAGACTGAAATAAAACACCAGCACCACGACCAAGATGGAGACCGGCCAATACGTCGAGGCACTTCCTATGGCCGTTCCTGCGAGCGAAAAACCTATCGCCATTATTGTGGGCCCTATGACCACCGGCGTTATAGCCTTCCTGATCCTGCCGACCAGTCCGGTGTAGCCGATGAGCCCCAGTACGACGCCTCCAGCAATGAGCGCGCCGCCGACGTATTGCATTATCGTCTCGGGCCCCTGAGACTGATATAAACCCACTATGGTCATGATTGGAGGAATGAAACTGAAGCTGGAGCCCTGCACTATCGGAAGCCCCGAGCCGAATTTCGGATGTGTCTGAACGAGGGTCGCTATGCCCATGCCGAAGTAGACGCAGCCTATGAACACTGCTATCTGCGACTGAGTCATTCCCATGCCCGGACCCACTATCAGCGGCACCAGCGTCGTCGCCCCGAAGAGCGTCAGCACGTGCTGCGCCCCGGCGAGTATTGCGACGCCGAGTGACGGTCTGTCATCAATCCCGTACAATACTTTCTTGCACCCCATACGAATCACTCCTCCATGAAGTCTTTTCCTACAAGGATTGCTCCTCGGGATGAATTATGCCGGGGAGATTCGACAATATCCAATCCGCCGCCCTGCGCGCCTCGTTGAAGCCTTCACGGTTCCAATCTGCGTCGTCCTCAGCGGAGACGGGGAAAATATTGTCGTGTCTGCGTTCGTATATCCAATCCACAAAATCCGTCAGAAGTCCCATATTCCTGAATGACTGGTACGTCCTGTCGAAACGAGGCGCTCCCCACAACGCCTTTTTGGGCAGCAGCCCCGACTCCACCATCATGGCCGTCGCGAGCTGAAGCCGTTTTTTGAACATGCCGGCGCGCTCAGTTTTCAGCAGGATGACCCTGTGACCGGCTGTCACGGTCTCCGAGACCATATTTACGGAGTCGTCTGTGACGAACATTTCATCGCACGCGCCCAGTATTCCCGGCACGGCGTTGAATGGGTCGGCGGACGCCGCCAGGAAAAACCTGACGTTGCCGCAGCTCGATACCATTCGGCGCAGCGCATTTTCCGCCTCGGGCGACGTTCTCCTGCTGGTCGAAATATAAAGGTCGACGCCGTCTTTCTCCGCCTCGCGGAATACCTTGCCTAACTGTTTGTGCATCCACGAGGCGCTGAGGCGATAATTTTTATCGTCGCCGCCGATGAGCAGCCCCCATCTGCGTTCGTACCTGGGGGGAAACTCCTTGAGCAACGCTTCTCCGGGAGGTCCGAGTTCCTCCCTCACTATCAGATTCGGAGCGCCCACGGTCGGCAATATGTTCGGCGATTCGTCGGGGTAGTCGTGATCGGGGACTATGGCGAAATCGAACATATCCGTACCGATAACGCTGGGCGTCATGATGGTTGTGCACATGCAACGCCATACCGCACCCAGCGCGATATTATAAAAAGCCGGCATACTTCCCGCTGAGAGCAGCATGAGGGACGTCGCGTCCCCTTCGCGTATTCCACATTCGAGCAGCAGCTGCGCTAGTGTCCTGGCGGTGACGTCACCTCCCGATACCGCCAGCCATTCGCGCGCGTTCTTTTTATCTCCGCTGAGAAGCGCCGCCGCCGCCCGTCTTGTCTTGAGACAGGCAATGCGTTTGAGTTCGGGTATCTCGATCTCGGCCATTTGGGCGCCTGTGCGTTTTACAAGCCATGCGGCTACGCCTCTGCTCTGGTTCACATGTCCCCTTATCTTGTCCTTGAGTATGACGATAAGTTTCAAATCCGCGCGGGCGGGTCTTTCCTCCGGCTCGTCAAAGCCGCGCAGGTCGTTTCCGGAATCGCGCGGGCCGTAATTTTTATCGGAAGTTTCTTCCTCGTTGGGCATGACGCGTCACCGTCCTGTGAAGAGAATTATAGCGCATCAAGGCCGCCAAAATACACGCGGTTCGAAGGTTTAAACACGATCGTTTCATGATGATCCCGATATGCCGCTAATTTGGATAGAATTCAGATACGGGATTTTAGGATACACATATTGCTCTTGAGTTGCCCAAGCTTGCGCGTGAATCTTTTTTAGTGTATACAGAGGCGTGATTTATCAAAGACCAAGAAGCGGACTGGGAACTTGGGCAATCGTTTTGGCACCCGCAACCCAAATTTTTGTTTTTTATTGGTGAAGTGTGTCCGTAAGGTCCCAAAGTGAGCTGCGTCTTGACAAAAAAGAACACAAAGAACGGCCCCCTATCCTGACGATAACTCGGACGGGGGCCGCTGGAACCGCTGCGAGGATTCCCGCGCGGAATTTCCTCTATATGCCAGTTAATCCTTCCTGCGCGCGGCACGGATAACCGCGGCCAGGAGCAGCGTTATGGCGCCTCCGATGCCGGCGGAACAGCCGCCGTCGGATGGAGACGGCTCACCTTGTTCGTAAGCAGGTTCATAGGCCGGAGAGTAGACCGAAAGGTGATCTGTCTCGAAGACGGCCAGATTCTTGTCGTCGTCGTAGAACCTGCCCGTCTCCATGCGAACCGTACTTCCGTCGTCATCGACGCGGTAAGTCCACACGTACTCGCCAAACTCGCCCGCTCCCAGCCCGAACGGCAGGCCGATGGTCAGCTTGCCGCCGTCCGCCTTGAAATCTTCCAGTTTTTCATCATTCACCCATATTGATATGTCATAGATCCCGCGGAATTTGTCGTCCGTCAGGATGTCTTTCTGTTTCGGAGTAAGCGAATTATCGTCCTCATCCTTCCGTTCGGCGATTATGTCAACTGTGACATCCTGCCCGCCCGCCTCGGCGGCTTTCTCTACCACGGTTCTGAGGACCGCCTTGTCGATCGCGGCCTCACATATGTCTTCGAGAAGGATTATCTTGACATCATGGTCGGTTTTTATCTCCTCCAGGATATTTTTCAGCCCCTCGGCGGGGAGCGAAATTTTGGACGTATTGAATTCGCCGTCCGCCGCGGTCCGAGGCACCGCGACATTAATCTCGATCGGCTTGCTTTCTTGCGCGGTATTCAGCGCAGCTATGTTATCCGCCATCTCAGTCAAAATATCTGTCCTGATCACCACCGTCTTGCTTCCGTCGGCGACCTTAACAGCGTTGGTGCCCGGATTGGCCGTGATCACCGTTTTGTCCTCAGAGGTTACGACGCTGACGTTGTCTTCCGGGATTGTTACCGGGGGATCGTCTTCCGGGATTGTTACCGGAGGATCGTATGCCGGGATCGTTATCTTCGTCTGTCCGCTCACGTTGCCTTCCGCGTCCTTCGCCCGGATGTGGATGTCATACGCGCTCTTGGACACGAGATTATTCAGCGTAATCGTGTTTTCGCCCGCGACAAGTTCCCATCCTTCGCCGTCCGTGGCGATCGCGGGCGCTCCCGCGCCGGATTCGGTCACCGCGTAGTAGTACGTTCCAGCTTCATCGCTGCTGAACGTCACCGCGGCCTCCGCGTCGCTCACGCGATCGGCGGCGCCGTGGGTCAGCGTCGGAGGCATCCAATCGACTAAGAAATTGATCAGTTCGGGGTAATACCTGCCCTGTGCCCACTGCGGCTTGCCGTCTATCGTGCCGCCAGGTCCGGCGTTAAGCTGAGTCAGCATCGTGCCGTCCGCGAATTCCTCCTCCGTCATCCCTTTGACAAGCGCCTTGATTGCCTCAGAGCCCCAGCCGTCCTCGCCGTTTGCGCCTCCGATATTGGGATTCTCGGGTTTCATCGTTCCGAAGAGCGCCCCGCCGGAGCCAGGCAAATAGAAGGTATTATTAAAGATGGGCGTCAAAATGTTGTCTTCCGGGTCCGTCGTGTCCCAGCCTCCTCCCGTTATGACCGGGCCGTTAGCGGTGGCAGCGTCTCCGATCGTGACGGGACCGTAGTTGAAGCAATATTCGACGCGCAATGGACCGCCGTTGAACCATTCGTAGTAACCCCCTCCCAACAGACCGCCTACCTTATTGGAGATGGAGGAGCGGTTGGGCTGTCTGATCGCCCCTGCGTTGTAGCAATTGGAGATGGTGATACCGTTGGCAGCAGTATCATAAAGACAGCCAATTATGCCTCCTGTACAATCCGTAATACTTGATGATGTACCTGTGCTGACGCCGATTATTTCGCCGTAGTTGGCACAGTTCTCGATGCGCCCGCTTGCTTCGCTCATTCCGGCTATCCCGCCCGCATATCCAAATGAGGTAATCCGCGCGTAGTTGGCGCAATTGAGGATCTTGGGGTTCGTTCCCCTGATCACACAAGCGATGCCTCCCGCCCACGACGCGTTGCCTATGGCGCCGTACACCCTGACGTTCTCTATCGTCCCGCCGTCAAGCAGTGCCGTTACGATGCCCGCGCGGTAGCTGCGGCTCGATGCAAGATCAGCGGAGACGACGAGATCCTTCACAACCCCGCCGCAGATTCTTCCGAACAGCCCTAAAATTTGAGTATTCGCGTCAGTACCGTCGTCTCTGCTTTTAAACTCGATCGTGTGCCCTTTCCCATCGAACGTGCCGGAGTAGCCGTTAGCCTCTGTGGGCGGATTTATCGGTACCCAATTCATCTCCGTTAAATCGATGTCGCCCGTCAGAACGACATCATATTCGACGTTTTGATTGGCTGGGATTTTTTTTACTATCTGCTCCACGAAAAAATAAAGGTCAGCGGCGTTTTTGACCTCGTAATGCCCTTTCTCCTCTCCCTCCCCCGGTTCTTTCCACTCCAGCGCTGGCGCCGGCCCGGCGAGCGCCGCCAGCAGCGCAAACGCCGCGAGGACAAGCGGCAGCCGCGCACTCCATTTCGCAAAACACGTGAAAATATTTCTCCTCACAAAAATGCCCTTTTCTTATCTCACTGAGCGTCCGGCCAATTCCGTCGCCGGTTCTTCCGGTAACGGGGACAGCTGAGGGATTTTGAAGTACATGTTCTCCCAGTTAGCATCATATATCGGCCTGCTCTGCAACTGGGAGGACATCACAAAACGAACGTTGCACCGCAAATAAAACACGTTCGTGCCGGGAATATTCTGCCGATATTCGTAAGGCACTATCCCAAGGCTGCCGTTGAGACAATTTACATATTTCGTTCCATCCCAGACCCAAAACCCGACGATTGAGGATTCAATCAGAGCTTCTTTTTCTTTTTCCCAGTCGGGGTAAAACTCCGGGTGCAGTTCCAATATGTGCTCGGCATTGGCGGGCACGTCGCCGCTCACTAGGTACCCCACCACCGTATTTTGGCCGAAGAACGGCGGGTTGGTCAAGTCGTTGGACGTGACGGTTCGGTACCAGGGCTCGCCGGGATCCAAGCCAACCGTTCCCGGACTGTTCGCGGCCGGTTCTTCGTAGCCGCCTATGTAGCCGTAGCCGGACGCGCTGTCCGCGTGGGCTGTCAGCCCAGCGGACAATGAAAGTGCGGCGATCGCCAAAACCATGACCGCGATCTTGTGAAAGTTGCTTTTCATTTGCTCACTGCCTCCTCAATAACACAATCTCTGACCTGGACGCGTTCTCCGCGTCTCGGTAAGCGACTCCCTAAAAAAACGCGGGGAGTTTAAAATACGCTAAATCCCAGTTAATGTCGCCCAGATCGCTGCTGTCCCTTTTGAACGTCACGCCGAACTCCGCCCGGCACTGTAAATAGAATATGCTGGTGCCCGATATATTCTGACTATACCCGATGGGCACGAGCGCGGTTTTGTTGGCCAGATTCAGGCAGTCAACATAGCTCCTGCTGATGGGATCGTACACGTAAAACTCCGTGATACTCGCGGCGATCACGTTGTCGGTATAGCCGGACGGTTCGTCGGGCTCGATGTACTGCTCGTCCGCGAACGTCAATAAATAATTTTGGCCTCGCTGTGAAATGCGGACGATGGTCCGCTGACCAAAATGAAGCGGGTTCTCCAGGTCAGCGGCACCGACGGTGTTATACCAATAATCCGCCGACTCGCCCGTCCGGGGAAAACCGCCCGCCGCGACGCTCAGCGCGACGGCGAACAATAATGCCATGAACGCGGTTCTTTTCACAAAAATTACCTCCTGCACTTAAATCCAGTCCGGCGGACAAAAAATCAAAATCCGCGCGTTGAAACAGACGTGAAACAGCGCACCTTGCGTCAGTCAAAATTGTCCGTCGGAATCACCCTCTTACCGCCCGGCTAACGGGACGACGAATATTTCACTCTCTTTAGGCCTCGGCATCCTTCAGTCAAAAACAACTTACACGCAAGCACAAACGCGCTTCGTGCGAATTGCCATCCGCAAAAAAAGATTATGAAAACTGTTTTCAAATTATCACATTGCTCCGCCGCTGTCAAGTAGGCAGATTTTCCTGTCGCCGGACTATGATAATCTCACCGTTACAGCACAGCCATCCACGATGCCAATCATCACCAAACGGAACGAAACTGGTGTGACGGAGAGGCCCCGAAATAGTTTCATAATAGAGAGGCAGAGACGTCACAATTGATGGGCCGGCTGATAATGCAGGATTGACGGGCGGATGATATCCGCCCCTACGATGGGATGGGAAGGGCGAATATGAATGAATTACTGAAACGAGAACCAAATCGGTTGAAAAATTACGATTATTCCCAAGACGGCACATATTTTGTGACGATATATACAAAAAATCGCGAGGAGTTTTTCGGGCGAGATAGCACGGCAGTCGCGCGCCATACCTGCTTTGATTGTGTCAGGATACTACCAGGTTTTAGGAATAAACCCCTCCGGGATGTCGATCTTCACAGTGTCTCCAGTCTGTATGATGACGTAAAGGCCCGCTTCGAGGGCAGCGGTTTTAACGGTGTCGGACATAATGGCGCCGGCGAGAGCGCCGTGGATTTTTCGTTTGTCGCCTTTCCTGTCTCTGTTGAGACGAAGTATCTTCAAGCGCCGCACGTGATCGGCCGCATCGTCGCGAGACGGCTTCGTCTTTACTTCAACGCCGATGATGGACTCCTCGTTTTCCAGAAGGATATCGAACTCCGCGATTTTTTGTCCGCTGCCCTCGTCCTCAATGACTTTGCGCAGCCCGGAAGAAATATCGTCGAAATGAAAGCCAAGGGCGTTGAACTTCTGTACGATATTGGGCGACACTAAATGTTCAGCCAATTCTCCAAAACGATTTCCCAAATTCCCAATCTGCTTGTTGGTCTCTTTTATTTGCCGGTCAGTTTCTTCGGTCATTTTATGCATACGCCGGTCCCATTCCTGCATACGCCGGTCAGATTCCTGCATACGCATGTCCCATTCCTGCATACGCCGCTCCCATTCTTCCCGCATACGCCGGTCCGATTCCTGGAACATCGCCCAGACCTTCTCGAATGTCAGACCCATTTCCGGTTCACGCGCTTGTGTTGTCATTGCGTATCACCTACCACTTCAGAAAATCTTTGTTTTTATTCTATCACCGTGCCGTGATAATCACAATGGCACAGCGTACGCCGGAAGATTCACTCTGCCAAGGCAGCCTGCGTAACCCAAAATCCACGGATATCTCTCCCTACGAAACGCCGGCTTTCAATATTTCGTGCAGGTGTATGATGCCCACGGGTTTTTTGCCCTCCACGGCAATCAGAACCGAGATCTCCGCGCCCTCCATGATCCGCATCGCCTCGACGGCGAGTTTTTCGGGCGAGATAGTGCGGCAGCTGCGCGTCATTCCGGCATCGACCGGCAGATCCATGGCTTGCGTGCCCTCAAGTTCCATCAGCCTTCTGAGGTCGCCGTCGGTGAAAATGCCGAGCAGTTCGTCCTTTTCGTCAACTATCACGGTGGCGCCATATCCCTTGCTAGTTATCTCGAACAGAGCGTCCCTAACCGAGGCGCCGATGAGGGTCTTGGGCAGGGAGTTTCCCACTCCCATCAGATCGGACACGCGAAGCAGGAGCCGCCTGCCGAGCGCCCCTCCGGGGTGGAATACGGCGAAATCCTCCGGCGCTATGCCAAGCAGCTTGGCGCATATCCCGGCTATGGCGTCGCCGACGGCCATCTGAACGGAAGTGCTCGCCGTCGGCGCGAGCCCCAGCGGGTCAGCCTCACGCTCCACGCCGGTATCTATCGTGACGTCCGCGTTCTGGGCGAGAGTCGAGCGCGGCTTCCCGGTCATCGCTATCACCGAAGCGCCGATCCTGCGGAAATAGGGCAGCAGGGAAAGGACTTCCTCCGTCTCGCCGCTGTTGCTTATGAGCAGTCCCACGTCGTCCCGGCAGACCATGCCGAGGTCGCCGTGCGCGGCTTCCGCCGCGTGGAGGAAAAACGCCGGCACCCCAAGCGAGGCGAACGTGGCCGCTATCTTTCGGCCGACGTGTCCCGACTTTCCCAATCCCGAAACCACGACCCTGCCGCCGCACGACGAAAGGATCCGCGCGGCTCGGACGATATCTCTCCCCGAACGGGAAGCCACGGAGAGGATGGCGTTGGCTTCCTCCTCCAGGATCGATTTACATACGGCCCTCAGCTCGTCATCAGTCATATTTGCAGAAGCTCCGTTTTCCAAACGATTCTCCTCCATCATTAACAGGATCAAAACCTCGGGTTCAGGCTGAGCCCGGCAGGGAGCAAGCTCCCTGCACACTCTTTCGTCATTGCCAGTCAAGACCGGCAAAACCGCGCTTCCTCGACAATCCGTCAAAGGCGGCGATCTCGTCCAACACACGAGGCATCGAACCAAGGGGAACCATGTTGGGGCCGTCGCTCATCGCTTCGTCCGGCGAGGGATGCACCTCCATGAACAGCGCGTCGATACCGATCCCTAGCGCGGCGCGGGCCAGAGGCAGGACAAATCTCCGGTCGCCGCCGGTCGTGCCGCCCAGACCCCCCGGGCTCTGAACGCTGTGGGTGGCGTCGAACATTACGGGAACCCCCAATCGCCTCATTATGACCAAAGAGCGAAAGTCCACCACGAGTTCATGGTAACCGAAGGAGCTTCCGCGCTCGCACAGGACGACCCCCGATGCGCCCGACTCCCAACACTTTTGGAGGACGGACGCCATGTCCTCGGGGGCCAGAAACTGCGCTTTTTTCACGTTCAGCGGACGGCCCGTCCGCGACGCGGCAACGAGCAAGTCGGTCTGACGGCAGAGAAACGCGGGTATCTGGAGCATATCGGCGACGCGGGCGGCCGCTTCTGCCTGGCCGGGTTCGTGAATGTCGGTCAGGATCGGTGCGCCGGTGACGCGCTTGATCTCCGCGAGCCATCTGAGACCAGTCTCGAGCCCCGGGCCGCGGCAGCTTCGTATCGATGTCCTATTGGCCTTGTCGAACGACGCCTTGAAGATATACCCCAGGCCGAGGTTCGCGCAAAGCCGCGAGAGTTCCGAGGCGACGCGTATGCCCAACTCGAGCGATTCCAGCACGCAGGGCCCCGCCGCTATCACCAGCTTATCTCCTCCTATGCCCAGCGTCGAAGCGCCTATTTTAATACTTGAGGCGGCTATTTCGGTACTTTTAGAATTTTCATCACCCTGGACACTCTGGAAGCCAAATGCTTCGGAATCTGCCATTTTTTCCTGCTTTCTCCGCTTTCTTCAGGCAAATGCCCGCCGCGATCTTCATCAAACGGCCCACCCTCTCCGATGAGCCAGATATCTCTCAGTTTTTCGAACAAATCACACCTGGCATCCCAGCCAAGCTCGCCGGCCGCAAATTCGACCACCGCATCGAGCGCCCCCGCGCCTCCCATGATCTCTATGCCCGCGCGCGACATTTCGAGACGGCGCTCGGGGTCGTGCAATATCTTGACCGCCTCGTCGGCGAGCGACCGCGCGTCGGGCGGAACCAACACTTCCGCGTCCCTCAGCAATTTTTTCTGCACCGTCTTCCCACGTTCGGCAACAGACAGCACAGGAACCCCCAATCCCGCTGAAATCTGGTTCGCGGTGCCCCCAAAACCTATGAGCAAATCCGCGCCGTACGCGGCGGAGGCGACGGAACCGGTATGCAAGGCCACTTCCACTCCGGGCGCCGAAACATATCCGTTATCTCCGAGACGGCAGCCGGTTTCCTCCAGCATCCTGCGAATATCGAGCGTCGGCGCCGGCACCATGAGGAAGGCGCACTCAACGTGTTCGGATATCAGGCGCGCCGCGTCCATCAGCATCCCGGCGTCACGGTAGGCCCTGGGCCTGCTGCCCGGAAGCAGCAGCACGCGAGGGTGTCCCATGCCGTTCCATGGGTCGTCGTTCTTGTCCGACTCGAGCGCGAGATCCATGATGGGATTGCCGCAAAATACCGCGTCGATACCGACGCGGCGCAGATCGCGCGCCGTCTCGGCGTCTCTCGTCCAGACGCGCCTCGCCCTGAGGCGCATCATCAGGCATTCGGCCATCCAGTGTCCGCGCAGTTTCACACTCTTGGCGGTGGCGACAAGAAGAGGGGACAAGCCCTGTCCCCAGAGTGTATGCGTCAACAGATACACGTCCCCCACGCATATGGGCGTCCGAAACCTTCCCTCATACTCCCGCCACACCTCTATCTGTCTCTTTATCAGCCGCCGGAGGCCATGCCTGAAATCCCCCAGCAATTCCCTGAGCGAGTATTTTACGATGCCTCCGCTCGGCATTTCCGCGTCGGGGGAGATCACCTCTATCCCGCGGCTGCGATATTCCCTTCCGACCCCGACCAGCGAGAAAGCCGAGACCTCGGCACAGCGGAAGCGCTTCTTGAGACGCGAGGCCAGAAGCGAACCTATCGCGTCCTCGCCGTAGCCGTTCGACGCCACGACCATCTCTGGTTTCAGTATCCTCGCGGCGGACTTCCAAAACCTTTCCTCCTCGTCGATCGACACCCTTATCCGTGGTATATAAAGCGGAAAGATGGTGACGGAGTTATCCGGCATGTTCTGGAGATCCTTCTCGGTGCACACCAACGCGTTTGCGCCGGCTTCCGCGGCCATTCTCTCCAACAGGTCTATGTCAGCCCACGTAAACCTGTGATGGTCGCGGAACGCGCGGTTTTGTGCCATATCCAGACCCATGGATTTGAGAAACCCGTAAAAGCTCTGCGGGTTGCCTATGGCCGAAAATGATATGAACTTCCCCTCGGGCGGAGTCCCGCCCCACTCGTCGTGTTCATAAAGATACTGGCCGTCCTTCGATAGCTCCAGCCACGACTCTATCTCCACCCGCGCCGTGAATATGAATTCGGGAGGAACCCATGCCGAAATTTCATTCTTTATTTCGTTCAATCTGTCCCCTGCCTGTTCGGCCTTCGTCAGTATCACAATATCGGCGCGTTCGAGCGATTCTAGGCTCTCGCGCAGTATTCCGGCGGGGAAAAGATACCCGTTGCCGAAAGGACAGGTCGAATCCACCAGCACAATGTCGAGGTCGCGCCCCATCTTCCTGTGCTGAAAGGCATCGTCCGCGACCACCGCCTCAACCCCAAGCTCTCGGAGGTACCGGACGCCGTCGTATCGGTCGCGCGAGACGACGACCTTCACGTCCGGCAGATGTTCGGCCAACATCAGAGGCTCGTCGCCGGTGACGGAGCGATCGGAACTGACCCCGCCCCGGCCGACCCACAGAGGTTCCTTGACCATGCCGCTGTAGCCGCGGCTTACGATGCCGACCGATATGCCGAACTCGGTGAGCTTCCTCGCGAGCATATCGACCATGGGAGTCTTGTTCGTCCCTCCATTGCAGATGTTTCCCACGCTTATCACGGGAAGCGGGGGTTCGAGGCGGCGAAAGATTCCCCTGTCGTAGAGGGTGTTTCTTGCCGTCACCAGAGGACGGTACAAAGCTCCCGGCACGCGCAGAATATCCCATGCCGAACGCCCTTTCGGCTCGCCTCTCGCGTATCTCAGGTAGCTTCCGAATATGTCAGGCAACCTTGCTCCCTGCTTGCAGCAAATGAAGATTGTAATAGTGCCCGTGAAGTTTCAACAGTTCCTCGTGGCTCCCTTCCTCGACAATTTCGCCGTTCGATATGACGAGTATCCTGTCGGACTCCCTTATGGTCGACAGCCGGTGGGCTATGACTATCGATGTCCTTCCCTTCATGGCCTCGTTCATCGCCCCCTGTATCTGCGACTCCACGAGGGAGTCGAGCGACGACGTCGCTTCGTCCATCAACAATATGGCCGGGTTTCTCACTATCGCGCGGGCTATCGCCACGCGCTGCCGCTGACCTCCCGAGAGAGTGACGCCCCTCTCGCCGACCTCCGACTCGTATTTCCTCGGAAGCGACATGATGAAGTCGGCTATGCCGGCTGTTCGTGCCGCTCTGTCGATCTCATCCTCCGTGCAGTTTTCCAGGCCGTAAGATATGTTGCCGGCGAGCGTTCCCTTCATTAGCACGGGATCTTGGGGAACGAAGCCGATCTTTCGCCTGTAATCATATATGTCGAGTTCCTTCAGATCGACGCCGTCGATCGATATCTTTCCGCCTGTCGGGTCGTAGAAACGCAGTATCAGGTCGATTATCGTCGATTTGCCCGCTCCCGTGACGCCGACTATCGCTATCCTCTCGCCGGGTTCGATGTGGAAATTAAGGCCGTCGAGGACCTTTATTCCTTCCTCGTATTCGAACGATACGTCATCGAAAGTTATTTCTCCCCGCATATGGCCGAGAACCACCGGATGTTCGGCAAGCGGGACTTCGTCGGATTGGTCGAGTATCTCGAACACGCGGTCGGCGGAGGCGATGCCGCCGCGCAGTTGGGCCAGCGTTCGCGCTATCATTTGAACCGGGCGGGCAAGTGTGCCGATCGCAAGGCAAAACGACATCAAATCGCCCGTCGTGAACGAGCTCGACGCGGGATCGCTCGATGTCACGAAATAAGCCCCGACCATCAGCACTATGACCAACGCCACGTACTGAACCACCTCCAGGATGCCATCGAGCATCCCTCTCGTCTGCGAGCCCTTGATGGTGACCCTGAAGAACTCCCTGTTCTTCTCGTCGAACTGGGCATATTCCAATCTCTCGGTCGCGAAAGCCCGCACTATGCGTATCGCCGAAAGCGCTTCGATCGCCACAGCCGACAGCTGGGCCACCTGTTCCTGAATGGAAGCTCCTATGGACCTAAGCCTCATCCCCACTCTGTTCATGGTGAAAAACGCCACAGGTATTATCATGCCGGCTATTATCGTGAGTCTCCAGTTCAGGTATATCATGGTCATTAATATGGCCGCCGCTTTCGCGCAGCAAATGAACAAATCCATCGCGACCTGGACGAGAATGGTCTGCAGCATCGTGACGTCGTTCGTTATCCGCGAGATGAACTCGCCTATGCGTTTCTTGTAGAGAACACGAAAAGAGAGCTTCTGCGTCTTGTCGTACAGCTGCATACGTATATCTATGATTACCTTATTGCCGACCCATGTCATGAGGTATGTGTTGACGTAGGAGAGAACGACCTTGAGTATGGTAATCAAAAGAATGCCGCCGGCGATCAGGCACATCAGCGTGAAATTCTTGTCGGAAAGCACCTTGTCGATGACCAGCTTCACACCCACGAGAGGCACAGCCTCCAGTGCCGAGGCGACCCACGCGCAGATAAACGCCGGCATGATTTTATCTATATAAGGACGGCAGTATTTTAACACTCTAAAATACGGCCCATAGCCCTTGAAATATAATTTCAACCGCTCATTCACAATGTCCGGCAACAATTTCATTCCAGCTCCCCCAGAATCTGTTCCGCCCAAAAGCCGGCTGCCCCCGGACAGCCCATCTTCGCAACAAGATCATCCATCGCGCGCGTGCGTTTCTCCCGATTCCGCGCGCTTTCGCCCAGCCAGTCGCACGCGCACGCCAGGGCGTTTTCGGCTGTGGCGCGTTCCTGAATCAGTTCAGGATAGAAATATTCGCCGGCCAGTATGTTGGGCAGGGCAAATTTCACCCCGCGCAGCAACAGGCGTCCGACGATGCTCGAAAAAAAACTTACCTTGTACATCACAACCATATAACGCCGCAAGAGAAGCGCCTCCGCCGTGGCTGTGCCGCTGGCGCCCAGCACGACGTCGGCGGCGCCCATGAGCTGCCTCCCCGGTCCCTCGTAATACCTCTCGCCGGACGCGGCGAGACGTTCCGTCAGAAATTTTCTCGCGGCCGCGCTCAGACCCGGCGCCACAGAGAACACCGGCACCGCGCCGTTTCCGTCCAGAGAGCGATAAAGCTCGGACAGCACCGGATACAGCGGTTCTATCTCGCTCCGCCTGCTTCCCGGGAGCAGCGCCGCTATAGCTCCGTCTCTCACGGGAGACCCTTTTATATTTTTCACAACTTCCTCGCGTTTTATGTCCAGATTCATAAATTCCTCCACGAGGGGATGTCCTATCCAACGACTGTCGCACTTGCGCGCGGCCAGCGCGTCGTGTTCGAACGCGAACAGCGGAAAACAGACGTCGACGCGCCTTGCGAGCGTCCGCGCCCGGTATTTTCTCCACGCCCAAACCGACGGCGGGGCGATGTAAAATATCTTCCCCCCATAACCGTTTCTCCGGAGCGACCGCACGAGAGGCAGGTGAAAATCCGGGCTGTCCGCCACTGCCACGGCGTCCGGACGGGTTTTTAATATATACCGTTTCATCTCCCAGAGAAGTCTCAAAACGGCCCCTATAGCCCCGAACACCTCGGATATGCCCATCAGGTGCAGGATATCGTTGTTCCACAGGGCCTCTACCATTCCGGCCGCCCTGCTCTCTTCACCGCACAGCCCGTATATCCTGCCGTCAAAACCTTTCTCCCTCAACGATTTTGCGGCGGAGGCGACGTAATGGTCTCCCGAGACCTCGCCCGCACTGACAAATACGGATTTCAAAGGTCTATTCCGACGACCGCTATGCCGAACTCCCCAGCGGAGGCGGCGAACTCGTCAGGCGACATCACGAGTGTCTTCCCCGCCTGCACCGCTAGACAGAGAAGCCCGGCGCGTTTCATCAAATGCAGGGTCTTGGGGCCGACGACAGGTATGTCGAATCTGGTATCCTGCCCGGGCTTGATAATTTTCACCAAAACGCCGCTTTTACAGAGAGCCGCGGAGCGCAGGATGGCGGCGTCGGTACCCTCCATGGCCTCGACGGCGACCACCGAACGCCGGTGCACTATCACGCTCTGCCCGAACGAAAGCGGGACTATGGTCTTCGCGATCTCCACCCCGTAGGCCACGTCGCCGAATTCCGCCTCGCTGGGTTCCCTGCCGGCTATGAAACCGACCGGGGCGAGAAGGTCGCTCAATATGTCGGTGTAACCGGTCACCTCGAAACCGGCCATCTCGAAAACCGAGACTATACTGCTCAACAACGAGTGGTCATCCCTGTTTTCCAGGTTCTCCACCAGCCTTTTCGCCATTTTGTCCAGCAGCTCGGGACGAAATATCATCGTCTTGGGCACGTATCCGGCAAACATGACGCGCTTGACGCCGCGAAAAGCCATATCTTCGAGAGATGCCCCGAGTTCGGCTTTCAACACCGGAACCACGGTCTCCGCGCATTCGGCCAGCGATCCGTAATCCTCCCGCAGCGCGTAAACGACTGGTTTTTCCCCGCGCGCCGCCAGTCGCGACGCTATTTCTTCCGGCAGGGAACCCTCTCCAGCTACCAGCGCAACGGACATCCCATCATCTCCTTCAATTTTCAGCCAAGCCGGTTGGCCCGTCTGATGAGAACGACGCCGACCGTCAGAAAGACGGCGTTCGGTATCCAGGCCGCCACGAGTCCGGGCACGAAATCCGCCTCTCCCAGAGATTTACAGAGCGACATTATCACGTAATAACAGAACACTATCACGACAGAGAGTCCCAGGCCCACTCCAGAGCTGGATTTTTGGGGACGGGCGCCCACCGCCGCGCCCACCAGCACCAACACCACGCAAGCCCATGGCACGGCAATGCGGAGGTAGAACATCATCCTGAGCGTCCCCGCGTTATTTCCCCGTTTCTCGGCACTGCGCATGGTGATGTACAATTCCCTGAGGCTCATCTCTTCCGGCTCCATGGAATCCTTATCCATCTCGGACGGCTTGAAATCGAGATTCAGTTTCTGCCTGTCGAACTTGAACAGCATTTCCACCATGCCGTTTTCCTTCACCTCGAACACCTGTCCGTTGTAAAGCCACCACAGGCCCGCTTCCCAATAGCCGGTGGGCGCCGTGATTATCCTGAAAATGTGTCCGCCGGCGAATTCCTGAATCAGTATGTCCTTCATCTCTCCGGACTTCGGCAGAACCCGGTTTATGTAAACGATTCGATTGAGCGTTCCGTCCGACACTTCGCGGATAAAGACGTTGTCCCTGTAAATAGGCGGCGTCCGAAGCGCGATCTCGTACTGCATGACATTGGCGGCCGCCCTGGCGCTCAGAGGGACTATCGTCTCGTTCAGGACGAAGGAAAAAACCGACAGCAATACGCCGCTCAGCGCGAGAGGGGAGACTATCCTTCCGAACGAAATGCCGGCGGACTTCAACGCCACCAGCTCCGAATTGGACGACATGCCGCCGAATCCCAGAAGGGCCGCCAGAAGACAGCTCATCGGAATTGTCAGCGCTATCACCGCGGGAAGGGAATACAAAAAAAGCCGCACGATCACCGACATCGGCACGCCCTGTTTTATCACGAGATCCGCCAAGCTGAACAGAAGGTTTCCCGCCACCATGATGACGGTGAAGGACATGATCCCGAACAAGAATGGCGAGAGCATCTGCCCGAGGATGAAACGATCAAGTATGAACCTGTCGAACACTGACGGTTTGCATGGCGTCATGACGTGCGCTGAACTCCGTTGAGCATGAAGGCGCAGACCGGCCTGACGGTCATTTTTTTCTGCCCCTGTGCTCGGCGGCGCCCGGATGCCGGCGGTACACCCCGCGCTTCGAATTTTCGACGAAAGACGCTATCTCTATAGCGAAAACGTCGCCCGCGTACAGCTCTTCGATCGACGCCAGGCCGTCCTCCAGATTTGCGGCGGTCTCGAAGAGCGTCTTGTATATTTCTCTTATGCGGCTGCGCTGCGCCTGGCTGAAGCCGCGCCTTCTCAAGCCCACCGTGTTGAGCCCGTAGATGGAGGCGGGATTGCCGTCGGCCAGCGAATACGGCGGCACGTCCATCACGATTTTGGCCATTCCGCCCACCATAGCGTAGGAACCGACCCTCACGAACTGGTGAAATCCGGCGAACCCTCCGACCACCACGTAATCGCCCATTTGTACATGCCCAGACAGGCCGACTTTATTGGTGAGTGTGCAATATTCACCGATTCGCACGTTGTGTCCGAGATGGCACCCCTCCATCAGCATCGCCCCGCGCCCAACTGTGGTCGCGAGCCCCTCGCCTGTGGCGCGGTGTATCGTGACGCCCTCCCTGAGGACGACATCGTCGCCTATCACTACGTACGACGTCTCTCCGCCGAAATCGTGATCCTGCGGCGGCTGGCCCAGGATCACCCCGTCGAAGATATGACAGCCGCGCCCGACCTTGACGTATGACGTCAGGTGCGCGAACGCCTCGATGACCGTGCCGTCGCCGACCACCGCGCCCTCGTCGATCACCGAGTAAGGGCCTATTCTGACGCCCTCGCCTATCATGGCCCGAGGCGAGACCTCAGCCGTCCGATGAATCACCGTCTCAGGCATGGCCGTTTATTCCCGAGTATCAGCCGTTAGCGCGAAAGCGCTGACAAACCCCAGCACCGCCTCGGCTGCCGCTTCGCCGTCCACGGTTCCGACAAACCGCATCTTTCCTATCCTTCCCCTGAAACGCAGCAGCGTCGCCTCCGTCCTCAGCCGGTCGCCCGGGACGACGGGACGCCTGAACTTCGCCTCGTAAATGGTGGTGATAAAAACGGCTCTTCGATCGTTCGGCGCTATGCCGAGCCTTTCTTGCTCCGCCGCCATCATCACACACCCGACCTGTCCCATCGCCTCCAGTATCAGCACACCGGGCATGACGGGTTCCTCCGGGAAATGCCCCTCGAAAAAAGCCTCATTGGCCGAGACATTTTTAATGCCGACGATGCGTTTCACCGGGCTGTCGAGGTCGATTTCAAGGATGCGATCCACAAGCAAAAAAGGATACCGATGCGGCAAAAACTCCTTGATTTTATTGATATCGTACACGTAGTGCTCCTTTTTATTATCGTTCAATGGCCATTACCTCCGATCGGCTTTAAATTTTCACCATTCAAGCCCTTTATTTCAAATCAAATTATTTCAAATTAAAACGCGGTCTTTATTCGTTCCACAAGCTTCAGGTGAAGGCTGTGGCCTCCGCGCAGGCAAATATAGCGCGCCGTAGGCACAAAACCGGCCAGCAGGAGATCGCCCAGAAGATCTGCCGTCTTATGAGCGGCACATTCGGAGTGCACCCGGTACCGCGGTTTGGACGAGCCGCTGATCACCAAGACGTTGCCGGCGTCGCCTCCCAGCCCCAGACCGGCCTCCAGGAGCGTCCCTATCTCAGACTCCAGGCAAAAAGTGCGCGCGGGCGCCAACTCTTCCATGTAAGTCTCCGGCGTCACTACGATGTCCTTCAACTCCGTGCCCACCGGCGACCCGGGGTAATCAATCACATACGCCACTGAGAGCGCTTCGGCGGGCAGGGCGACCAGAGACGAAAGCCCGTTCTCCACAAAGAGAGGCGACGCCGGCGCCGGCGGCTCGTAATGCTCCCCCGTCTCCTCGAAACCCAACGACGTCATGGCTCCGGCGAAAGGTAAAGGGCTTCCGTCCATTATCGGAAGCTCCCCGCCCGAAGGGGTTATCAGCGCGTCGTCGAGCCCGATGCCGACTATGGCGGACAGCAGGTGTTCGGTCGTGGATACGCGTTCCCCCCCGGGAAATACGAGCGCCGTATTTCGCCTCGAACCGTCGGGGTTCGCCTGCGAGATGCCGTATCGTCTGTCCCCGAACACAAACTCTATCCCTCTTCCACGGTCGTTGGGTGAAATTTTGACCGCCGAATGTTCCCCCGAATGAATCCCCTTCCCCTCGAAAACCGTTTCTCCCGCGAGGGTTCTTCGCGGCCGCGAGGTCACCCCGCGCTACCCGCCCTCTTCTCCAGATTCTTGATGCGCTCATCGTAGTCGCGCACTCTCCGCAGAGATGCCTGAAAACGTTTTTCCTCCGCGTGTTCGCGCGCCGGAAATCCCGACACCGTGAGTCCGTCCTTGATGTCCTTAGTGACGCCGGCGCGGCTCGCGACAGTTACGTTGCCGCCTATCTTCACATGATCGGCGATGCCTGTCATTCCTCCCGCAAGGAATCCTCGGCCCGTCCTCACGCTGCCCCCGAGGGCCACGAAACCTACCATCATGGAATCAGGCCCTATGTCACAGTTGTGCGCCACGTGCACGCACGCGCCCAGCTTCGTCCCGCGTCCTATCCTGGTCGCGCCGAACGTGGCCCTGTCGACGGTACAGTTCGGCCCTATTTCGACGTCGTCCTCAATCACGACCACGCCTATCTGAGGTATTTTCTCCCATCCGCCGCCGGGAATGGGGAGAAATCCGAAACCGTCGCACCCGATGCTCGCCCCGGAATGGATTATCACCCCGGCGCCTATCTCGGTATAATCCTGAACTGCCGTCGAGGCCTCTATGACCGTATCGTTTCCGACCGACGCGTTTTCCCCTATGAACACGTTTGCCTGCAGGACGACCCGGTCGCCCAGGACAGCTCCCTCCGAGACGACGCAGTTTGGCCCTATGGCACAGTCGCGCCCTATCGTGCTGCCCTCGTCCACGAAGGCGGAGGGATGAATTCCCGATGCGGCGCGCCTCCTCGGGTCGAAGAGAGGGAGCAATTTCACCAGCGACGCGCGCGGATGCGTTAGTTCTATGCCGTCTCTGCCGGAAATCGTTCCCTTTCCCGACATGATGGACACGCTTTGCGGAATCGTGTCGAGTACGCTTTTGTCCCACACCACGCAGAGCATGTCGTCCTGAGGATCGTCGGGCGAAGATATCCCGCGGATTATCCTGCCGCCATCGCCGATCGCGTCGCCTCCCACGAGTTTCGCGGCGTATTCGAGAGTGATTTCAGGCATATGTCGTTCCCCCGTAGTTTTTTTAAAGATCTTTTTTTAAAGATTAAGCAGCGCGCGCACGTTGACCTCGTCCTCGTAACGCGAATCATAGTTAAATTCTATCGAAATATGGTCGTTGATGTGATAGCCGAGGGCGGCGATAACATCGTTCTTCTCGCTGTAGCGCAGCCAGGCGTAAGGACGGCGGGCCCACGATTCGAAATCCAGCCTGCCCCACCATATACTGTCCATATCGCTCCATTCTCCGCCGATCCATATATTGCGCCATATCGGCCATCTGAGGCCGAGCCTGTTTTCGAGTTCCCAGTCGTCGAGCCTGAGGATGGCTTCCCAGTACATTTCCATATCCCAGTGCGGCAGCAGCTGTATCCTTCTGCCCAGGTGAATGCCGGCCTCCGGGTAATGCTCTCTTGCCCCGGCATAGACGGACATCCAGAAGCCGGCCGAATATCTTCTGCTCTCCAGTTCCACGACCATGCCGGAAACCACTCCCGGCTCGACGGCAACAACCGGCTCGGCTTTGGAGATTTGCACCAATTCCTCGTCCTTCAATATGGAACGTCCCAACGCGGCGAAGTCCTCTTTATGCCGTTCGAGCCAGGGAACCGGAATGCCTATGACGGGCGCGAAACCCTTCATCAGGTTGTCTCTAAGGTTCGAATGAAGCACGGCCGGGATCGATGCGGAATTGATCTTCGTCGTGACAGCAAGCGTCAGCGGCTGTTCCGGAGCGAACGAGACGTTGAGAATGACGCCGCCGTCGACCGTGGCCTGTGCCAGAAGCAAGACCCTCCATCCCGGAATGCGCCGCCCGCTCAGGCCCTCTATCTCCCTTTTGAGATCAAGGTCTCCCCAGGACAGCATCTCAAGCGGCGTGTTCCGTATCATCGGCAATATTTCAGCGTCCAGGCCGGCGATATCGACCGCAAACCAGTAGTCCACAGGGGGATTCAAGTTTGGGGGAGCTATCTCCACCCTCCACTCGGGAATCCGTGACGAGACCTTCATGGTCAAAACCGCTTCGTCTCCCGCGAAAACGACGCTCGCGACGGAGTACCCCAGCAGCAGCCTCTCAGCCACCACCTTCATCAGTTCCTCCTTGACGGCCCTCGGTTCCGAGCGGGGAATGTGATCGTAAACGGCGGCCATGCTCCTGGCGGCGCTTTCGGAGAGCCAGCCGTCGAGCCCTTCTATCCTGACCGAGGCATGTGACACGGAGGCAGCCGCCCAAATCATGCACAAAACAAACAAAATTGCGGCGACACTAACCGCCGCAACTCCGCGTTGGCACATATGGCGGGAATACAGTTTAGAACATCTCCCCGAATCCGAAATGAACTCTCGATTCATCGTCTCCCTGCGCGAAATCGAGCCTAAGGTTCCCGAGCGGCGTTTTGACGCGGAAGCCGAGTCCATATCCGTCGATAAGTTCGTCCAGCGCCAGCCGTTCGTCGTGTCTGGTGTCCCAGGCCCTGCCCAAATCGTAGAAGAACACCAGCGACGCGCTCTTGTGAATCGGGAAACGCAGCTCAGCGTTCATCAATAACATCTGGTCGCCTCTGAATCTTTTTTCCTCGTAACCCCTCAGCGTGTTGTCGCCCCCGACGGAGTAGTCCACGGCCCAGGGAAGGTATCCGTCGGAGTCGCCCACTATGATCCTTGCGGCGAGTATCGGCGGGATTTCGGCGACGGTGAAGTTTTTCTCGAACAATCTGGTGAGGAAATCAAGAGGGGTGTAATATTTGGCGTCCAGCCAGTATTTCCAATAAGACCACTCGCCGCCCAGTCCATTGAGCCCCTTTTCGACGTTGAGTGATTCGATGTCGCCTTTCGGGTATTCGGAGTATTCATTTATATTATCCCTCGTGAGCCGTCCCGTCACGGAGAAGTTTTTCCCGCTCTCCATCTGCTCCAGTTGAAGCTGGTTCGGCGTGGCGTCGGCATCTATCCGGATGTCCTGCCATTCGGCGGTGACAAACCAACTCAGCTTGGAACTGGGCGAGAATTTCCTCCCCAAACCGGCGTAAGCGCCTGTTCGCTCTTCGTCGTAATCGAACTGGTAAAGGCCGTTTTCATAATAGCCCAAGTCGTACCAACTGCGGTAATACGCGCCCAGCCTCCAGGCGAACGTCTTCCGGTCCATGTAGGGCTGATCCAACGTGACCCAGTACTGCCGCCGCTTGCCCAGGTCAAAGCCCACACCAAGCCGCTGCCCTCTTCCCCTCCAGTTGTTATCTCCGTAAGACAGCCCGCCGCTGAATCCGCTCTGCGTTCCATAGCCTATCGAAATGCCCACGCGCCCCGTCCTGGCCTCGGTCACCGTGAGTATCAGGTCTATTACCTCCGGCGATTCGCTCGGTTCGAAACCGACGCTGACGTCGTCGAAATAGCCGAGCCCCTGGAGCTTGCTGAGGGAGTAACGCAGCTTCGTCGCGTTGAAGAGGTCGCCCCCCTGGAGCCTGAGCTGCCGCTGTATGATGTAAGTTTTAGTGCGTTTGTTGCCCTGGATGACGATGTTGCCGAGCCTCGGTTCGGTGATGTAGACGTTGACCTCCGAACCCTCGATCTTGACATCGCTGACGCGCGCCATCACATATCCGTCCTGCTGATATTTTTCCTTGATCCTCTGGAGATCGTTGCGGAAGAACACCCTGTTGAATATATTTCCCGGAGTGGTGAAGCAGAGGCTTCTCAGTGTTTCTTCTGAATATATGCTGTTGCCGAAGAATCGGATGTTCTCGATTATGGGATTTTCCGTGACCATAAATATCACGTTTACGCCGTCAATCTCGTCGACTATGCGATAGTCGACGTTGGAGAAGAACCCCAGATCGAAGATCGCGTCGGCGTCCTGGGCAAGTCTGTTTTGATCCAGCGGAGTCCCTATTTTGTAGGTCACCACGGACAATATATGCTCCGCGACGACCTCTTTGTTGCCCTCAACCGTGACGGACAGGATATTAGGTGACTCCAGCCTCGGACGTTCCCTGCGCCGGCCATTGGGGCGTGAAGCGCCGTTGATCGGTTCGTCGTCAGATACGACGGTCCCGGACATGTCGACGTTGACGGTGCCCCTGCCATCATCCGTCTCGTTGATAGGCACGCCTCCGACAGATAAAGCGGCGCTTGCGGCCGAAAAAGGGTCGCAAAATATAAAAATCATCATCACGATCGTCACGGAAACCCGCTGGAACGCGCGACGCGGCACGGTGTTTTTCGAACATCCGAAATACAAGACCAATCAACTCCTTACGATGTTTCCCGCATATCCATCACATTACGACTTTGATTCCGGGCTCCGAAACGCGCAGCGCCTTCTGCCCGACCTGTATGAGGGAGATGACCTCGTCAGCGGACGGACGGCGCGGGACACCCGCGTCCACCGTTTTCGCGGCCCGATGAGAGGTTTCAGTTACCGCCGCCGGCCCCACAGCTTCCGCGGCCATGGCCGCGCCGCTCTTCTCCGCGGCGGCGGGAACGGTTTTCTCCGGCGCGTCCGCCAGCAGCACCACAGCGCCCCGGTTGCCGCTGCTCAAACTCTCTCTCAGTGCGTCTATTATATCGCTTTCCCCGCTCGTTAAAAATTCGAAAGTTTCCGGCGCGTAGGCCGTCTTCCGCGACACGCGCCCCGCATCCGTCGAAATCGGCAGAACAGCCGTCAACACCATCGCCATAGCAAGCGCCGCCACTTTCAGCAGCGAGCATACGCGCACACTCGCTCTGACATGTTCGGCCTTGACCGCCTCGGCCTCAGCCACCCGCCAAAGTTTTTCGCACAACCCCTTCGCCTCGGCTTCCAGACATTCGGCTTCCGACAGGGCCTTGCTCCAGGAACGGCCCCGACACGCCGCAACACAGCGCTTTAACCAGCGTTCGACTCGTCTGAGCTGGTTTTCCACGCCTTTATCGTTAAAATTGTCCAAATATACACACCTCCGTCGCCATCTGTGCAGTAATTATTATCACTCTCAGGCGT
Source organism: Synergistaceae bacterium (assembly GCA_031288335.1). Classification (GTDB taxonomy): domain Bacteria; phylum Synergistota; class Synergistia; order Synergistales; family Synergistaceae; genus JAIRKI01. Next base: position 7,223 of record JAITRO010000126.1, on the reverse strand, counting down.
CGGAAGTGGCGTTCCCGCTCATGAATAAACTTTTCAGCTTCGCTATCGCCCTGCGCTGCAATCTATAAATATGGCTCACGCCGACGCCATGTTCGCCGGCTACGTCAGCCGCGCGGCGTCCCTCCACCACCAGGGAGACCAGAATATCCCGCTCGCGCTCAGGCAGCTTGTCTATACCTTCCCCAAGTGACACGCTCCACTCCATCAGGTCGAGATCCTCTTCAAAATTCTCGGAGCGCTCCAGATATTCGTCGTCCACCGGCATCGGCGCCTTGGATTCCACTCTGGAAAGAAAATTAGCCATGCGTCCTTTTATCTTGTAGTAAGCATAGGTGATGAACCTGTTGCTGCGCTCGGGCTCGAAGCTGTCGACGGCGAATATGAGGCCCACCATGCCTTCCTGAATGAGGTCGGGGTATGTGCCGTAAAGTGTGCGGAATTTTTTTGCGAGCCAGTAAACCATGGGACGGTAGGCGAGGATGATTCTCTCTCTGCTGCCTTCGTCGCCAAGCTGTATCTTATCCCAGAGTTCTTTTTCCTCAAGAGGATTCAGTGACGGCCTGTCCGTTTTTTCGGTCAAAAAAAGCGCCTCCTCTCGCGTCTATCTATTAAGCTTGATTCTACCACATAAATTTTATTCTCGCTCATAATGGCCGCATTTTTGCATCTTTTACGCAATTTATCCGGGAAAAGATAGGGTTCTGATTTTTTTGTCATCCAGTCTCAAATGATGTGTGTCGTTCAGGAAAACGAGCGACGGATGGTCGTCCCACAGGTCGATCGCGCTTATGGAACAGTTGTCGAAGCGTATGCGCCACAGCAATTTTAAATCGTCCGCTCCCATCAGCGAGGCCATGAGCGTCCGCAGCACGATGCCATGAGCCACCACTAATATCTCCGCGCCTGCGGCGGCGGCATCTTTCACCGTCTCCGCCGCGCTGGCGGAGCGCGTCCTGACCGACTCGAAAGATTCTCCCCCGGTTGGTGCCGATGAAAACGGGTTTTCCCTCCACGTTGTATAGTCCAGGGCGAAATGCTCCATTATTTCCGAGTACGCGAGGCCTTCCCACTTGCCGAACGATATCTCGCGCAGCTCGTCCATGACCTCGACCGGCGCGTTCCCGGCATTCGCCTCCATTATCGCCTCCGCCGTGCCGTAAGCCCTGAGCAGCGGGCTCGAGAATACCCTGCGCGGGACTATGCGCGACAATCTCAGGCCGACCTTGCGGGCCTGAGATTGTCCGTTTTCGTTCAAAGCTATGTCCGTGGTGCCCTGGTACCTGAACGCCTTATTCCAGTCGGTTTCTCCGTGCCGCACAAAAAATATTCTTCCCGGTTTTTCGCTGTCGCCCATAATTTAACTCCCCGCAAATTCCATGAAAAATTTAATTTCATTATTCGCTTTCGCCGGGAAAGATGGTATCATTAAATTATTGTTTGCGGCAATATGCGTTTCGCCGTATGCGTTTAAGTCTTGGGACGCGTTTGCCGACAATAAAATATACTTTGAGAATTTTATTGCGCTATCATATACAACAAGGAGGTTCGCAATATGGCGTCAGATTCGTTGTTCCAGGTTACTGGCGTGAGCAGCGGCATAGCGTGGGACGAGATCATCAGTAAAATAGTCGAGAACGCTCAAAAACCTGCCACTCAGTGGCAGAATCGGATAGACTCGCTGGAGGTCAAAAAGACCCTCTACCAGGATCTGCAGACCCAGTTCAACACTCTGCGCAACACTCTCACCAAGCTGCGTCTGAGCAGCGCGTACAACACCAAAAAGGCGGAGTACACCAGCTATTCGGCCAACAACGTCGATCCGGAAAAAATAGTCACGGCCAAGATAGACAGCACGGCGGAGCTGAACTGGTGGGACGTTGAGGTAAAAAACCTCGCCCGCGCCCAGAGACACATGTCCTCGCGCGTCGGCAGCGTCTCCGAAGCGCTGGGGCTGGAGGGCGACTTCATGATCCGCGTGGGCAAACAGTACGCGACCATATCGGTATCGAGTTCCGACACGCTGAGGGACATCAACTACAACATATCGAAAGCCGTCGACCAAGAAGGAAATGCGATGGCCGTGACGGCAAAGATACTCGACAACAGGCTGGTGATCGAGAGTGCGACCGCCGGCAAAGGCAACAGCGGCGACACGCGCGGCGTCAGTCTCACCATGACGAAGTCGAACGAATACTACCTGCCCCACGCCTCCACGAGGGACAGCAGCGGAAAATACGTGTATCCGCCGCAATTGGTGAGCCTTTCTTACGAGGACCCGGGCTTCACTGGTTCGTATACGTACAATTACGAAGAGGGAGCCGATTTCACCTACGACAGCTCCACCGGCAAGATAACCTGGATCGAGAACGGAAAGAAACCGCCCGAGGGGGCGACCTTCAACGCCGTATACAGCGAATGGGTAACGGTCAAAAGGGACGAGTCGGATTCGATGCTGTCATCATTATCATCAGCCAACGGCGGCAAGAAGTACGATTATCTTCCGCTTCTGCCCACAGGAGAGGCTTACGATACCAGCATCGCCGAGAATTTTTCCATCATCGGCGGCGGCGTAGAGTACAAACAGGGAGTGGATTTCAATATCGTATCCGAAACACTCAGTGACGGCAACGATTATCAGCTTATAGAGTGGGTCACTGCCCCGCCGTCCGACGGCACCGCGTTATCGGTGCGCATTGGCGCCAATACCGGTTACACGTTCAATGATAACGTGTTCTATCTTGAGCCTGCGCCCAAATACAGCGCGGGCACTACGATTACGCGGGGGGGGACGGGCGCGTCGCTGCCGGGGCTTCCCTCCGACATGGATTTATTACCCGCAAATCTCTTGTTGGAAGAGTATAAGAACGCGAAATTCGAGATAACCGGCAGCGATGGCATCACAAAATATAAAGAGGGAACGGATTTTGAGATAGAGAAATATACGGATACGGGAAGCGGCCAGACCTATGATGTCGTTAAATGGCTCAAAGCGCCGACGAGTACTTTCAAGATACGCGCGGTCGTCGAAAACGATTACGGCAAAAATTCCGTCCTCGCCGGGCTGGGCTTCATAACACCCGCCGCCGACGGTTTCCCTGTCGACCAGTGGTCCTTCACCGAAGGCAACTACACCAACGCGTCGAACGCCGAGTTCGAGATAGACGGCGTTCCCATCACGCGCGACACCAACACGATAGATGATGTGATCGCCGACGTCACCCTCGAATTGACCGGCCTGGGGCAGGTGCGCGTCAACATTGTCCGCGACCTGGAGGAGACTGTGGAGGGCCTTCAGACGTTCGTCGACGCTTACAACAAGGTGCTGGAGTGGATAAACTACTACATCAGCGAGAAAGAGGACGCGACCAACGCTGTCGACGAAACTGACCATCTCTCGTCGATTCTGCAGGAGAGCAAGGGAAACACGGTATATGGCGTGCTCCACGGCGACCAGTTGTTGTGGAGCATCAAAAACCAGATGCGCTCGCGCCTGGGGAGCCCGATAACGACGCTGGCGTCCTCGCTCGCGACGAGAAGCGTCGTCAACACGACCGATGCCATGAGCATCAAGGGCTCGTTCTATATTTACCTGGCCGGCAAAGCGGCGAGGATAGACATAGAGCCGACCGACTCCCTTGAGGACATTCAGGATAAGCTGACCAGCGCGGGAAACATTTATTCGTCCAACGGCTTCAGGGCCACGGGTGGCGATATGGGGCTTTCCGTGAACTTGGTAAACGGCCAATTGGTCATAGACGCGCCGCTGAATTCGAGTTCGTCGTCCGCCTTGACGACGACCGCCACGCTCTCCGAGAAGATCACGAGAAGTTCCGCCTCCTACGATTATCTGCCGTTTTTACCCGAAACCTCCGCGCCGGTCAACGGGGCGCTCAGGGTTTACTCGGGTTCGAAGGAATATCAGGAGGGAACGGATTTTCGCCTGGTGACCGAAACAGTGGAGGATTCGAACGGAGACCCAATCCTGACGAGCCGCATCGAGTGGTATGATGTGACAAAAGCGCCGACGTCGTCGTATTACGTTAACTATACCTATGCGCCAGGCGCGATATCTTACTCATTCGCGGAGGGCTCCGGCCCAACGGTTTCCGAAATTGCGAAGGGCTGCAACGACTTGTCGATGCTCGACCTGCATCATGACATGAGCAAGCTGTCCCTCTCGAACATGGGGATGACCACGGAGAGCACCGATAAAGGCAAGAGCGGATATGTCGAGTTCGACTCGGAGGCGTTCCTTGCCATAATGGAGAGCGACCCCGACATTGCCGGCGGCGCGATGCTCTCTTTCATGCGCGACTTCGACACATACATCGGCAATCTGGTTGACAGCTCGCAGATGCTCGTGGCCGGGCAGGTAGTGACCAAGGGCCGCATCGCCACCGCATTGAACACCATCGACAGCGAGCAGAGCACGCTCAACGACCGGATAACCAAACTGAACAAGCAGCTGGAGGAAAAACAGACCGCCCTCTATAAACAATATTCCAACATGGAAGTAGCGATACAGAAACTGAACGCGCAGATGTCGAGTCTGTCCAGTTTCCTGACAAACATGAACAGTTCCTCCTGAAAAGCCATACTTTACTCACACGAAGACGCCCCCCGAGCTGAGCGCCCGGGGGGCGTCTTCGTGTGAGTAAAATGGCTAAATGACTAATCAAAAAATCAAGCCAGGAAGCCGGCGGATTCCTCCTTCAGTTCGGCGGCCATGTCGGCCAGTCGATTGCATGCCTCCGAGATTTCCTTGTTGGACATCAGCTGCTCTTCCGTGTGGGATGAGACGCCGTTCAGATCGGAGATGTTCGTCTCGCTCATGTTCTTGACCTCTCCGATTTGATTGGCAAGGTTCTGGTTGCTGGAGGCGATTTTTTCGATAGACGAGGAAATGCCCTTTATCTGCTCCGATAGGAAGATGACCGACTTGACGATTCCGTCGAAGATCTTACCCGTGGAGTCGACGATCTCGACGCCCTCCACAGCGTTGCTTGCGGCGGATTTTGCGGCCTTCACCGTCTGCTCCATCTTGTTCTGATTGCCTGAGATGAGGGAGGCGATTCTCTGCGCGGCGCTGTTCGAACTCTCCGCCAGGTTTCGGACTTCGTCCGCGACGACGGCGAATCCCCTGCCGTACTCCCCTGCCCTCGCCGCCTCGATGGCGGCGTTCAGCGCCAGCAGGTTGGTCTGATTGGCTATGGAGGAAATAAGGTTCACGATTTCGCCGATCTCGTGATAACCGCCGGCAAGTTCGACAACCGCGTCCTGCACGGCGGATGACCCGTCACCTATTTCCTTCATCTGCCTCATACTCCTCTCGATCATGGATTGTCCCTCGCTCGCGTTCTTCGAGATGTTCGAGGTGATATCGTCCACCTTGTGGGCCATCTCGTGGGCCATCTCCAGAACGTCTTGTGCTATGCCGTATATTTCGTTGGCAGTGACGAAAATGTTCTCCGTCGCGTTGGTTTGAGTCCTCGTGCGGCTGACTACATCGCACATGGCGCGGCTCACCTTTTCGGCGGCCAGGGTGCAGTCATTCGACTGAGCCAGAAGCTCTGCGCTGGCGGATGCGAGGTTTTCGGCTTCGATCTTCACCTTCGTGACAAGGCTCGACAAGTTCTTTTTCATGCCGGCGAATCCCCCGGCCAGCTCACCGATTTCGTCTTTCGAATGAACGCGGACAGTGTGCTCCCTAAAATCGCCGCTCTCCATGACAAGACACTCGTCTCTGAGCATGGAAATAGGCGTCGCGACCTTTTTGCTGATCCTGGCGACGAACACAAAGGCAACGACGATAAAGAACGCCGATATCGCCGTCATTATCCTGAAAAGTTCGTGCACTTTCATGTTGATCTCCGCAAGCGGGGCTATTACGGCCACGGCCCAATGCTGGCCGCCCTGGAGAGAAACGGGGACGAGCACGCCGTCATACCGAACGTCGTTGAACGTGTAGCCCGACATGCTCACCTCGCTCCAATTCGACGACACCACCTCCTTGAACATGCCGAGCAAACCCTCATCGACCTCGGTGAGGCCAAGATTCGCCTTCGGATCAACTTGCTTGACGCTGATGTTCAACGTCCCGACAAACTTGGAATTTTTGGGATTGCATATCATGAGCCCCGTTTGGTCCACGATGAAGCCGTAGCCGCTCTCTTTGAATTTGATGTTCCTGATGACGGGATTCAGCCTCTCCAGGTTATACGTTGCCCCAAGGATTCCGGTAAGTTCGCCGTCATTTATGACGGGCTCGCATACCATGACCGATGGTTTCCCTGACGAACTGGATATCGTCACGTCGGAAACGTAAGGCATTTTCGTCCGGGACACTTCTCTGAAGTATTCTCGTTCCCTGGCGCTGAACTCCGTGTTGTTCGAGCGGATTGCCGAACCGTTCGGCCAGACGAAGAAGAGGACGTCGAACACTTTCATCCTGTCGAACACGTTGGCCATGAGGAAGACGATCTGCTCCCTGTCTTTCCCCTCCTTAATGGCCGGTGTGCCAGACAGTATCTGGAGATAGTTGGACAGCGCGTTCATGTTGTCTTTGATCTGATCGGCGTAACGGGAACCCATCGAGACGGCGACCTCTCGGCTCTCGGAAGACAGGGCCCTTCGGAAAAAATTGTAGCTCACGATGGATAATATCAGGAAAGACGCGACAAACATTGGGAGAAACGCTTTTAACAGGTTTGATTGGATACTTTTCTTCTTGAAAATAATCATGTCGCTAACCTCCACATTCCTCATTGTGTGTATGACTGCCGGTATCTTTAGAGTTGATCTAAAAATATATTTTACGACAAAGCGGCGAGAAAGCAACGATTTTAGCGGTCACCTTAATCACAGGCAAAATCGGGGCTCCGTCATGAACCTCGGCAGGGAGCTTGCTCCCTGCATCCTCTTCAAAAAAAAAATTATGTATTATGTAAAAAGGGGTCCGGGGAACTGGTTCCCCGGCGGAGTTTAAGGCGAAGCCTCAAGGTTTTGTGTTATGTGCGCAATGCGGAATGAGTGCCGAGCCGACATTGCTCGGCACTCGTGTCATATGATGTGCAGGTGGGAATAGTGTTCCATCAGGCGTGAAATTGTCATATTTTTTCTCTCTTCGTCACTGATATCCAGGGCGATTTTCCCCTCCTCCAGCATGACCGTGCGCGTGCCGAAATCCAGAGCTTGACGAATATTGTGGGTGATCATCATCGTGG
>JAITRO010000215.1 GCA_031288335.1 Synergistaceae bacterium | reverse complement strand
ATTACGACTGACCCAGCCATGGATCCGGTAAAACAGATCAACCAGATCGAGGATCTGATCAGCCAGAAGATCGACGCGATTTTCCTCAATCCGGTCGACTGGGAAGCCATCCGTCCCGCGCTGGTGGCCCTCAACAACGCCAAGATCCCCGTGATAAACTTTGACGCGGAGGTCAAGGACATGGATCTCGTCACGGCGTATGCCGGCTCCGACAACAAGAACGCCGGTTACGTCTGCGGCGTCGACCTTGTGAAGCGTTTCCCCAACGGCGGCCCTATAGCCGTCCTCGACTCCCCCACCATGAACTCCGTCCGCGACCGTATCGACGGATTCAATGAGGCCATAGAGGGCAAGGGCTTTAAAGTGGTCTATCAGAAGGACGCGCTCGGAGATCTCCCGACGGCCATGAGGAACACAGAAGACCTGCTCCAAAGCAACCCCGAGGTCGTGGCCATAATGGGCGGCAACGACCCGACCGCGCTGGGCGCGCTCGCCGCATGCAAGACGGCAAACCGCACCGACGTGCTTATCTACGGGGTGGACGGCTCCCCGGAGGCCAAGGCCGCCATCGCCGAGGGCGGACAGTTTGCCGGTTCCGGCGCGCAGAGTCCGATAGCCATAGGCGAGGAATCCGTGAAACTCGGATACAAGATATTGAATGGCGAACTCTACGACAAGAGGGTGCCCGTCAAAACTTTCATGATCAACAAGGAGAACGTGGAGCAGTACGGGACTACCGGCTGGCAGTAAGATTCCGGCCAAGACAAAATAGCCGAAAATAACTAGCGGGGGCAGTCATTCGCGGCTGTCCCCGCCATAAGGAGCCCGCATGTGAGCGAATCGATACTCTTGGAAATGAATCACATAAAAAAGGAATTCCCCGGAGTCAAGGCTCTAAAAGACGTGTCGATCCAATTGCGCGCCGGCGAAATTCACGCGCTGCTCGGGGAGAACGGGGCGGGAAAATCAACACTCATCAAGATACTGGCAGGCATTTACAACGCCGACGGCGGAGAGATACGCATCAACGGGAATCCCGTAGTGATCCAGTCGGTGCTGGACGCTCAGAGGAACGGCATCAGCGTCATACATCAAGAATTAGTCCTTGTTCCCCATATGACTGTGACGGAAAATATCTATCTGGGGCGCGAGCCGGTCACGACAGCAGGCATCGTCGATTATAAGAAGATGAACAGGGACGCTAAGAGAATATTGGACTCCTTCGAGCTGGACATCGATCCCGAAGAGGAAGTCCACCGCCTCACCATCGCCCAACAGCAGATGGTGGAGATAATCAAGTCACTGTCGTTCAACGCCAGGATATTGGTCATGGACGAGCCCACATCCTCTCTCTCCGAAAAAGACGTGGGCTTTCTCTTCGAAAACATCAGGAAACTCAGGAAGGCCAACGTCGGCATCATTTATATATCTCACAGGATGAGCGAACTCAAACAGATAACCGACCGCATAACGGTCATACGGGACGGCGAATGCATCGGCGACCGCGATACCGCCTCCGCTTCCAACGACGAACTTATCACCATGATGGTCGGACGGCAGCTGACGAATTATTATACCCGCGATTTCGGAGAACCCCAGGAGCCTATCCTGGAGGTCAGAAACCTGGGAGACGGCAAATTGCTGAAAGACGTCTCCTTCGAACTCCGCCGGGGCGAAATCCTTGGTTTCGCGGGACTCGTCGGCGCCGGGCGCAGCGAGGTCATGAAGTGCATATTCGGCGTCGATCGCTTCACGTCGGGGGAGATACTGATCGAAGGCCGCCCTGTGAAAATCCGTGACCCCGAGGAAGCGATGAACTTGGGCATAGCGCTGGTTCCGGAGAGCCGAAAGCTGGAAGCCATCTTCCCTGTGCAGAGCGTGATGTTCAACATAACGATAAAGATTCTGAGGGAATTTATAAAAGGTATATTTGTTGACAATAAAAAAGAAATATCGATCACAAAGAAACATGTGGACAACCTGAGCATCAAAACCCCGACCTACCATCAATTGTTAGGGAACCTCTCCGGAGGCAACCAGCAGAAGGTCGTGATAGGCCGGTGGCTCGCCACAAAACCCAAGATACTCATACTCGACGAACCCACAAAGGGGGTCGACGTCGGGGCCAAAGCGGAAATATACGCCATAATGAACGATCTGGTGAAACTGGGAGTCTCCATAATCATGATATCCTCGGAGCTGCCCGAAGTCATCAATATGAGCGACCGCGTCGTCGTGATGAGGAGCGGAAGAGTGATAGAGTGTCTCCCCCGCGAAGGCCTGACCCAGGAAAAGATAATGTACCACGCGACTCAGCTCGCCGGTTGATTACAGTGCGGAGGATGAAATTATGACGGCAGAAACAAATGATAAAATTTCGAAATCTCCGAAAAACTCCCTGTTGTTCCGAAACCCGGTGACGCGTTTTCTGAGGGAGAATCTCGGCATCCTCATTGGACTCCTCATTTTATGCCTTATATTGGTGATATACGATTTTCACAGAGGAAGGACCGTATTTCTATCCACGAACAACATCATGAACGTGCTGCGTCAGATGTCCACAAACCTCTATATAGCCTGCGCCATGACGATGATAATAATTCTGGGCGGCATCGACCTTTCCGTGGGCTCAATCATGTCCCTTTCCGGCTGTGTCACGGCGATGCTGCTGATGTACAACAACTTTTCCCTTTTCATGGCTGTCATGATGGGCCTTCTGGTCGGAATTGCCTTGGGGGCATTCAACGGCCTGGTGGTCTCCAAAACGACGATTCCGCCGTTCATAGTGACGCTGGCCACCATGAACATAGCCCGCGGCGCCTCCTACGTCTATACCGGCGGGCAGCCGATCAGGGTCATGAGCGACAGCTTCAACTTCATCGGCTCGGGCTACGTCCTCAAGAACATCCCGGTGCCGGTGATCTATCTCATCATCATAGTCGCGCTCTCGGCTTTCATCATGAACCGGACGAGGCTGGGCCGCCATATATACGCGGTCGGAGGCAATCCCACAGCAGCCAGGTTCTCCGGCATCAAGAACGCTCGTGTGCTGTTTTTCGCGTTTCTCTTTTCCGGGCTCATGTCCGCGATTTCGGGCATTGTCCTCGCTTCCAGGATGTTCTCGGGCCAGCCGACTGCCGGACAGGGCGCCGAGATGGACGCCATAGCCGCGGTGGTGTTGGGCGGAACCAGCATGTCGGGCGGGGTCGGGAAAATAGGCGGAACCGCGATAGGCGCGCTCATAATAGGCGTCCTCAACAACGGGCTCAATCTGCTCAACATCAATTCTTTCTGGCAGTATATCGTCAAGGGAGTGGTCATCCTCATAGCCGTGTACGTGGACTTTCTCAAGAAAACCCGGAAACAGGCATAGTTGATGGTATAATCGCGTCTATAATTTAACGGGAGAAAAACGAGGGATAACGTTTGGGAAAAGCGGGCGCGAAATGAATAACGCGGTGAAGTACACGCTCTCATTGCGGAACAGAAGCGACAAATTCGTCAAATTCACCATTTTTCAGATTTACGGGGAGGCCGCGGATATAACCGTAAAACCTCTGCCGCTTGCATGGATAGTGGGTTCCGTCGCCCCCGGCGGCAAAGACCGGCAAAGCGTCTCCGAAATGTCATGGCGGACGGCCCGCAGTATATCGCTCATTAACAGCCACCATATAGGCACGGACATGTTTTCGACGAATTCGGTCGTGCTGCCGATTGACGCCGCCGATAAGGGCTGCGCGGCAGCCTATATGGGAGATTTTCCGTTCGGAGCGCCGGATTTCGTCGGCTCAGCGATCGACAATGAAAAGGGATTCTTCCTGATTCGATCCGACGGCACGATACCTGCGTCCGAGCGTCAGCACGAGGAAAATTGTTTCCTCAAGATAGGTTTTTTCATGGCAAACCGGCAGGTATCGGTCGCGGACCTGCACCCCGACGCCTATTATCGATTCTCCCTCGAACCCGTGTATCGCATAGTGAATGGGGAATTTTTCCCCGGACAGATAATCGGAGACCAGGCGGCGGAAAAATCTTACAAGATAGATTTTGGACAGGAATTTAACAAAACTATAGCCGTCAAAGAGGACGGCGCTTTTACGGACGAAAAATAAAAATTTCCGTATTGCCTTGGTTTGTCCTGCGTGATACAATTTTATATGCTTTTTTATTGATTGCGCACCGAACAATTCGCGCAATGAGTGTCCATATCGAATCCTATGCAAAATATGTTTTTTGCGGGGAGATTATAGAAGCAACACAAAATTTTTAAAAGGAGTGGTGGTTATGCGTAAGTTAGCATTGGCTTTTCTCGTTTGTTTCCTTTTTGCGGGCGGCGCTTTTTCCGCGGACGACGTCATCAAGATAGGCTTCTACAACTGCCTGACCGGACAGAACGCTTTCGGCGGACAGTTGGAACTTGAGGGCGTTCAGTTAGCGCACAAACAGTTCCCTGAGATTTTGGGCAAGAAGATCGAAGTGGTCGTCATCGACAACAAATCCGACAAGGTCGAGGCGGCAAACGCCGTCACCCGTCTCATCGAGAGCGATAAGGTGAACGTCATCATAGGGACGTACGCTTCCGGTCTTGCCATAGCCGGCGGCGAGGTCGCCGAGGTGGCCCGCGTCCCCATGCTTGGAACGAGCTGTACCAACCCGCTCGTGACGCAGGGCAAGAAGTACATCTTCAGGACGTGCTTCATTGATCCCCTGCAGGGCGCGGGCGCGGCGGCTTACGCGTACAGAGATCTGGGCTACAAGAAAGCGGCGATCCTTACCGACGTGGTGAGCGACTACGCGGTCGGACTCGCGAAATTCTTCAAGGACAACTTCGCGAAGCTGGGCGGAGAGATCGTCTCTGAGATGAGATATCAGTCCGGAGATACCGACTTCACGGCTCAGCTCACTGAGATCATGTCCAAAAAACCCGATGTGGTATTCCTTCCCGCTTATTTCGCCGAGGGCGCGATAATCCTGAAACAGGCCAGGGAGCTGGGCGCGGAGTTTCGTTTCATGGGCGGAGACGCCATGGACAACCCGGAGATGGTCACATTGGGCGGCGACGCGATAGAAGGATTCATCTACACCGGATTCGCCTATGCGCCGGACATGCCGAATATGAACGATGTTGCCAAAAAGTTCACCGAGGACTGGTACAAGGAGTACAAGAAGGATCCGAACGGCAACGCGGCGCTCGGATATGACTCGTACATTCTGGTTTTGGACGCGATCAGGCGCGCCGGTTCGGCGGAGCCTGAGAAGATACGCGACGCGCTGGAGGCGACGAAAGACGTCCTGACCGTCACCGGCACGACGACGTTCGACGCTGACCACAACCCTCAGAAGGACATCGGTATCCTCGAAATAAAGGGCGGCAAGAAGGTGTTTGTGGGCACCGTAGTGCCGTAAACGACACCTGGACAAGATATCTTACTTATAAAAAACCGCCGCGTTTCGGCGGGGATTCCCAAATAAAACCACAGGCGGCGAGGGGCCGGGCGTTTCTCGCCGCCGTTTCATTTAAGAGGCGGGTTTTATCTTTATTGCTGTAATTATTATTCGATATTTGACGCAAACTGCGGGGATTCGTTCACGACTTCCCGAAAACGGGGGATACCAGTGGCTTTAAATATGTTCCTGCAGCATTTAATAAACGCCGTCGGCCTGGGTTCGCTTTACGGGTTGATAGCGATCGGCTACACAATGGTATACGGCATTTTGAGGCTTATAAATTTCGCGCACGGCGACATTTTCATGCTCGGCGCGTACTTCGTATTTTTCGCGACGATACGGTATAAACTGCCCTGGGCGCTTGGAGTGATCATAGCCGTCGCGGGCGCGATTTTGAGCGGGCTTTTGGTCGACCTCATAGCCTACAAACCGCTCCGCAACGCGCCTCGAATCTCAGCCCTCATAAGCGCGATAGGCGTGTCGTTTTTCATAGAGAACGCGTCCATGGTCGCTTTCACCGCCAAACCTCAGGCGGTTATACAGCCCAAGCAGCTCGTGGAAGCGTTCTCGGTCGGAGGCGTCCGCTTCGTGCCGCTGAACATCATCGTTCCGGTGATCTCGTTTATCCTGGTCGGAATGCTTCTGTGGATGATATACCGGACAAAGCAGGGCCTGGCCATGCGTTCGATCTCGCACGACATAGAGACCACACGCCTCATGGGCGTCTCAGTCAACAGGATAATCGCCCTCACGTTCGCCATAGGGTCGGGCCTTGCGGCCGTGGCCGGTATAATGTGGGCGCTGCGTTACCCTAAAGTCGAGCCGCTGATGGGTTTCACGCCCGGCTTCAAGGCTTTCATAGCGGCTGTGTTCGGCGGCATCGGCTCCATTCCCGGAGCGATGCTGGGAGGGCTTGCGCTCGGTTTCATCGAGATAATGTCCGTGGCTTTCTTCCCGACGCTTTCGGGATACAAGGACGCCTTCGCCTTCGTGCTGCTGGTGATAATACTGCTGGTCAAGCCTACCGGGCTGATGGGCGAGAAACTGGAGGACAAAATATGATTGCGGATTCCTCCGGGAACCGGATTAGGAACAATATCCTGACGCTCGCCTCGCTCGCGCTCCTCGCGGCATTCCTGTGGCTGGCGCCAAAATACCTGGATGGATACAAAGTCCGCATAATCAACCTGATCGCGATAAACGCCATACTCGGGCTGAGCCTGAACCTGATTTACGGCATGGCGGGAATGTTTTCGCTGGGACACGCGGGCTTCATGGCCATCGGTGCTTATGTGTCGGCCCTTTTGATACTGACGCCCGAGCAGAAATCTATGATGTGGATACTCGACCCGATAGCGCCATGGCTCATGGACCTCCACGCTCCGTTTTACGCATCCCTGCTCATGGCCGGAATTCTGGCGGCTTTTTTCGGATGGCTGATATCGCTTCCGATACTGAGGTTGGGGGGGGATTATCTTGGCATCGCCACTCTCGGATTCTCAGAGATACTACGCATACTCATAGCCAACCTCACCTCAATAACGAACGGCCCTATCGGGCTCAAGGGCATACCGGCGCACACCAGCCTATGGGTGAGTTACGGCTGTCTTTTGCTGTTTCTCGCGGCCGTGATACGCCTGATGAAGAGCAACTTCGGCAACGTGATAAGGGCGGTCAGGGACGACGAGATAGCCGCCAAGACGATGGGAGTGAACACGTTCCGGACGAAAGTGCTGGCGTTCACCATAGGCTGCTTCGGCGCCGGAGTCGGTGGAGCGCTGATGGGCAATATCATCACCACGATAGACTCCAAAATGTTCACGATAACCCAGACCTACAACATACTGATGATCGTCGTGATAGGCGGTCTGGGCTCCATAACCGGCAGCATCCTCGGGTCGGTCATAATAACGACTATGCTCGAATGGCTGCGTTTCGTCGAAAATCCGATAACGATAGGCGCGTTCAGAATGGACGGCAAACCCGGAATGAGGATGGTTATCTTCTCCTTACTCCTCGTGGCTGTGATAATCTTCAGGCGGGAGGGCATAATGGGCATGAGGGAATTCAGCTGGGACTGGGTGCTGTCGCGCCCCGCCGCCGTCCGAAATCGTCTGGCGTCCGGCGGAACGCCGAAAGGCGGCGACTGAAATGGCTCGTTTGGATAATTTCTCAAGAACTGATGAAAAGGACAACGTTTTGACGCTCAGCGGCATCACAATTCATTTCGGCGGGCTGGTGGCGGTGGACAGTGTGTCCATGTATGTGAGGCGCGGAGCCATCGCAGGCCTCATCGGGCCCAATGGCGCCGGGAAGACCACGGCTTTCAACGTCATAACGGGATTTTACAAACCTTTTTCTGGTTACGTCGAGTTTACTCCTCCGAACGCCTCGCCGATGAAAATAACCGGGCTGGAGCCGCACAAAATATGCAAGGCCGGCATTGCCCGCACGTTTCAGAACATACGGCTTTTCGGCAACGGGACGGTTTTGGAAAACGTGATGACCGGAGCATATGTCAGGCAGAGCGGCAAATGGTGGATGAACATTCTCCCCATCTTCCCCGGAGCTATCCGGGAGGAACGCGAGGTACGCGAGCAAGCGGCCGCCCTTTTGGAGCGTCTTGGCCTGGCCCGCTTCATAAACGCCCACGCCGCGTCGCTGCCTTACGGCGCTCAGCGCAGGCTGGAGATCGCGCGGGCGCTCGCCACGAAACCGTCGTTTCTCCTGCTTGACGAGCCTGCCGCTGGGATGAATCCGCAGGAATCGGCGGAGCTTTTGAACTTTATCAGGACTTTGAGAGACGAATTCGACCTCTCCATTCTACTGATAGAGCACGACATGAAAGTCGTGATGGGCGTCTGCGAGCACATTTGGGTGCTCGACGATGGCAGGCTCATAGCCGACGGCGACTCCGCGCGGATACGCAGCAACCCCAAAGTCATTGAGGCATACCTTGGCAAGGAGGCCGCCCATGCTTGAGATAAAAAACCTCGACGTGTGGTACGGCGGAATTCACGCCGTCAAAAACCTCTCTATGACCATCGAGAAGGGCGAGATAGCGACCCTCATAGGGGCCAACGGCGCGGGCAAAAGCAGCACCATACGCGCGGTAGCGGGCCTGGTGAAGGGAGCTTCGGGCAGCGTGTCGTACGCCTCGCGCGACGGCGGCACCGTCTCCATACTGGGCAAACCGCCCGAGTACATGGTGAAAATGGGCATTTCTCTCTCCCCGGAGGGGCGCAGGATACTTCCGCACCTCACTGTGGAGGAAAACCTGATGCTCGGCGCGTACAGCCGCGGCGACAAAACCGGAATCGCGCGCGACATGGAGGCCGGCTACAATCTGTTCCCGAGATTGAAGGAACGCCGCAAACAAAAAGGCGGCACGCTTTCCGGCGGAGAGCAGCAGATGCTGGCTGTGGCGCGCGCGCTGATGAGCCACCCCGACCTCCTGATGCTCGACGAACCGTCGCTGGGCTTGGCCCCAATACTTGTCGAAGAAGTGTTCGACACCATCAAGAAAATCAACGGCGAGGGGCGGACGATCCTTCTGGTCGAACAAAACGCTTTCGCGGCGCTGAAAATAGCAAACAAAGCCCACGTCCTCGAAACCGGCTCGATCACCCTGTCAGGAACAGGAAGCGAACTGCTCCAGGACGCGAAGGTGCAGGCGGCTTATCTGGGAGGGTAGGCGCGGGCGGGGCGGAATCACGGATACGGACAAAAATAAAATTCAACACGAGCAATCGTGGAGGTTTGCAGCCAAGACAGGAAGAAGTCCATTCCAGCCCGTCTTATATACGTACGCAAAAGAGGTACCGGAAAAGATTATCTCGTCCGAGCAAAACTTGTTCCTCATGCCTGCATGTCCTGCCGGAACTGCCTTTGAACGTCCGCGGCTGGACATGTCCAAAATGCGACGCGGCGCACACGCACAATAGAGATATAAACGCCGCAATAAATATATAAAAACGAGTGGGGCATCCGCCATTAGGAGAGAAGACGTAAGACCGGCTCCGGCCGGCAATCTTTCTTGATCCTATACTCCCACTATTTTAGTCGTGGGAGTATGTCAAGCTCCGGGAAGGTAAGTCACTAAACAATAGATTTTAAGATTTTCGAGGTGAGCTGAAAAATGATATCCGTGATAATCGCCACGAGGAATAGAAATGCAGCCATTGCCGAAATATCGCTGCCGAGCTTGTTGAGACAGGATTGTTCAGATTTCGAGGTAATAATATGGGACGCGAGCGATGATGAATCCACCCGGGATGTCTCTTGTAAGTTGGGCCCGCATTTCAAAGACAGAAGAGTAGACTTGATTTATCAAAAAGCTTCCAGGGTAGGGATCGCCTCTCAGCGAAACGACGCGGTGCGCAAGGCTAAAGGAGACGTGATTTTCTTTATCGACGACGACGCGGAGGTTTCATCGGACGGACTCGGCGCGATAAAACGATATTTCGATGATTTCGCGTGGCTTAAGGGCATGGGCCTTCCAATTCTCGATGTGCATTCAAGGTTCGATAGGTACGTCACCCATCCGTTTTTCGGCGCTTTTAGGGATTTTGTCTTTCGATTTTTTATGAGCAAACCGCCGCGATACAGGAAAATAATGAATTCCACCCGCAATATACTTCCAATTCCTGATTCGCCAGGGATAGCGGAGTGGCTCAATGGCGGGTGTATGGCTTACAGAAAGTCAGTATTCGATGACCTCTCTTTAGACGAAGGCCTGGAACGCTTTGGCGGTTACGCGGTCGGAGAGGACTACGATTTTTCGCACCGCATTTGGCTACGTTACGGAAAGCCGCTTTTGATCTCGGCCTCCGGATTCGTAGTGCATCATAACGCACAGACTGCGCGCATGTTAAAAGGCCCCGATAAAGTGGCCGCTATTTATTATAACACGGCCCGCATAAGGAACAACTTTAGGGCTTACAGGCCGTATAAGCTGCTGCCCTTCTTGTGGGAACTGCGCATGGGACTGACATTATCCCTGCTGAGGCAAGGAATGAGCCCTCTCGATTTGACGCGAGGCTATTTGAGATACAAGAGAGCTAGGCGCAAGGATCTGGCGCGTCTAAAGGACAAAAAGAGTTGAAAGGCGTGTCTTTTCATGTCCAGCTATACTCGCGAGCGTTGAGATATACTAAGCCACACAAGTTCAGCGTAAACATGAAGATGCTCCTGTAAGTCGGAGTGCTGCAAATTCTATCGCGCGCGAGCATAACACTCTTTTTTCACTCCCTTCAAGTCCAAATTGCTGTTCGGTTTCTTCATTTTTCCACCCCATATCAATGGGATGTAAAACCACTGAATAATAATAGGTAGAAAAATAAACATATTTACAAAAAAAAGAAACACAATATTCTGCACATAAACCGTATACATCAAATACGAGCTTACATTAGTCATTTTTGTTTTCCTATACAACAAGCACCCCAAAATCCCTATTGCAACATTAAACATAACTATACCACTCAAGCCAAAATCCAAATATATCGGAGGCAGATAGGTGGAAACGTTAAAATTGATATCGACTAGAAAATTTCTATTAAACGACAATTGAAGGTCAAATGCACTACCGAAAACAGTTGGCAGCAAACTACTCAACATCGATGCTCCGCGATTAATACCCCCTTCGGTCATACTGACGAGATTGTTAAAGTTATTGAGGCTAAATGTCATATACGAATAAATCCATTTAATAAAATCCGGCAAATAACCGACCTCGTTTTTCGCGTAGAAAAGCCTTTCCATCGTATTCGAACCAGAACGAAAATTGCCTACAGCTCCAAATCCAAGGAAAATTATCATAAAAAATACTGCAAAATGATGGCTTTTCACTTGTGCCATAGTGACGGCATTTTTTTTGGCCAAGAAGTAAAAAACCACTCCTTCGACAAATATCGACATCAAAACTTGTCTAGAAATAATTAAAAAACCAATTGAGATGTACAACAAACTCTCTTTTCTTTTTGAGCCGTGAAAAAGATAATATGCGCCCATACATATAACAAGACCATTAAAAGCGCCATGTACAGATGGTATTCCAAAATTAAAATACGTCTTCGGATTACCCTGTATCAACCAAACTAATGGAACACCACCGGAATAAACTACTTCAACAAAAAAAACTATCAATACAATATAACGCGCAACGCGGAGCCGAAATTCATTGCTTTCCTGAAAATTCGATACAGGAAAACGGGAGAGAGCCGCTTTTTTCTGCAAAAAAAACGTACATAAGATAACTGCAATATTATAAGATATAACGCATAAAAAAAGAATTAAAACCGTTGAATCAGACAAACTTTGTTGTAATAAACTTAATTCTAGTTGATATAAAATAATAGTTCCAAGAAATACGAGATTAAATATACAACCAGGCGCATATATTTTTCTCTCTCCAGCAAAAGTAACTAGAAAGCAAAATAAAATAGTGAGGTACAAAATATCAATGGACATAGGAAAATTTTTCATTCATAATTAGCTATCCTACTAAAAACAAGCCAATGTTTTCTATGAAGCTAGGCTTAAATATTTTATATTTATAATAAAAATTTAACCTTTCAATTTTGCTCTTATTTCCAAGGAGGCTATATTCATATATTAATTTTTTAACGCAAGGATTCAAAATTTCTCCATATGTATCCATTATCTCTGTCGCTTGGACTCTTGTTGATTTCAAGGCATTTTTTATGCAACAAAATTTTTGGAATATATACCGCAAAGAGAGCTTATTTCTAGCGCCAATTCTGTTATTAGAATGTTGTCTATAATATACCAATCCTTCGTTCAGATAAACTAATGAGCCGAATAGTGTCGCAACAATTGCCAACCACCAATCATGCATGACGACATTTTCCGTGTTCTTACATAAAACAGCTTTTTCCCTCAGAGCCTGATTGAACATACAAGCACATCCTGTTACTACATTAGCAATCAATAACTGATTAATTTTTGTGTTATGTCCTTTTCTTTTTTGATAATTCGCGTAAGACTCAGAAATCAAGTTCAATTTTTCGTCCACAACAATTAAATCAGAGAAAGCCAAAATCGGAAAATTTTGTCCAATTCGTTTTTCTTCTTCTTCTATTTTTCTAAGCATTTTTTCGATTTTATCTGAGACCCAAATGTCATCTTGATCGCAAAGCGCAATATACGCTTCTCTTGGTATTTTCAACAAATGGAAAAAATTTTCGCTGGAACTCCGAAATTGTTTATTATCATCTATAATAATAAACTTATAGGGATTCTTTTTCTGATAATTTCCTACAATATACATAGAAGAATCGGAAGAACCATCATCGTGAATATATATTTTAAAATCCTGGCACGTTTGAGTTAATAAAGATTTCAACTGTTCCTCCAGAAATTTTGCGCCATTATAAACTGCTAATAGTACAGCAATTTTATTCATTATAATTATTTTATTCCCACTTTCTTTATAAAATCATCTTCTAAATATTGAATCCAAAAATTTCTATTCATTGTCCATTTTTGAATCAAACATGCTTTATATGAATCATACCTAAGCCCCCTACGATATCCAAGTAACTTTATAGCACATTCTAAGCAATAATAAAGTGTTTGCAGAAAATATCCCTTCGAAATTAGATTACCTATCACAAATTTTACCATTTTTCCCCCTTCATTTTCACTTTTTATATCTTCAAAGAGGTCTGAATGCATTGCAATGCATACTCCTATATCAAAATTCCTTGAATACTGTTGTCGAAGAGTATAATGATGTGAATGATATACCGCAGCTTCAGGTTGGTACACAATTTTATAACCAGCGTTTAAAAAACGAGCTGAGATTATCATGTCTTCGCTAATGATGATATGCTTCTCAAATCCTCCAACAGCCAGATATGCACTTTTCCGATAAGCAGAACAAACATTCGATGCAAAAAAAGCTTTTATGCCTAGTTTAGCAATATCGCCTGAATCTCGTACATGACCTTTTAGGGGGTAATTGAATTCTCGGGTCAGACGTTCGGTTACAGTTGCTTTTTCTTGGGCTATTTGTCGCCCATATACCATAGCAACTTTTTCATCTTCAAATGGCCTAATTAATCTCGATATATAATTTTCTTCTATTGGAATTGCATCTTGAGTCAGGAAAAGAACAAATTCTCCCTTACTATTACGCAAGGCAAAGTCTCGTGTCGCTCCATGATCGAAATTTTCTCGTTTTATTAAAATAAATCTTACTTCAGGGAATTGCGAACAGAGCATAGCTGTTCCGTCATTCGAGGTAGAATCAATTACAATAATTTCATCCGGTCTTCGCGATTGATTCATCAATACAGAAAAAATTGCAGGAAGAGAAAGTTCAGCATTTAAAGTCGGAATTATTACAGAAATTTTGCACATTAGCATTCCATTCGTTCCAACAGATTTTCTGACGTACTCTTCTTTTTACGATCTTCTTGTCCTCCGGTTTTTCTGCCGGTTTTTCTGCCGGTTTTTTCCCGAAGGCTCTTTGGCTTTGGTCTACGCTTTGCCAAACCATCTGACGATGGCGATTTGGAGCTGTTTGTGCTGTTCATCCCAAGACGCCGTTCAAGTTCTTCTATCCGAGATGCTAACGTCAGGAAAAAGGCATACACTGCTTCCTCTCCCTGGTCATATATCTTATGAAATTCTTTATGTGTCAAAACCGAAGACTTGAACATTCAATTTTTCCTATCTTAGACGTAATAGATTTATATTTTTCATGAAAAGCCTACCCGAATTTAACGTATTTTGTAACCCTCAAATTCTGTTTCTCATCTTCGATAGCTCAAAATGTCAAGACCCGAGTAGTTACGATTAAAGGGACGCCCCCCCCCCCTGCTGGTTCGGGTGAAGCCCCGAGGTTTTGATCCTGTGGTTTAAACACAGCAGGAGGCGAGAAGAATGGAGTTGAGTTTGCTCTCGGCGGTCTCGGAGCGCGAGGTGAGTACCACCGGAGCGCTCGCGCCGAGCACGATGCCCGACATCTTTGCACCCAACAGTATCGACATGATCTTGCCCATCACGTTTCCTACTTCTATATAAGGGACGAGAAACAGGTCGACGTCGCCGGATATCTTGCTGGCTATATGCTTATGGAGCGCGGCTTCCTTCGAAATGGCCACATCGAAGGCGATGGGACCTTCGACCGTGCAATCGCCGAACTCCCCCGCCTCGGCCGCCTGTGTTATGGCGTTCGCGTGCACGGTCGATATCGCTTTTTCGTTCACCTGTTCGTTCGCTGTGAGCACGGCCACGTTGGGATGTTTATACCCCATTTTTCGCAAAGAGCCGAGCGCGTTTTTGAGGATGGACTTTTTTTCCTCAAGATCCGGGGCTATGTTGAATCCCCCATCGGTGACGAACATCAGCCGGGCGCGTCCCGGAAGCTCGAAGACCGCCAGATGGCTCAGCAGATGCCCGGAACGGAGACCGTTTTCCTTGTCCAGAACGGCGCGCAGATAATCGCTCGTGTTGACCAGGCCCTTCATCAGCACATCGGCTTCGCCGTCATGAACGCTTTTTACAGCGGCCATCGTGGCCTTCAGGATGTTGGGTTCGTCGATCGTCTTGCACTCGCCGGTGTATCCTATCTCACGCTTTATACGCTCTATCTCGCGTCCGTCGCCGAACAGAACGGGCTGTATCCCAGCGACGGCGGAAGCCTTGTACACCGCTTCCAGGATATCGCGATCCTGCGCTGCCGCGACGCTCATAGCGCTCCCGCGAAAACACGATATCTTCTCTATCATAGCCGAATAGCTCGTTATCATAGCTATTCGGTTTTTCTTTGCAGCATCTGAAAGACAAACTGGCGCGCCGTCCTGCCGGTGAAACCGCCGCGTTCGAGTTCCCACCGCATCGCGAGCGTCTCCATCTCGGAGGCATCCATGATGAGCCCCATTTCCTCGGCCGCTGCTTTCACTATGGATAAATAATCGTCCCTGCCGACCGAAGGATACCATATGGAAAGCCCGAAACGGTCGGCGAGCGAAAGTTTCTCCTGCATCGTATCCCTGCCGTGCACGTCGTCGTTCGATTTAGCCCGCTCCGACCATACTTCACGCACTATATTCCGCCTGTTGGACGTCGCGTAAACGATCACGTTATCGGGCTTCCGCTCCAGTCCGCCCTCGATGAGGGCTTTCAGATGCTTGTACCCGGTCTCGAATTCCTCGAACGAAAGGTCGTCCATAAAAAGTATGAACCTGTAATTCCGTCTCCGCAGCTCTTTGAGAAGCGCCGGTATTTCGGCGAACTGATCATGTCTCAGCTCGATCATCCGCAAACCTCTCCTGACGAAATCCGGTTCGTTCAAAAGAGCCCTCACGGACGAAGATTTTCCAGTGCCGCTGTCGCCGAAAAGAAGAGCGTTGTTCGACGGGTTGCCCTCCAGAAACGATTGGGTGTTCGAGAGGAGCGCGCGCTTTTGCATCGCATATCCGAACAGCGAATCGAGCGTGCTTGGATCCGGGTCGTCGATGGGTTCCAATATCTGTTTCGAGGAATTCCAGATAAACGCCCCCGAGAGCGCGAATTTGCCGGCTCCGTGCGTCAAGCAGAAATCGGCGAGGCTGCCGGCCATATCTTCAGGCGATCCCGCGGCCGCGAAACGCGCGGCCAGGGCTGTCACGGCATTCCTTGCCCAGCTGATTCCAAGCGCCCTGTTGTCCTTCCGCGGCGTGAAATAGGACACGCACGCAAGCGGAGCGTATTGCAAGTTGCCCGAGATTATCTCCTTCACGGACGCGACGATTTTGTACTGCATCCATAGATCCTGTGCCAATACTCCGAAAACGTCTTTTGGGACGGCATTTCTCTCGTACGTGCGAGTGATCGGGTTTTCAGCGCCAACAACCGCCAGCGCGAACTGTATTTCCCATAAATCCCCGCGATATGAATATTTTTCGGCATCCGCGATCATCCGCGAAGCGGCCTCGTAGATGATATCCCGCGTCTCGTTGGAAGACATTGCATCCAGCGAGACCGCTTTCGCTAGAAGCGCGAATATCTCATTTTCTTGCAGATTTTTAAGAAACAAACGTCAACACTCCTGGGATTCAGACTTTTGCTGCATCCGCTTCCTTCGTGAATTTCAGCTCGTAAATGTCCGCCATCTCAGACGGTTCGTCATCCGCGTTTCTTTTCTTGTCCCTGGCGAGCGATACGCAATCGCCGGGCGTGAGAGAACCTTCGAGAATCATATCGGCGAGGCGGTCCTCCACCATTTTCTGTATCGTCCTTCTGAGAGGACGCGCGCCGTATTTGGGGTCGAATCCCCTGTCGAGCAGCAACTGGCACGCCTCATCGTCCACCGAGAGTTTCACCGACTGATCGGC
>JAITRO010000209.1 GCA_031288335.1 Synergistaceae bacterium | reverse complement strand
CGCTGCAATTTATTACGACAAAAGGAGTGGGAGAAAAAACCATAAAAAGGGCTGTCGCGTTTATGGAGGACAACCCGGAATATGGGTGGGATGCTCTTTGTGCTTCGCGCGATATTCTTGTAGGCGGGCTTAAACTGAACGTGAAAATTGCGGACGCGGTAAAGGCAAACAGTGATTACGCGGCCCTGTTGAATGAAAGATTATCACTAAACGGAATTGAAGTTCTCATCCAAAACAGCACGGAATATCCTGAAAAATTAATATCTTCTCTGGGTGAAGAGTGTCCGTCGTTTTTATTCATTAAAGGAAACGTTGAACTTCTGAACGCTCCTTCGCTTGGTTTTTGCGGGTCGAGACATACATCGCAAAAGGGGTTGAAAATTGCTTCCAATTGCGCGGAACAAATTGTGTCAAAAGATTTGATAGTTATCAGTGGGTATGCGAACGGTACTGATGTGGCAGTGCATAAATCAGCTCTGGTAAATGGCGGCGCGACTATTTTTGTCCTTGCGGAAGGATTGTTGAATGTAAAAGTAAAAAGCGACGTCAACGGATTATTATTCCCGGACAATCATCTTTTTGTGTCCCAATTTACGCCGGATATGTTATGGAACGCAGGAAGTGCAATGCGCAGGAACAGCGTGATCATAGGATTATCCGAAGCCATGATACTTGTGGAATCCGGCCTCAGCGGCGGTACATTTGCGGCCGGGAACGAGACCTTGAAAAAGGGGAAAGCATTATTTGTCATTGATTTTGAAAAACCCGAGGTTTCAGCCGAAGCCAATCCGTTTTTTATCAGCTGCGGCTGTATCTCGATAAGGGGGAAAAACGACATTCCCAATCTGAACAAAGTATTTGAAATCATTCATACAATATAGAGAAAACGTGATGAAAAATAACCGCGCTCCTATTCGGCATGAATTTTCTTGCAGCTGATATCTTCACGGACAGTCCGGCAAGGCTGCGGCCCCGAACAGGAGGTCGTTTTATTCGACGGCGGAAAATCCGCAAATAACGCTCAGGCACGGATCGAATTTCCGTTTTGTGCCCGCGCGAAACGAAAGGAAGTGCTATATGTATGAAGAAACACGGAATCAAGGGTTATAAAATTTCTTACGATGACGTCGAAGAGGCGCTTCAATCCAAAAATAAGGAAGAGCTTCTCGACCTCATAACTGAACTTGCCGGGCATTACACGGCCGTCAAGCAGTTCATTCTCGAAAAGTATCTGCTGGATTCGGGCAGCGCGCGGAAATTGGTGGACTCGCTTCTCGACGAAATTCACGACGTCACATCCGAACATGCTTGGAGCCGGAGCTGGGATGATGTATGTTATTTGCCGGACTATTCGCACCTAGAGGAACAGTTCGGAGAACTCGCTAAAAAAGGCTGCGCCGACGAGTTGCTGGAATTGGGCGAGGAACTATGGGATCGGGGCAATAAACAACTCGAAGAATCCAGCGACGAGGGAGAAACGGGCTCTGCTATCGGAGATTGCCTGAAAATCGTGATGGACGCCATTCCCCAATCCTCGCTGAGCAAACCCGAACAACTGCTCTGGGCCATCGAGCGAAAATCGGAGGACAATTTCGACATCTTGTGCAACTCATATTTCGATTTCATGAAATCCGGGAATTATTCGGAAAGCGACTGGCAAGAAGTCGCACACATCCTCGAAAACCGTCTTCTCGAGATGGGAAACGGCTGGTCGAGGAACAGTTTCGTGCGTTCTCTCATACAAGCCTATGAAGCGGGTGGATTGAAAGAGCGGATTATCCCTCTGTACGAACGAGAGGGGTATTATATACAGCTCGTCGATGCTCTCTTGAAAGAAGGAAGGCGGGAGGAAGCCAAAAAAAGTTGTCTTGTTGGTTATGAGGAATCTTTTAGAAAAAATGGTTCTATCGTCAGCAATATGCACAAACGATTGTTGGAGATGGCCGAAGCTGATGGGCAATATGACCTGGCCGCGGCATATTACTGCGACGATTTTTTTGACGAACCCACCGCCGAAAGCTATGTCACACTGCGCGGCGCTGCGGAAAAAACCGGGTGCTGGCCTGCGGTTCGCGAAGCGGCGCTCAATTTTCTCGAGACCGGCCATCGGCCAGACCGGCCTGAAGCGCGAAAAGCGGATGGAGGGGACTGGCCCTTGCCGCCGACGGAAGTCGCGCACCTATATAAGGAAACTTCTTCCCGCCGAGACAAGTTCCCCCAACTCGAACCCCTCATCCGCATTGCCATCTTGGAGAAACGTCTCGATGATGCGGTCAAATTTTATCGCCTTCTTCCCAAAGAACGGACGTGGAACACGTGGAGCACGCACGATCTCTGCAGTCTCGACAACGCCGTCGCCAATGCCATCTCTGACAGTCATACGGATATCGCATTGTCCATTTGGCGTTCCCTTGCGGATTTGATGATCAGTTACGTGAAACCGGAGGCCTACTATGCGGCGCAGCCCTATCTGAAAAGCATGAAGTCACTTTACGCGAGGAAAAAACGTCTCGAAGAATGGAAAGCGCTGATCACCGAATTGCGGACCACGCACAAACGCAAACGGCGCTTGATGGAAGTTCTTGCCGCCTTGGATAATGCCTAAATATAGCCTGGGTAAGTTATTGGCGCGATGACAATACCTCCGCCGCGGGTCATATATATTTTGAACCCACGGCGGAGGTATTCGAGTTATGCCGTTGTCGCTACGCCTTCCTGCTGTCTGTCATAATCGTACTGCAAAGCATCGAAACCCTCTTCTCCGGTGCTTATCCTGATAACGTTCTCCACGTCATATACGAAAATTTTGCCGTCACCCGGGCTGCCTGTATATAGCACCGATTTCACCGCGTCCACCACCGTCTTTACCGGCACCTTGCTCACGACGGTCTCGATTCGCAGGTTGTCCTGCATTGTCTTCTCCATCCTCGCTCCGCGGTAAAACTCCACTTTGCTCTTCTGAGCGCCGCACCCCGTGACCGGCGTCACTGTCAGACCGGTTATGCCTATCTTGTTGAGCACCTCTTTCAACGAGTCGATCTTCTTGGGATTGGCAAATATCTCAATTTTGCTCATCTTGTGTCCTTGTGATCCTTCGCCGCCCGCCGCGGAATATGCCGACGGGACGCCGGCGCTTGAGCCTGCGCTTTCCGCACTGCCGGCCTCCGCCGTTCTGGATTTGATAAAGTTGAATGACTCGGCCGTCAGCGGCATAAAGTCGGCATAGCTGCTTTTGAGAGCGTGTTCGCGAATGTCGAGCCCCTCCTGTTCCTCGTCATGAGATACACGGAGTCCGATGAAGGATCTTATCAGGGAGAATACTACCGTCATCGATATGCCGGTCCAAAGTGCTACTGAGACCACGCCGAAAAGTTGGGTCAGCACCATGCCCATCCCACCGCCGTACAACAGCCCGCCGTCGATCGCGAATATCCCGGTCAATATCGTCCCTGCCGCCCCGCAAAGTCCGTGAACCCCTATAGCTCCCACAGGATCGTCGATCTTCAGCTTCTGATCGATAAATTCGATGCCAAATACGAGGACAAACGCCGATATGATCCCAATCAGAAACGCGCCGATCGGACTTACCGCGTCACAGCCGGCCGTTATGGCCACTAAGCCTCCAAGCGCGCCGTTGAGCGTCATCGAGACGTCGGGTTTTCCGTAACGGATCCACGTAATCAGCATCGTGACGTTAGTGGCCGTCGCGGCCGCGAGGTTGGTGTTGAAGATCACGCTTGACATGGAGACGAGCGAGTCGTCGCCGGTCGCCGAAAGGGTCGAACCTCCATTGAAACCGAACCACGCGAACCACAGTATGAACACTCCAAGCGCTCCAAGCGTGAGGCTGTGTCCAGGTATAGCGTTCACCTTACCGTCAGGGGAGTACTTCCCCATTCTGGGACCGAGCAGAAAGGCTCCGACCATGGTGGCGACACCCCCGACCATGTGGACCGCGGTCGATCCGGCGAAATCGTGAAAGCCCAGTTCGGAGAGCCAGCCGCCGCCCCATATCCAGTGGCCCGAAATCGGGTATATGACCGCGCTTATTATAAGGCTGTAAATGCAGTATGCCGAAAATTTCGTACGTTCCGCCATTCCTCCGGAAACTATTGTTGCGGCAGTGGCGCAGAAGACAGTCTGAAAGATGAGAAACGCATAGGTCTGGATAGTGGTGTCGTAATTGCCGCGGACAAAGAAATCAAACCGCCCTATCACGCCTCCGATGTCCGTGCCGAACATTATGCCGAAGCCAATTACCCAGAACGCCACCGAACCAATAGTGAAGTCGATCAGGTTTTTCATGATGATATTTCCCGCGTTCTTCGCCCTGGTAAAACCTGTCTCGACCATCGCGAAGCCGGCTTGCATAAAAAATACCAATATTGCCCCCAATAATACCCATACAGTATCGATAGATGAAAACATTTGCAACACCTCTTTCTGCTTTGGACTGCCGATGCCCGACTTCAGCCGCCTTTTTATTTGTCCGTGCCCGCATCCCCCCTATGTCGTATATTTTTGCCGAACCAAAGAAACAATAAACCATATCAATGACAAGGCATTCTACTCCAAAAAGTTTTTCAGTCAAGAGTTTTGCTAAAAAATAAGTATATGATCTTTATATATATGCATAAACTAAAAAAATATATGAATTATGCAATATATAAATATTCATAAGCAAATCAATGGGATTTATCCTCTCGAAACGGCCGCACATATATTATTAAATCTTTTTTTCTTATTGCGTTGCTTTTATACTCCGTGATATAATCGGAAAATATTTTCCAACAATTCAAAATATTCAAAATAAGGGAGTGATGAGTTGAAGGAAATTTTATATGATCACATGGAGAAGCAGGGGCTTTATGATCCAAAATTCGAGCACGACGCGTGCGGAATTGGGATGCTCGTCAATATCAAGGGCAGGAGGACCCACTCGCTGGTCAAAGACGCGCTTTCAGTGCTGATCAGCCTGAGCCACAGAGCGGGAGTCGGAGCGGATCCCGACACTGGGGACGGAGCCGGCATCCTGATGCAGATACCGCACAGATTTTTGAGACGCACTTGCGCCGATAGGGGCATAGAACTGCCTGATGAGGGAAAGTATGGGGTTGCGATGATCTTCTCGTCCCCTGACGCGGCTCGCAGGGAGAAGAGCCTGAATATATTCGAGTCCGTCATCAATTCCGAGGGGCTTGAACAGATTGGGGTCCGTCCGGTGCCGACGTATCCGGATGTCGCGGGGCGTACGGCACGCGACGTCTGTCCCGCCATAAGCCAGGTATTTATCAAAATGCCGGATGGAATGGGCAGAGATGTTTTCGAGCGCAAGCTCTACGTGATATCGAAACTCGCCGTAGCTCAAATCCGCGGAGTGAAATACATGAGTTCCGATCCGTATTTTTACTTTGCGAGCATATCGTCGCGCACGATCGTCTACAAGGGTATGCTCATTCCACACCAGATAGACGAATTTTATATCGATCTGAGGGACGAAGACGTGGAGTCGGCGATTGCACTGGTGCACTCCCGCTACTCCACAAACACTTTCCCCAGCTGGGAGAGGGCCCATCCCATACGGCTGCTCATTCATAACGGCGAGATCAACACCATCCGCGGAAACGTCAACTGGATCAAGGCAAGGGAGTCCCTGCTGGAATCCGACAAATACGGCGCCGACTACAAAAAAATCCTGCCGCTCATCAACGAGGACGGCAGCGACTCGGCCATGCTGGATGATTTCCTCCAGTTCATGATGAATGCCGGATACAGCATCCCGCACGCCCTAATGATGGCCATCCCCGAGCCGTGGGAACGCGATGACTCGATGGATCCGGACAGAAGGGCGTTTTACGAGTACAGCAGTTGTCTCATGGAACCGTGGGACGGCCCTGCGGCCATTGCGTTCACTGACGGCGAGATCGCGGGAGCGCGCCTCGATCGGAACGGCCTGCGCCCGTCGAGATACTGCGTGACACGCGACGACATGCTGATACTCTCCAGCGAAGTAGGCGTGATGCCCATCCCGGAGCGTAACATCATCCGCAAGGACAGGCTTCGTCCCGGCAGGATGCTCCTCGTAGACACTAAAGAGGGAAGGATTATCGAGGACGACGAGATAAAGGCACGGATCGCGACGGAAGCGCCGTACAAAAAATGGGTCGGGGAGAATATCCTCAAGCTCGACGACCTTCCGGCACGCGACGGGATTGGCGAGAGGTGGCGCGACATCGTCAATAACAAGCGTTCCGAAAATCCTTCAGACCTTCACGACCAGGTTATCCTGAAGAATTTCATAGGGCTCGATTCGCTGTTTGTCGCCACCGAAAACGCCGGGCTGGAGCCATGCGCTCTTCTCGAAGCGGAAAAGATTTTCGGCTATACGCGGGAGGACCTGTACCTGACGCTGAAGGCAATGGCGGAGAACGGAGAGGAGCCGATAGGCTCGATGGGCGCCGACATCCCCCCGGCGATACTGTCGGAGAAACCGCAGCTGCTCTATAACTATTTCAAACAGATGTTCGCTCAGGTGACCAACCCGCCGCTCGACGCCCTCCGAGAGGCCAACGTCACCTCATCTTCTGTTCAATTCGGCAGCGAGGGGAACATGCTCAGGCCGGGGCCGGAAAACTGCCGCATGATACGTCATTCGACACCGGTGCTCTCCGACAGAGATCTGCTCAAGCTGAGAAACATCTGTGAGAAAGGCTTCAGATGTGTATCGCTTCCCATGCTGTTCAACAACAGGCTGCGGGACGGTCTCAAAAAATCCCTGGACAACATGTTTTTTGCGGCTGACACAGCCATCGAGAGCGGATACAACCTCATCATCCTTTCCGACCGCGGCGCCGGGGAGTTCAGAATCCCCATTCCCGCGCTGCTCGCCGCGGCCGGGCTGCATCATCATCTGATCCGCGGCAGGAGCAGAACGAAAGTCAGCATCATCATCGAGAGCGGGGAGCCGCGCGAGGCGCATCATCTCGCCGCACTGGTCGGGTACGGCGCGGACGCCGTCAACCCATACCTGTCGTACAGGATTATACGCGATATGGTCTCCTCGGGCGCGATAAAGTGCGGCGACGCCGGAACCGCACTGAACAACTACATGAACGGGCTCACAAAGGGCCTCATAAAGATCATGTCCAAAATGGGCATTTCCACAGTCCGCAGCTATCACGGGGCTCAGATATTCGAAGCTCTCGGGGTGAGCGAACAGGTGGTGAATGAATATTTCACCGGCACTACCACCCGAATTGGAGGGATAACGCTGGATGAAATAGAGGCCGAAAGCCGCGCACGGCACGAGAACGCCTTCAACTCCATCAAAATGGGCAGCCCCCTGGAGTCCGGCGGCGACTTCAAGTGGAGGAACGGCGGGGAGTATCATCTGTTCAACCCGGAGAACATATATTACCTTCAGCAATCATGCCGTACAGGAGACTACGACATGTTCAAGAAATTTTCGGCCAACGTTTCGAGCCGCTCCGACGTTCTGAAAAACATAAGAAGCTTGCTCAACGTGGCGACGCGCGGCAAGCCGATATCCATCGAATCGGTGGAACCGGTATCGGGCATCCTGAAACGCTTCAAGTCGGGCGCAATGTCCTACGGCTCCATCAGCCCGGAGACACACGAGTGCATAGCCATAGCCATGAACCGCCTGCACGGCAAGAGCAACTGCGGCGAGGGCGGGGAGATCCCCGAACGCGCGATACCGCTGGAAAACGGCGACAGCTCCTCGAGCGCGATAAAGCAGGTTGCCTCGGGGCGTTTCGGCGTGACTATAGGTTATCTCAACAGCGCGGTCGAGATACAGATCAAGATGGCCCAGGGCGCAAAGCCGGGCGAGGGCGGGCATCTGCCCGGCAGCAAAGTTTATCCCTGGATAGCGCGTGCCAGAAACTCGACGCCGGGCGTGGATTTGATCTCTCCTCCCCCGCACCACGACATCTACTCGATAGAGGATCTGTCTCAGCTCATACACGACCTGAAGAACGCGAACCGCCACGCGCGCATCAGCGTCAAACTCGCGTCAGAGGCGGGAGTCGGCACAATAGCCGTCGGAGTGGCCAAGGGGCTTGCCGACGTCATCCTGATCAGCGGATATGACGGAGGCACCGGCGCGGCGCCGCGCGGCAGCATCAGGCACGCCGGCCTGCCGTGGGAACTCGGCGTCGCAGAGGCTCATCAGACGCTTCTGCTGAATGGTTTCCGCAACCGCATCACGCTGGAGACGGACGGCAAACTGCTCACGGGACGCGACGTCGTCATCGCGGCCCTCCTCGGCGCCGAGGAGTTCGGCTTCGCCACATCGGTGCTGATGGTTCTGGGATGCGACATGATGCGGGTATGCAACCTCGACACGTGTCCGGTCGGCGTGGCCACGCAGAACCCCGAGCTGCGGAAAAAATTCAGCGGCAAGCCCGAATACGTCGAAAACTTCATGCGTTTCTTGGCTCAGGAGGTGCGCGAATGGATGGCGCTCATAGGTGTTCACACATTCAACGAACTGATCGGGCACGCGGAGCTGCTGCGCGTCAAACACAAGATAAACAGCGAGAAAGCGCGTACTGTGGATCTCTCGGGTCTCCTCTTCCAGCCGTCGTCCATCGAGAGGAAGGAGGACCGTTATTTCCATTTCCCGCAGGAGCACATGCTTCAGAGGTCTCTCGACAAGAATACGCTAATACCACTCTGTTTCCCCGGACTGGACTTCTCCAGAAGGATAACATCGAGGCTCACCATCGACAATACCAACAGGACGGTCGGTGCCATGCTGTCCGGCGAGATAACGAGGAGATTCGGCTCGGACGGGCTCCCCGACGACACCGTGCACATCGTATTCGACGGATCGGCAGGGCAGAGTTTCGGGGCATTTCTGACGCACGGGATCACTCTGGAACTTCACGGAGAGGCAAACGACCATGTCGGCAAGGGCTTGTCCGGCGGACGGATAATCATAATGCCGCCCGACGACTCCAACTCATGTCCCGACAACGTAATAACCGGCAACGTCGCTCTGTACGGCGCGACGGCGGGCGAGGCATATATCAGGGGCGTCGCGGGAGAGCGTTTCTGCGTGCGGAACAGCGGCGCGACGGCGGTCGTTGAGGGAGTTGGAGATCACGGATGCGAGTACATGACCAGCGGACTGGCCGTCATCCTGGGGCCGACCGGCAGGAACTTCGGGGCCGGCATGTCGGGTGGGATCGCCTATGTATACGACCCCGACTCACGTCTTGCGGGCAGCCTTAACAGAGGGCTTGTCAGCATGGTGAGCCTCTCGGAAGAGGACGAGGAAACCCTGCGTGCCCTTTTGGAGCGTCACGTCCAATACACGGGCAGCCTCAAAGCGAACGATATTCTTGAGGATTTCAAGCCGTGCGCGGCGGCGTTCGTCAAGGTGATTCCGGACGATTATCAGAAAGTCCTGGACGCGATGCATCTCGTCAGGGAAAACGGCATTCGGGGCGACGACGCCGCGCTGGCGGTCTTTAACGCCGTGACGAGCGGCAAAGCCGAGGGCAGAAAGTATTGAAAACGGGAAGTGGGAGGATAAATGGGAAAAATCACGGGTTTTATGGAATACGAAAGGATAGAGGCACAATATAGGCCCGTTCGTGAGCGAATTTGCGATTACGCTGATCTGACGCTGCCTGCCGACGAGGAAACCATAACGCGGCAGAGCGCCCGCTGCATGGATTGCGGCGTCTCGTTCTGCCACGCCGGCGCGACGGTGAATGGAGGCTCTATCGGCTGTCCGCTGGGCAATCTGATACCAGAGATCAACGACCTCGTTTACAACGGTGATATCGAAGGCGCGTACGAGCGTATGTCCCTGACACACCCGTTCCCGGAGTTCACGGCCGGAGTCTGCCCGGCCCTCTGCGAGGGCTCGTGCACCCTTGGCGCGCATGAATCGCCTGTGACTATAAAAAACATAGAGCGATATATCTCAGACTATATGTTCACCAAAGATAAAATACGCCCGCGAACCCCGAAGATCCGCACGGGACGCAGGGTAGCGGTGGTCGGATCCGGCCCGTCGGGGCTCGCCTGCGCGGATACGCTCAATCGGCTTGGCAGCAGCGTCACGGTCTTCGAGCGATCCGACAAGCCCGGAGGACTGCTGATGTACGGAATCCCGAACATGAAGCTCGAAAAATCCGCGGTCATGAACAGGATCAGGATAATGACCGAGGAGGGCGTCAATTTCGTCACGAACTCCGAGGTCGGTTTTGACGTGTCCATAATAAAACTTACAAGCGATTTCGACGCCGTGGTGCTGTGCTGCGGCGCAGCGAAAGAACGGAGGCTCGACGTCCCGGGCGCCGGTCTGAAGGGGATCCGCACGGCCATGGAATTCCTCTCCGAGGCTGCGAGGAAACTCTTCGAAGATGGATCGAACGGCGCTGGCATGAACGCTCGCGGCAAGAATGTCGTGGTGATCGGCGGCGGCGACACCGGAACGGACTGCATCGGGGTTGCCGTCAGGCAGGGAGCAAAAAGCGTCGTTCAACTGGAGATTCTCCCGCCCCCGCCTGAGGAACGGGACGAGAACAACCCGTGGCCGCTCTGGCCAAGGGTCAAACGAACGGACTACGGCCAGCACGAGGCCATCGAGTTGTTCGGGGAGGATCCGAGGAGATTTTCGACCACCGTTCAGGAGATAAAAGGCAGCGGACATGTGTCATCGGTGATCACGGTGAATGTCGAATGGGCCCTCCGAGACGGTATGATGAATCCTCTCCCTCTTCCGGGCACAGAGCGCGAGATTCCGGCTGACCTCGTTCTTTCGGCGATGGGTTTTGTTGGGCCGGAGAGAGGTTTGACAGACCAGCTGCAGTTGGAGACCTCGCCAGCCGGTTGTGTGCTGACCGACGAGTGCTACGAAAGCAGCTTGCCGACGGTGTTTGCCGCCGGAGACATGCGCAGGGGGCCGAGCCTCGTGGTATGGGCACTGAGCGAGGGACGAAACGCGGCCATAGCGTGCGACAGACGCCTTAACGGCAAAAAGGATTAAGGGCAAAGTGGATTAAGGACAAAGAGATTAAGCCGGCGGATTTTTGCGCGGGGGTGGCTCGTTTAGTGCCATCCCCGCGCAGTGGATGCACGCTTACGCCGCTTTTCGCGTTTCCCGAGCGTCAGTGCTCTGTGCATCGAACAAGCGCCGTATCATTCGTCTTTTTCACCTGAGGTCTCAGGAGCATCCTCAAGTTTTGGCGGCAACTCCGTAGTATACCGTATCTTATCCTCGGTCAATTCGACTTTGACGTAACGCGCCCGACTCCGCTTTTCGAGAAAATTATACAGGGCGCATTTGTAACGATTTCCATCCCAGTCACCCAATATGTAATTCGACTCATCGACGCCGTACAGAGAATAACAAAATTTTGCCCTATTCCAAATTTCAACGAAACAACAATCGATAAGTTCATATTCGCCGGGCACTTGATCGACGATTTGAAGCAAATCACCGCACCATTTGCCGAAAAGCTGATCCGTCGAATCTTCCGCTATGCCCTCGAAAAAGGCCATCCGCGAGCCGCCGCCTGTTTCCGTCAGCACCGGTACCGGATCTACCACGGCAAGTTTCTTTTCTTCCGTCCAGAACATCGACCGAACGAAATAATCACCGAGATTCACAGCCAGCTTTTGCGTGTGATTCAATAAATAACCGTTATATTTTACGGAATGCGTATTATGCATATTGAAATATTCCAGCGCTTCATTCCATACATTTATTCGCTTCCAGCGGCTGTAATTGTCGCCGATAAACTTTGCTTTGTCGAGCCGATCCTTTTCTTCTTTTTCTTTCGCTTCTTTCTTTTCTTTCGTTTCTTCTGTTTCTTCCGCTTCTTCTGTTTCTTCCTTCAAATCGTCGTTGTTGTATTCAATGTCCTCGCAGTCTATGTAGGTGGATAAACCGAGCAAATCCTCTTCCCTCGAAAAATTCGCGATGTCCTCGAGAACATACCATCCACCCCACATAACGCGGTACGCTTTCTGGCGAAGCAGGTAATGTGTCACCGCGACGTCTCCGCTGAAAGAATAGCAGTTCGCATGGAATTTATCCACGTCCGATTGGTAACAGACCATGCTGTCGATGTCATACACGCAAGCGTTAAAAATCTGCCCCATATTGGCCTCCTCCTTTTTTCACATGTCTTCACAATTTTCGCGGCGGCGATTGCGATCGTCCTTCTTTCGGCAATTTCACATCATATGCCGCGCTGCTTTCACTTTCAATCGAACCGAACGCGAGTGAAAAAACAGGGCAAACGCATCAAAATTAAGGTTTTTTTGCTATAATCATCGGGTGCGGATTATTTTTTCGCGTCAGCGAAAAGCGTGCCGGCTGCGGCTAGATTTTCGGGCGGCATTTCGCTGAATATAATACGCACCGACTCGGGGTTTACGTCAAGACACTCGCAGGTGATTCTTGTCATTTCGGAAGCATATTTGCGTTTGGTCTCAATGGAGCGGCCTTGAAGCATGTTGACTTTGATTACCGGCATGTTTGCGTCTCTCCTCTGGAGGTATGATTTATGGGCAATGCCCTCTTCTATAATAATATCATATCCGCAATATTAGCGTTTGTTGGCGGCGCCTGCGCGGGTTCTTTTATCAACGCCGCCGCCATGCGCACTGTGGCGGGGCGGAAATGGTGGGGAAAAGAGCGTTCGGTTTGTGACAGTTGCTGTCACGTATTGTCGGCAGCCGATTTGGCGCCGATACTGTCTTTTCTCATTTTAAGGGGTAAATGCCGTTATTGCGGCAAACCGATAAAGCCCGGGCATTTTGGGGCGGAGTTGATCTCGGGGACGCTCACTGCGGCGATGTTCTGGAGATGGGGCGTGAGCAGCGCCATGCTGGTGTCGGCGCTCGTCATGTGGTTTTCTCTGTTTAACGCGCTCACCGATTTAGAAAACGGTTATATTTACGACGCATCGGCGCTGTCGCTAGGCGCGATCGGCCTGTTGCTGCGCGTGTTCGCCGGTTGGGGCGTTTTGTTCGACGGAATTTTGGGGGCGGCGCTCGGTTTTGGCTTCATTGGTGCGATAATACTTATCAGCAGGGGCGGCATGGGATGGGGAGACGCGCTTCTCATGGCGGGTATAGGCGGTGCGGTCGGTTGGAAATATTGTGCTTTCAGCCTTTACATGGGTTTCATCGCGGGTGGGCTCGTCGTGGTTCCGATGCTCCTGAAACGCAAGGTTAAGCGCAAGGACGCCGTTCCGTTAGGACCATTTCTCGCGGCGGGTTCGGTCTTTACTCTTTTTGCCGGCAACATGTTGGTGACTCGCTTCGGGGGACTGATAGGCTATAATCCGGGCTGGCCCTGGTGGTAATAATAATTTTTCGTCGATAAAGGCAGGCGGGATTTTGGGATGATGAATAAGATGGCGGTGGCTTTTCTGGTAGGGACAGGTATATTGCTTGCGATATCCAACTTTTGGGAAGGCGAGGGGCTGATGTTTATTTGCGTCACGTCTTTGCTGCTTTTGACAGCGTTTTTTTCCATGAGGAAGCAAAAAAATGGGGGACGCGCGGATCAATTGCGCGAATTGATCATGGACGCCAAAAACGTCAAAATAGCGCACAACGAGGTGAAAGCTAAAATTCCCAAAAACTCTCCCCGCAGGGAGTCGCCGGCCGCTTTCGAAGGCTCGACCAAGCTCGTGACGGCGCGTTCCATGGCGGTACTTGTCCGCAAACCGCGGCTTCGGGAAAAAATTCTGGAGATATGCGACTTTGCCGATATGGTGTTGGAGACGATACGCCGTATGCCGGAAGATACCCCGGCGGCGGTCACTTTTGCCGAAAACCACCTGACGCGCCTCGTCGAGGCGCTGGAACGCTGTTTTGAGATGAACAAGCACGACGAATACAATAACGCCTCCGAAACCTTGGACTCTCAGGAAATAGAATGTTTCAGCACCTTCATAACGGCTTTCAAGAAACAACAGGACAATATACTCACGGAAGGCAAGAGCTTCTGAATATTTTTCTCTAAAATAAAAAAGGAAGTGCGCATGGTCATGCACTACGGAACAATCTCATACGAGGATTTCAACAACGCGCGCCAGTGGTGGCGGACGAAGATATTCACGGAAATAGCCGCGTCCCGCGACGGAGTTGGAGACCTGCTGAAGCTTTTAGGCGAAAGGGCGTCGCGGCCTTTTTTCATAATCGACGAGATATTGAAACCGCAGCCTGTGTTCGCCCCGATTTTTGCCCGCGATCGCAAGTATGTGTTCGACGCCTCTTATTCGGAGCCGCGCACGCAAGACGTCGACAGGGTGGTGATGTTCCTGAAAAAAGAACGGGACATGCCTGACGCGATAGCCGGCGTCGGCGGCGGTGCGGCCATGGATCTGGCCAAAGCGGTCTCGATCTGCCTCGCGAACCCTCGTCCCGCCGCCGAATACCAGGGCTACGGCATGGATATGAAGCGCGGCCCCGACATCTGGGTGCTGCCGACCCTAGCCGGAACCGGAGCCGAGGTCACTCCCATCGCGGTGCTCCGCGGTCCCGAGAAGAAACTCGGCATCAACAACGACAATGTCGCGCCCAAAGTAGCGGTGATAGACCCGGCCCTTTCATCCGGCGCCAAGAAATTCAACAGGTTTTTTTCGATGATGGATTGCTATTTTCATCATTACGAAATAACGCACAGCAAGACAAGCGCACCCGACGCCGTACTGGACTCCCGCGACGGCGTGGATATCGCCCGTCGCGTGCTCTCGCACGACCTGAGCGAGTTCAATGTCAACAGGGCTGTGGAGTCGGCCGTCGCGTCGGTCTTGGGAGGAAGCAGCTCGATAGGTGGACGAGTTGGCGTGAGTCACGCCATTTCGTATGGCTTGAGCAATGCGAGCCCTCATTTGCCGCACAGCGTGGCCGTCACCATATCGATGCTGGCGTGCTGCGACATATACAGCGACGGCGGGTTCGACGACACGGTCAAATTTTTGGAAATCAACGGCCTCGCGCGTCCGACCGCGCGGGAGTACGGCATATTTGAACCACATATCCCCGGCATGACCAAGACGGCGCTCGGGATGGAAAAACTCTGGCTCAGCCACTTCGGCGAAAACTGGCGCGATACGGTCAACGACAAATTTATATCGGATATTTATAAAAAAATAGTCTCGGCATAAACACAAAACCCCGGGGGACGAAGTCCCCCGTACCCCCTTATAGGGGTCAAGGGGACAAGTCCCCTTGCGGGGTTTGGGGCGGAGCCCCAAGTTTTTATCCCTTGCCCGGCGAGAATTCACGCCGCAGTTTTTTTCGCAGGTAGGTGAAAAATCCCAGCGACACGAAGCTTGCCAGGAAGAACGAGATCGACTGAAACCACCAGACATTGTCGAGCGTGAAAAGACGCGACAATATCCATGCGGCTGACACTCTGAACACAATGGAGCGCAGCAGTTGCGAGGCTGTTCCGAAAATCGAGTACCCTGTGCCGACGAAGAACCCACCGCATACGGCTATGAAGATGTTGCACGGATATCCCGGTATCGACGCGCGTATGGAACGAATAGAGAGTGCCTTTATCTCCGGTTCCGGCTTGAAGATGCCGAGGAATACTCCGGGAAATATATAAATTATCACCGCCATCGTGCCGACGAGAAGAAAAGCTATCAGCAACGCCGACTTGAAACCGGCGATCATCCGCCCCGGGTCTCTTTTACCGTAGTTGAACGCTATGTACGGGATGAGCGCCTGAGTGACGCCGTTCAGGAAATTGAACGCGAGTTCTTCAACACGCAGACCCAGCATCCACGCGGCGACCACCCTGTGACCGAACGCGGAGAGTATCCTGTTGACGCTCCCCATACCCAGGGCCACGCTCGCCGTCGACAAGCCCACCGGCACGCCTATCCGGAGTATCGGCCGCCAGTACGCGGTCATCCTCATGGTAGGCAGCGTAAATGGCGATATCGCGATCTTCCCGACGCGCTTCATCTTATATATGAGATAAATCGACGACGCCACGCGCGACATCCACGTGGCTATCGCCGCGCCGGCTATCCCCCAGCGGAAGGTGAATATGAACAACGGATCGAGAGCGATGTTCATCGCGTTCGCGATGGCTATCGACTTAAACGGGATCATCATGTCGCCCTGGGCCCTGAAACATGTGTTAGCCATGTATGTGAATCCGAGAAAGGGCAGCATTATCGGCACCCACATGTTATAGAGCCAGCACATCCGAAGAAGCGTATCGCTGCCGCCGGCGCCGATTGAGGTGAAGAGCGCGTTTGATACAGCGGGAAGCACGAGCGGAAGTGATATCGCGCAGGCCGCGTAGAGCAAGCCGAGGCCGCTGCGGGCGATGTGCCGCGCGGAACGCGCGTCGCCGCGCCCGAGGTTGCGCCCCATGAGCGCGAGCGAACCATTTGCCACGCAGTCAAGTATCGCAAACATGCACATGTTTATCGGCCCAGTGAAAGACATCGCGGCCATCGGCAATTCCCCGAGCCACGAGACGAAAATGGTGTCCACCAGATGCAGGAACGTGTTGAACACAAACAACCCTATGGACGGTATCGCCATTTTGACAATCGCCTTCGTGGGGTTGTCGTTGGCTAAGTCGGCCTTCACCGATAACGAACGCAGCATCCCGAATATATTTATAATTTTCAGCGAAACATTCATTTTGCCGACATCATTCCCCCACCTTCGAAGTATAATCACAAACCGCATAATTTCAAGGTGCGCGAAGATTTTTTATAGGCTATAATGACGTGGTTCGGCGTCGTTTTTTCGGGTAGTGTCGCTATGAGGGAGGGTTATTTTTGAACTTTCAAGAGTTGATAATGCGGCTTGAATACTTCTGGACGAGTCGAGGCTGTGTGCTGCAACAGCCCTACGATATCGAAGTCGGCGCCGGTACCATGAATCCGGCGACCACGCTCAGAGTAATAGGACCGGAACCGTGGAAGGCGGCCTATGTCGAACCGTCGCGCAGACCGACCGACGGCAGGTACGGCGAGAACCCCAACAGGCTTCAACATTATTATCAGTATCAGGTTATCCTTAAACCGTCGCCGGAGAATATCCAAGACTTGTATCTCGAATCGCTCGCGGCTCTCGACATCGACCCGCTGGATCACGACATACGCTTCGTTGAGGACGACTGGGAGAACCCGACGACCGGCGCTTGGGGTTTGGGCTGGGAAGTGTGGCTCGACGGCATGGAAATAACGCAGTTCACGTATTTCCAGCAGTTCGGAGGCGTTGACATGCAGCTCGTCCCGGCGGAATTGACCTACGGGCTGGAGCGCATCGCGATGTACGTCCAGAAGGTCGACAGCGTGTACGACCTCCAGTGGGTCGGCGACGTCAGCTACGGGGACGTGCACCACCGGTCGGAAGTGGAGGGCTCCACGTACAATTTCGAACTCGCCGACACGGATATGCTTTTCAAGCTGTTCGGCATGTTCGAGGCCGAAAGCTCGCGGGTGATTGAGAGGGGAATGGTGCTGCCCGCCTACGATTACGTCCTCAAATGCTCCCACGTTTTCAACATTCTGGACGCGCGCGGCGCGATCAGCGTCACGGAGCGCACCGGATATATAGCGCGCGTGCGGGCGCTCGCGAGCGCTTGCTGCAGGGCCTACCTGGCGCAGCGCGAGCTAATGGGATTTCCGCTCGCCGGAAAATTCGGCCGCTCGATCGATAAAGAGGGAGGCGTGCCGAAATGATAAAGCGCGATCTGCTGTTCGAGATAGGAACCGAGGAAATCCCGGCCCGTTTCATGACCTGGGCCATAGGTGAACTCGCAAATCTGGCACGCGCCGGCCTCGCCGATATACGCCTGTCCTACGAATCGCTGAGGACGACCGGTACTCCTCGCAGGATAGTCCTGTATGTCAGCGACCTCGCCGACAGACAGGAGGATTTGGAGGAACTCGTTAAGGGGCCGCCGAAGTCGCAGGCGCTCGACGACGCCGGCCGTTTCACCAGAGCGGCGCTCGGCTTCGCGAAAAGCCGAGGCGCGGAGTTGGGCGACCTCAAATTCATAGAGATGAAGGGTATTGAATACCTTCACGCGACGGTGAAGGAGACCGGGAAAAAAGCTGCGGAGCTGCTTCCCGATTTCCTGTCCGGGCTGCTCAAAAAATTGATTTTCCCCAAGAACATGTACTGGGAGGACCCCGGAACGCGTTTCGCCCGTCCCGTGCGCTGGCTCGTGGCACTGTCGGACATGCGGATAATTCCGGTGAGGTTCGGCAGCGTTTACAGCGGCGCGGAGAGCCGGGGGCATCGTTTCATGGGAGCCGGCGCCGTTCAGATAAAGAGCGCACAGGAGTACGAAAGCGTGCTTGAGCGCGAGTTCGTGATAGTCGATCACGAGCGCCGCAAGAAGATGATCCTCGAAGGCATGGCGAAGCTGGAGACCGATATCGGCGCGCGTGCCGACGATGATTCCGAGTTGCTTGAGGAAAACGCGCAGCTCGTGGAGTATCCCGTTCTTTTCGCGGGTTCGTTCGACAAGGAGTTTCTCGACATACCCGAGGAAGTTCTGATCAACACGATGAAGAAAAATCAGCGCTATTTCCCGACGCGCGGCGACGACGGCAAACTAGCGCCATATTTCATAGGTGTGAGCAACAACAAACCCCGCGACATGAACGTTGTGCGCGACGGCAGCGAACGTGTCCTGCGCGCGCGGTTCTACGACGCGGCTTTCTTCTGGAAGGAAGACCTCGAGACCGGCATGGAGTCCATGCTCCCCCAGCTGGAACGTGTCGTCTACCAGGAAAAATTGGGTTCCGTCCGCGACAAGACGGAGCGGGTCCGCGCCCTCTGCGCTCGGTTTGCGGAGGACATGGGGGAGACCGGGATAAAATCGTCGCTCGACAGGGCGGCCCTGCTCGCGAAGGCCGACTTGATGAGCGG
>JAITRO010000028.1 GCA_031288335.1 Synergistaceae bacterium | reverse complement strand
GATCGGCATGGGCATCCGCAAACTGTCGGCCAGCCCGGACGCTCTGCCGGCGTTGAAGAAATTTATATGCACCTATTCCGCCGCCGAAATGGAACGTTGCGCCGCCGCCGTCGTCAATTTGCCGACGGGCGGAGAGGTGAAGGAATTTCTCGAACGCCATATTGAGATTTAAAAACAGGGTGTGAGGACATGTATTCCAGGACAATCACGATAACCAGTCC
The DNA here is from genome assembly GCA_031288335.1 of Synergistaceae bacterium. Classification (GTDB taxonomy): domain Bacteria; phylum Synergistota; class Synergistia; order Synergistales; family Synergistaceae; genus JAIRKI01. The sequence continues at coordinate 2,604 of JAITRO010000028.1, read as the reverse complement.
ATCCGGTTTGCACGCGCGGTCAGCGTCGGATTTCGTGCGCCGCGCCAACCGGTTTTCCTCCAATATAACGGTGGGCAGGGCGTCGGATGAAAAAAAGGTGAACGCCAAATCCATAGTGATGGTGATGTCCTTGGGCGCTGAAAAAGATTCCGAAATCGAACTGTCCGCCGAAGGCAGCGACGAACGCGAAGCAGTCGATTCGCTTATTCAGTTGTTGGAGCAATAACAGGATCAAGAGCTTGGGGCTCCGCCCCAAACCCCGGCAGGGAGCAAGCTCCCTGCACCCTCTTAATTTATATAAAGGGGGCAAGGGGCTTGCCCCCTTGCGGGGTTCGGGGCGGAGCCCCGAGCTCTTGTTTTAATTATTAAAATTGCGTCGTTTAAATTTTTCGCCCATCCTGATGATGCGGTTGGCGAGACATGCCGCGCCGAAGCCGTTGTCGATGTTGACGACGCCCACGCCGTTGGCGCAGCAGTTGAGCATCGAGAGAAGGGCGGAGAGCCCGTGAAAGTTCGCACCGTATCCGACACTCGTTGGTACGGCTATTACGGGCATATCGGTCAGTCCTCCGATCACCGAGGCGAGCGCCCCCTCCATGCCGGCCGCCGCGATTATCACATCCGCCTCCCCTATCGCGCCGAATTTCGACAGGAGCCTGTGAAGTCCAGCCACGCCCACATCATACGCGCGTTCGACGCCGTTCCCGAAAAAATCGGCCGTTAGGGCGGCTTCTTCAGCTACCGGCATGTCCGACGTGCCCGCCGCCGCGACGAGAATTTTCCCCGCCTTCGGCGTCTTGCCCGCCCCGATCGTGAATATGCGGGCCTCGGGATGAAACTCAGCGTTCGGCGCGGCAAGCCTCGTCTGCTCGAACATCTCCGCGCTCGCGTGCGTCCCAAGTATCCGCTCCGCCTCGCGCGTGAGCATGTTCTCCACGATGCCGCGAACCTGCGCCGGCGTTTTTCCGCCGCAGAATATCACCTCGGGTATGCCCTGGCGTATTTCCCTGTGATGATCGACCATCGCGTAACCCAAATCATCGAACGGCCTGTATTTTATGAGACGCTCCGCCTCGTCCGGGGAGAGGGAACCGTCGCTCACTTTCCGCAATATATCGTTTATCTCCACTTTATCGCCTCTTCGTGCCAACCGGCTGCGTTTTTGGAAAACGCGCACCGAAATTATACGTCAAAACTGCTACAATAGAACCGCTTCAACAGAACCCACATGGGGAGGCTCTATCATGCTTAACGAAGAATCCTCGATCGCCGCTCAAAGCAATTCTCTTGCCCCTCTGGCTTTCGAACCGGTTTTTAAAGACGTCGTCAAAGCGTACGGTTTTCTCAAGACGAGGGTACGGCATACGCCCACGGAATACTCGCAGGCACTCAGTGAAATCGCGGGCGCGCCGGTGTATGTCAAATGGGAAAACCAACAGCTCTGCGGGTCCTTCAAAATCCGCGGGGCCCTTTATGCCATGTATTCACTCTACGAAACACAGCGGGATAAAGGCGTAGTCACGTGCTCCAGCGGCAATCACGGGCAGGGAATGGCCCTCGCGGCGAAAAACATGGGCGTCAAGGCCGCCGTCTTCGTGCCCGAAACCTGCCCGGAACTCAAAAAAAAGAAGATACTGTACCTCGGCGGGGATTGGATCGAACTTCGCGTATCCGCGGGCGACTACGACTTCGCGGAAGCGGAATCGCATGAATTTGCCGCGCGCGAGGGCAAGACGTATGTATCGTCCTACGAGGACGCAGCCGTCGTATCCGGACAGGGCAGCGCCGGCATGGAGATGTTTATGGACGAGCCTGACATAGAATATCTCTTGGTTCCAGCAGGCGGCGGCGGCCTGATCAACGGGATCGCCATAGCCGCGAAGGCGATCGCCCCGGAGGTCGAAATTATCGGCATCCAATCCGAGGCCTCGAACCCATGGGTAGTCTCCTGGCAGGACGGTGTGGTCAAGACGGTGACATATTCCGACACGGTCGCTGACGGTCTTGCAGGCGCCATCCCGCAAAGCCTGCTGACTCTGGCCAAAAAGCGCGTCTCCGACATGTTGGAAGTGACCGAAAACGACATAAAACGCGCCATAGCCCTCTTGCACAGGGAACACAGACAGGTTGCCGAGGGGGCAGGCGCGGTCGGTGTCGCCGCCCTGCTCTCCGGCGCGGCGAAGCCAAACGGCAGAAAGACGGGGATATTCGTGTCGGGCGGCAACATCGATGACGCCAGGCTCATGGAAATCCTCATCTCCGGCAGTTGAACACAAAGAGAAAAACAGAGGTGAAGGCATTGTCCCGAAACATCTTGATCTCGAACGGAACGCTGTTCACGATGAATAACGGCGAAGAACCGTTCAAATCCTCCATACTGGTTGAGAACGGCATTGTGAGCGGCATATTTCCCGGTCCCTGCGAATTGCCTGACGTGTCCGACCGCACGGAGGTCTTCAATGCAGAGGGATTGTATGTGACGCCGGGGTTTATCGACATTCATATCCATGACGAGTGTGAGGACGTGCGCGAGACCGTCGAGTTCTCACTGCTGCGGCAGGGGGTCACCACCGCTTTGTCGGGAAATTGCGGCCTCGGGACGCT
>JAITRO010000012.1 GCA_031288335.1 Synergistaceae bacterium | reverse complement strand
CTCTTTCCGGCTCCGATGAGGCCGTAAAAACCGAGAATTTCCCCCTCGTAAAGCGAAAATGTGACGCCCTTCAGCTTGTCGTTCGTCACGTCGTTCAACTCTATCAATTTGACGTTTTTGTTCACGCTGTTTGGGACGTATCCCTCGGCGATTATCTTGCCGATCATCATCTGGATGAGGTCCTGCCGGTTTTTTATCTCCCGCCTCGGCTTGGTGGCTATGTGGCATCCATCGCGCAGGACAGTGACATAATCCGCGAGTTCCATCACCTCTTCGAGCCTGTGGGTGATGTAAATTATCGTGATGCCGGCGCTCTTGAGTTCGGCGATGATATCGAAGAGCCTGCGCGTCTCCTCGGCGGTGAGCGCGCTCGTCGGTTCGTCCATTATTATTATCTTCGATTCCATGGCCAGGGCTTTGGCCATCTCCACTATCTGGCGTTTGGCGACACTCAGCTCCTCTATGTACTGCGACGGCTTTATGCTCGCGTCGAGGCGATTCAGCATCTCGAACACCTTAGGGTTCTGCACCTTCTTTATGATGCCGAAGATGGTCTTTTCGAGCCCGAGGACGATATTCTCCTCCACTTTCAGCTTTTCGACGACGTTCAGTTCCTGAAAGAGACAACCGATGCCGTTGTGCATGGCGTCGCGCGTGCTGCCCGGGTTCCAGCCGCGCCCTTCGTATTTCAGCGAGCCGGAGGTTTTGGGGTGCGCGCCCGTCAGAATCTTGATGAGGGTGGACTTGCCCGCGCCGTTCTCGCCTACGAGACAATGACAAGAACCCTTTATCACGTCGAAACTCACGTCGTTCAGGACCTTAACGCCCGCGAACTGTTTGCTCACGTTCCTGATCTCGAGGATGTTCTCCAAATTTCCTCAACCCCCCCTTGGCCGGCGTCTCCGCCCGGAAACGCCGGCCGGTGAAGATGCGTTATCTGCCGGCGAGTTCCAGCGGCACGTCGGGCAGATACTGGGTGTTGTACCAGTCCTGCATGGTCTTTATGCCGTCCTTGTAATAGTTGAAATACGTATCAGGGGTGTATCTCACGACATACGTATCGGGATCGAGTTTGCCCTGAATGAGTTCCATCATCATGTCGATCTGAGCGTAAGCGAAGGTCTGGGGCTGCATCCCGAGGCAGTATTTCAGCGAGGAGGTCGGGTCGGCTATTTTTTTGAGTTCCCCGTCGCTCGCGTCGGTGGAAGCTATTATCTCAGTCTGGGGCACGCCATCAACCGCCTTGCCGCGTCCGGCCGCCTCGTATGCCGCCGCCACGCCGAGTCCGTTTGACACGTTGTCCCCATAGATTATGTTGACGTCAGGATGCTTGATTATCGCGTCGGAAGTAACCTGAATGGCCTTCTCGAGCACGCCGCCCGCGTGTTCCCAGTAAGTCGCGCCGGTGAGGTTCTCGCCCTTGCTGTTCTTGAAACCCCAGTCGTCAGTGGGCAGATAGTCTACGACGGTCTTTGCGCCTTTGAGGAAGGGGCCGGTGCGGTTGTCGAAACAGAACGCGATGTTGGTCCAGCTCACGAGACCGATTTTAACCGGTTTGTCGGGATAGAGTTCTATCCATTTTTTGCACATGTCGGTGCCCATCTGCGCCGCGACCTCGGCTTCGTCGATGAGAAGCGAGGGGACCTTTTTGCCGGACGCCTCAACGTTATAGGTCATCACGTATATGCCGGCGTCGCGGATCTCCCGGATGATTTCGTTCACGCCGTCCTCGGTGATGGGATGGAGGATTATTCCGTCCACTCCCTTGCTGATGAACGTCTCGGCCGCGGCTATTTCCTTGTTGAGGTCCTGGTCTGGGTCGATGACTTCGTACTTCGCGCCGTACTTCTCTGCCGCGTAGATTTTGGCCCAGCGCGCGTCGTTGCCGTGCACGTCGTGTTTCAGCGTGATGGGAATTTTGCCGATATACGCCTCCGACGCGGACGCCGAGACCGACGTCATCTGCCGCGAGAACGCCATGGCAAATATGCCGAGGAACACCAATACGTACTTGGCTCTACTGTGGTTACTCTTCATTATTTTCCCCTCCTGATCTGATTTGCAGCGTGTAAATATTGCCCCCCATCGAGCCGATAAACCGCGAAATAAACCGCCTCCTTTCATTTTATACGGCCCGTCAGTCTCTCGATACGACCCATAAGTTCCTCAAGCCTTCGCCCCTCCGTGTAAAACGGCGTGTCGCGGCCGTTGATCCGCATAAAATAAGAATCAGCGCCGCGCTCATTCAACACGAGACTTGACTTTCCGCCGTCCGCCGTTTCGATATCGAGGGACGCGACGCTCTCCCCGCGGGCAGTTGAGGAATCGTCGAAGCCGGACGCTGTCACTGTGATGAATTTGTAGAATATGTTTATGAAATCGTCCTCCGTTATCCTCGCCCCCAGGAATTCGGCGGAACGCGACGCTTTGTCGTAAGTCAACTCGTAAACGCCCTCGATGGACTCGATTTTTATGGAGCGCACATCGGCAAGCGCCGCTCGAAGCGGGGCCATGAACATCATGCCGCCTGGATCCAATTTCGACAAATCCACGTCCTCCGCGTAAAGAGCAACTATATCGCCGTATTCCCCGAAACGGACGTATTGATATATCCCTTCGCGGCGTCCGATTTCGATCGTCTGAACGCCTCCCTCATCGTCGGACAGGACAATTACTTCGTCCGGCATCTCCAAACCGTATCGCGCGTTCGCCGCGTCCGGGAACGACGCTATCCTCCAGTTCTTCATGCCGGAGATAAACTCGCTCATTTCGACAATCCTCGCCGGGGCGTCGAACGGGAATTTCACGCGCCATCCTTCATCGCCGGTTTTCGCGAATTCGCAGATAAGTTCTCCGCTGCCGTAACGGGCAATCCCGACGAGTCTCCGCAACTCAACGCTGAATATCTCCCTGTCCCGATAAGCCGTCAAGCTGCCCGTCAAATGATCTGCGACAGCGGAGCGTATGAGCGCCACTTTCCCGCCGTTCGCATCGCGCGCGTAAGCCGACATAAAATCGGGAGTCATGTTTCCTACCGAAAAAGAGTAACGTTTCCCGCCAGTCACAACAAAACTGACAACCGCGTCCGGTGAGGAAAGTCCGTACTCGGCGCGCTCCCCTTTCATCACCCTCGTCACGTCGAGAGTTGCGAGAGATTGAGTAAGGATGCGCATTTTAGTCTCGCCGGCCCGGTACCTCGTCCCGTTTTCCTCCACCACCCAACGGGCATTTTCCTTGAAGAACAAGAACGTCCCCCGCATATTCTCGATAGAAATCGAATCTATCGTCTCGCCTTTCCCGAGCTTGAACATCACGCCGGTATTCGCCGGATCATCAGAAGAATATAGCGTAAAGAAACCAAACGCAAAAAGTAATGCGCCCGCCGCGCAAACCATCAAAGGAAAATATTTTCGCAAAACGATCGATTCTCCTGCCGCCGCTCTGCGTTCATCCGCCCTGTACAAAAGAAACGCGCGCCGCAGCAAATGTTTATAAATGTTTATTAAAAATATAAAAAGGAAATTTATCTTAAACGTACGTGAGCTTAATTCTAACTTCACGGCAAAGGCATGTCAACAGCGGTATTGCCTCAAAATAAACTGTCCCCCAAGGCTCTCCGTTACAATACAGTAGGGGCGGATGCTATCCGCCCGTTTATGTCACGGACAATGGGCGGGTGAATGATATCCGCCCCTAAGAAATCCATATCCAAATAAGAACATATTTTATACTACAACGAACATAATAATCTGTAAAACCATAAGATCAGAATTTCATATATTCTATATATACTCGCGAGTGTTGAAATTTACTAAGCCACACAAGCCCAGCATAAATAGAAGACGTTCCCGTAAGCCGGAGTACTGTAAATTTTATCGCTCGCGAGTATATTTTAAGGCGAATCGCTCATATGCGGCTTTGTGGTACGGAGTTTCCACACCGGTTTGCCTTCCAAACTCTATCATCCTTCCAATGATATGATCGAGTTCAGTTTTGTTTGCCGGTTTGCCGCCGCTGAGATCACGATATAGTGAGCTGATGGTGTCCGGCGGCATCTTTGAAAAATCCTCCACATGGTGGTCGGCCATAGTTTCAGGCAGCACAATTCCTTTGGCCGCCGCCACTGCGATCATTTCTCCAATCACAGCGCGAAGCACCTTTTCATGGTTCGGATCCTCGCGAACCTTTCCGGCCGGCCCGTCGTAATAACAAAACGCCACGCTGTTGCTGCACATTGCGATATATTTCCTCCAACTGTCCAGTAAAATGTTGTCCGACAATACAGTTTTAATGCCCGCATTGCTGAGAATGACCGCGATTTTTTCAAGTTTCGAGGGTCTGTTTCCGTCCTTCATTCCGAAAACTATGCCGCATAATCCGGCGCTGTGGACGATATACCCTGGTTTTTCCAAATGGCTGAAAACGTGGATCGTGCCATCCGCAAGGATGCAGCGGGGCAGCAGCGGCTCCATAATGTCGGACACGACTATCCCGTTCAGCAAAGGAATTACCGCAGTTTCAGGTTCCACCATCGGGATAATGGCCTCACAAGCCTCTTTCAGGCCGTATCCTTTGCATGAAACAAAAATGGCGTCCATAACTCCGAGTTCTGCTGCCTTGTCTGAAGCGAGTTTTGGATGAGCCGTAAAATCACCCCACAGAACGGATTGGACTTTCAGGCCGTTCTGGCGGATAGCATTCAGGTTTTTCCCGCGAACATAAAAATAAGTGTCAGCATGGCTTTTTGCTAACACGCCGCCTATAATTCCACCAATACCTCCGATCCCAAACACCGCTATTTTCATGCGTACACCTCCACCCTAACAATATTTCTTATCCGGTGTTCCGTAAAACTCCGTCCTTCAGGGCGGAGATATGAGGAACATCCGCCAAAGGCGGATATCTTTTGACTTAGTTTTCCGGCCTTTGCTGTTGTTCGATATACTGGCGAATATTAAAAACACAGTGTCTGCCATGTCGAGTGTCCATTGATTTTT
>JAITRO010000124.1 GCA_031288335.1 Synergistaceae bacterium | reverse complement strand
AGAAATCCCTCAACCATTGTATTCGTGTTGAGATGTGTGGATTTTCTTTTACTTCGATTTTGCCGCGCTCAACCCCCATATCCAAAAGTTGTGCCAAAATAACCTCACCGAATAATGTTGAAATAATAATTTTATCATAATTAAATTCAAAGATTTTATCAGGATTCAAAACCTTGATACCGTCTATAGTAGTGTTCTGCTTGTGTCTATTATTATCCACAAAGCACAGCACATCATCAATTCCTGCAGTTTTTAATTCTTCGTAGAGACGACGACCTGTACCGCCAGCTCCAAAAATAATGACTTTCATCTCGTGTTCCTTTCTATAACGACTTCAATGTAGCTTCAATCTTTCAAACGCAAACTGATATAGATCCAAAGTCTAAATCACAAAGCAGAATTATTTACTTATTACTGCGCTTACAGCATAATCTGTAAGTGGAAAATATGATATATTATTCTCTGAGCAATATTTCTTCACAGCCATTTTTGTACCTTGATATCTGATAGTACCATAGTCATGTATGAATATATAACCTCCACGCTCTAATCTCGGGTAGAAATATGTTAGACCGCTATATATGGGAGCAAATAAATCTGCATCTATACTTACAAACGCAAAAGTATCTTCCAAATCCTTTACCGTTTCAGGAAAATAACCTTTCACTATTACACAATTTTCTTTGTATTTCATTTTCTTTAGAACTATATCAATATTGGTGTGTGGATAAATTCTATAATCTACCCCCCCTCCCCGCATTCTTTTTTCATTTTCAATGTCATTATCATCAAAACCCTTAAATGTATCAAATAAATACAATTTTTTGTCGGGAAATGCAACATTTATATACTGTGCAAAATTACCTTCAAATACGCCCAGCTCTGCGACATTTCCATTTACATTATTTTCATATATTTCACTTGATACAAGTTCTAAAGATGAAATCCTGACATAATCTGCATCTTTATAGACAAAATCCTTTCTTGTTTTGTCTGCCACTGTCTTGCATAATACGACACCCTTTTTTGTGAAAAACTTGGTGCTTAACCATATTGCAAATTTCCCTTTCAGTGACACTATACTCTTTCTCCTTAAATATAATTAGATTTATATTTGATTAGAATCTGAATAATCATGCTTAATCGCGAAAAATTCTTTCAAATCTACTGGGAGTCAAAAATTCAATAGATTTTTTATCTCTAAGTGATTTTGCGAAATCTTTCAGTAATAAGCTCAAATCTTCATTTATTTCCTTAAAATCAGAGGCTTCCAGATTGTGAGAGAAAACTTCATCGGAGTAAGAAGCACTCATGTTACTATCAAAACCATCAAAACCCGCGATGGCTATGGATTCAATCCCGATATTTCTTAACAATTTCAAAAGCATAATAGCAGAATTATCAAAATACTTGAATCCCCTCGATATTACCTTGTTAAAATTTACAACTATATGGACATTTCTTTTTGATGACAAATTTGACGTGATTATTGTTTTAACTTCATCATTCTCCCCAAAATCATCATAACGTCTCTGATTTCCATAAAAGACATAATCAACATCAATTTCGCCATACACATGATTGACGCTTATGACAATCGGATTTTTCTCACGAACAAAACTAATAATCTGATCCTTGTATTGATTTACAGAAGAACCATAAATGACTATCAAAACATTTCTGTTTTTAAGCGATTCTTTTAACAAATTCAAACTTGAATGGTCATCGTAATTAGAGTTAAAATATTCTATATACAATCTTTCGATGTTGTCATAGTCATACCTCTTCCTAAGTTCTGGTTCTATCATTGATATAATATATCTAATATCCTTTGTGTGCAACTTGTGCATTTTGGTAAGATATTTCACATTATTTGGGTGTGAGCTGTAAATCCCAGCCATAAAACCAGGGATGCTGTATCCCCAAGGCTCTTTCTGCTTTATCCATTGCAGGTGTCCATCGATAGTATCAAATATTTCATCCAAGTCGTAATTACAACCATACTTTCGATTTAAAAAATCAACTATCAGTTCAGTATTGAGGTTTCCGAAAACCTTGCCCATCCCATCCAAAGTCGCGTCAATTATTATTTTACGATGTCCCCTGCTCAATTCTACAATTTCTTGCGCGAAGGCAAAAGAAAGTTGCATATTATTATGGGAATGAAAATCTATACAAATTTCATCACTCAAATTGTGATCTACCAATCCATAAAGCCTGACTACATCATCTTTGTACATCGCGCCAAAAGTATCAACGATTCCAAACGAATATGGTTTTAGCTTGTTGATTTCTTCGATGACATCTAACAATTCTTTATCAGAATAGTCTATTGACTCGACTGTTTGGATAAACAGTTTATAACCTTTATCCATGATTAATTTCATTATTTCCAAAGAATCCTTGAAATCGCATTTTCTGAATCCCAACCTAATGCCCTTGATACAATTAGAATCGTCATATTCAGTTAATTTGGAGAAATTCCACATACCATACTGCAATCCATAATCAGCGAAGAGCACATACATCGTTTTTTTGTGGTTTTCGGGTATAAATTTTCGCACCTGACTTATTTCAGTAAAAAAAGTGCTATTTCCGGAATATTCCGTATTGCCGCGCAAAAAACCCATCTCGACTATATCAACTCCAGCATTGCTCAAACCTTTCGCAATCCCCTTAAGATGAAACTCAGGAAAATTGCAGTCGATCACGCGCCCGCCATCCCTCAATGTACAATCAAGTATTTGTATATTCCTACAACTCATCACTCTACCAATTCTTCACATCTTACCCTCTATTGTTAGCATTAATTGTGATAATAGCCTTCGCAAGTTCGTAATCCTCCATATAATCGATATCTAGAGCCTCTATCCTGCCAATCTTTATAAAAAGCGGCCTTGCTCCATAGTCTGTCCGACCATTCAAAAATACTTCCTTTCGGTACATAAATACTCCCACTTCCGCATACAATGCCTTTAAGTCCTGTTTTCTCGGGCGGTCATGCCTGGTAAAATTAAACGGCTCGGAATCGTACCAAAGATGTTCCTGTACCTCCTCGACAACCACCGCGGAATCATAAGTTCCTGAGATAATGCCAAAAACACCTTCATCAAATGTTTTTTTAGAGATAAAAGGATTTGTAACATGAGCGTTTACATAAACATCCGCATGAATCTGAGAAATAAAGCTTTCAACTATCTCGTAATGTTTTGTGTTAAAGTTATCGAGTCTTTGATCTCTGATTAACAATTCCACGCCTTCCGGAAGATATTGTCTAATCGCATTGTCGCTGCAAAAAACTATTACCTCGTCGATCAACTTGACATTCAGCAATGTTTGCAAGAGATGCTGACAAACAGGGCATCCTCCAAGCGGAAGAATATTTTTATGAGGTAATCTTTCGTTATTGAGTTTGATTGGAACAAAAGCTACTACCTTCACAAGGCTCACTTCTCTCCGGATATTTTCCTAATACGAATTTACCTTACAAGCGCACTGGGTCTGGGTTGAGATTGCTTCTAAATACCTGTTATAACAACAGGTGTTCTGAGAAAATAAGGTTAAGCGGCGCGTCGTCTCGAAATGTGCCGATAGAGAAATTTGAACATTTGCAGAAATATAATAGTAAATTTTTATTACAGGTATTGACAGTAACGCAAAGTATGATACTTTATTATCACACCTGTTGTTATAACAGGTATTTAGGCGATTTCAAATCAGAAATGGCGCACTGATGTTGTTATGATTGAAGCTGGAGGATGGGTGTCAGGGCAAACGCATCAGACATTATGGAGTTTTGCAATCACGCAAGTATTTGAATTGTACGTATAATTTATCGATTTAGCAGTGCTAATGGGTCAGCAATTCTGATGCGTCTGGGATGGGGTGTGTGTTGAGGCTATTTATGAGAGCGCGTCGATCCGTCCCCATAGGGGGTCGAGTGTGTCAATAAGCGTCTTGTAAGTCTTGTACTTTTCGGCGTAATATTCGTGTTTCGCCGGGTCGGGTTCGTAGTGAGCCTTTATCTTTGTGCAGATCGCGATCGCGTCCTCCACGCTTGCGAACGCGCCGACGCCCACCCCGGCGAGCATCGCGACCCCCATCGCGCCCAATTCTTCGGCCTCGGGCACCTCGACGCGCACGCCCAGCACGTCCGCGAATACCCGCATCCACGTCCCGGAACGCGTCGCTCCGCCCGCCATCCTCACCACTTCTGGCATCGACGTGAATTTGAGCAGGCGTTCGATGTGATACATATGACAGAACACCACGCCCTCGTAGATAGCCCTGAGCATGTGGGAGAGTCCGTGGTTGCCCTTGAGACCGACGAACGCGGCTTTCGAGTCGATGTTAACGTTGGTCCCGTAGAGGAAGGGGAGAAAGATCACGGTGTCGCGGAAAGGGGCCGATTCAACGAGTGAGTCGCACTTCTGGTAGATGTGCGACTCCGACGCGCGGTTCATGTAGTTCTCTATCATCCATTCGAGGTTGGTGGTGGAAGTGGGGCTGCCTTCCATTATCTCGTAGGTGTCGGGGATGCAGTAGCGGTACGCCATGAAGATATCCTTCGAGACCAGCGGCACTTTCGTGACGTAAGCGTTGATTCCCCACGAACCGACTATTATCCCCATCTTGCTGTCGTCAGTGACGCCTACCGAATATATCGAAGCGCCCGTGTCCATCTGCCCGCCGACCACCGGCGTGCCGGCGGCGAGCCCGGTGAGGGACGCGGCGCGCCCGGTGACGCGTCCCGTTATCTCGGTGCAGTCCGCCACCCTGGCCGGATAGCGATTCATGTATTCCTCAATGCCGTAGGCTTTGAAAATTTCTTCCGTAAAAGTCTCGGTGGTTTGATCCATGCTCGCTATTCCGGTCGCCTCTGTTATTTCGAGGCAGAACTCACCGGTGAGGAGATAACGGACGAAATCTTTAGCGGTGACTATTGTCTTGGCGCGCGCCAGAGTTTGAGGGTCGTTATCCTTGAACCACGCTATGATCGCCGGCACATTGCCGGGCCATATGGACTGGCGTATTTTCGGGAGCAGTTTGTCGTGCGTCCCGTCGGCATACCATTTTTTGACATAGCCCTTCGCGCGCGCGTCGCCGCTCATCACGGCGTCGTGAACCGGTTTGCCGTCCGCGTCAAACATATAGGCACCGTTAGCCTGTCCCGTGACGCCTATCCCGAGAATATCGTCCGCGCTGATTTTCGCGTCCGCGACGACCGAGCGTATGACCTCGTATGTCATTTTCTCGGCTTCCTCGATGCTGCGCTCGTTCATGTCCTTTCCGGGGTACAAGATGGTGAGTTTTCTGCCCTTCGCGGCTATTTCTCTGCCCGTCAGATCGAACAGCGCGGCCTTGACCATCGTGCCGCCGATGTCAATTCCCATCAAGCATTTCATTTATCCAGCCTCCATGCCGGCGCGCCATGCACTCTGCTCGTAAGACGCCAGCTTTTCCCGCAGGAATTTGCCGGCGATCGGGAGATACGAATGGAACGACGCGTCGTCGTAACTCCACATTTCCGCGACGAGGATTCCGTTGTATCGCGCGCGCGACAACGCGTCACCCACGCGAACGAAATCCACCTTTCCTTCGCCGAAGGGCACGTCGCGCACCACGCCGCCGCGCGCGTCTTTCAGATGAATTCCCACAAGGTGCCGCGATATTTTCAATATTTCCGACGGTGCGTCGATCCCGTTGGCCGTCAGGTTTCCGACGTCGGCGTAACATTGGAGAAACGGCGACGAAAAAGCGCGGACCACCGACGCTACAGCCTCGCCGCTCACCAAAAAGCCGGTGTCCATAGTCTCGAGCGCCAGAATGACCCCGTATCGGGACGCGTATGAGACGCAGCGTTCCACCGAGCGGAGAAAATTACTCTTCGTAGCGGCGCAGCGCTTTTCGCCGTGGTCGTCATAGGCCGCGAGATGAATCAACCGAATGCCCGCCGCGAGCGCGTAATCCACCGCGCGTGTCACTATCTCGACCGCGCGCTCGCGGATGGAAACATTCTCGGATCCCAACGGATAAGCCCTGTTGGCGGTGAGCGCCATCGTTAGAACGGAGAATCCGCATTCCTCAGAGGCGCGCGTTACGCAACGCGCGGACTTTCTTCCGTCATATAGACGGCACAGCCTGTCGTCGCTGCCGTCGATGTTCATCTCTACGAAGTCGAATCCGGATTTTCGCGCGATGTCGAACTTTTCCGTCCAGGAAATTTTGTTCGAGAGCGCTTTTTCGTAGAGTCCTATGCGGAGCGGCGCTGGAGAGATCATTTCGGCTTCTGTCCGTAATCCTTGAAGACTTCTACGGCGGCATCCGCCTCTTCGCCGGTCAGTATGTCGACCTTGCCGTTTCTGGCTGCCGCTCTTGCCGCGAGATACGTCTTGGCGGAATCCTCAAGATAAATTGCCGAGAACAGCGCTTCGGCAAGGTTTGCGCCGACTGCTATGACGCCGTGATGTTTCAGGATGACCGCCTTGCGTCCCTTGAGGTTTTCGACGGCTTTCACTCCCATGTCGAGGCTTGCCGCACTGGAGTAAGGAGCCACAAACACTGAGCCGCCGCACGCGTTGCAGAGCGTCGTCGTGCAGGCGGGCAGCTCGTCGGTTATCAGGCCGACTGCGGTGGCGTATGGCTGATGGGTATGTATTATCGCGTTCACCTCGGGAATATTTTTGAAAATGTGAAGCAACGCGACCGTGTCGACGGAGGCCCTGTATTCGCCCTCTATTTTATTGCCGTTCGCGTCAACGACTATCAGCTCGTCAGGGACCATCGTCTCATAAGGCATTCCTGACGGGGTCACTATTATATGTCCGTTCGGCATACGAACGCTGATATTGCCTCCGGTCATGTGAATGAGGCCGGCGGCTTTTATTTCGAGAGCCGCGTCGATTATCGCCTGTTTTTCCCTTTCATACATTTTTTTCAGAAACTCCTGAAACTGGTCAATCGTCGAAGCTGCCGCCGGCTCTCTTGCCCTTGTTCGGGGCGGCGTTCGCGCCGAATTTTGAGCGCGGGTTGCGGATGACACGCTCGGGGCTGGAGTTGTGGTCGTCTCTGCGGCACGCGGCTTCTATCACTTTTTCGGCGGTTCCCTCGCCTCCGAAAGCCCTGATGAAACGCTTGCCCCATTCGGAAATTTCGTCCACAATGCGCCCGACGATATCATCCGGCTCGGCCAGGATTTTTTCGTGGAACGGCAGGTTGAGCTTCTTGTAATCCCCGCTCTTTCTGCTCATTCCCTTGCCGTCGGCGTACGTCACGATTTCGTCCCAAAGTTTGTCGGTTATGCCCCTGCCGCTCTCCTTGACGTACGTGCCGCCGTCGGTGACGGCGTTGCCCGTGTCCGGGTCCATCTTTATTCCCAGTACCACGTTCTGGAACAGGGTCGCCACGTTGCCCTTGTTGATGCCGAATTTACGGAACTTCGAGACCTTGTCGAACGGCGTGCCGGAAATGCCGTGCTGCGCTATCGACACACCGTAGGGCGCGATCGCGTCGGCTATCTCCTTTGTACGATTCAAGTCGATGCCCTCAGCGACGCCCGCCGAGGTGTCGTATGTGCCGTGCAGGCTGCCGTTTGATATGGCGAGGTAATCGGGAAACACTCCCCAGGCGTTGAGACCGCCCACGAAATACAGCGCTTCCTCCACAGTCGAAAGCTCTCCGGCACCCTTTATCTCGCCGACCTCAACTTCGAGCCCTATCGGCGACGGTATCCAGGTTCCGAGGTCGCGCGTCGCGCACAGGTTTTCGTAATCGTGAAGATGAGAGGCGTCGATAGCGACGGACGTGAAACCGTTCGAGATTATCTTCGTCAGATGCCCGGCACCTTTAAAAATGTCGTCATTCCCCTTGATGGCGTAGTGGTCGACGTGAAGCCCGAACACGACTCCGTGCCCCAGTTCCTCCGAGTATTTCAGCGCGTATTCGGGGATATTATCGTAAGTGGCCCCGCAGTAAGCGCTCTCCGATTTGGCGAGTTCTATCAACACCGGAGCGTCGAGTTCCTTCGCCGCCTTCAAAAGACCCTTTATGACCAGCGCGTTGCGCGCGTTGCCTGCCAAGACAATCGTTCCGGTCTCCTTGGCGGCCGTCGCGATATCGCGCCCGCTTACGAGGCCCAGTTCGGAGCCGCCGAACTTCGCCTGCACGTTGAGCGGCCTCCTCGCGAGAAGCTGTTTGTAAGTGCTGCTGTTCTTATCCATGAAGCTGCCTCCTCAAAATCTATTATATATCGCAGTATACTACGTTCCGCTTATTTTGACGAATGCCTGTTAAAGCCCCGAAACCGCCGGAGCGTTCCTGCCCTTTAAGAACTCGCCGGCGGCTTGGGCGAGTATATTCAGTTCGTCTATACCTTTATAAATCATGATTTTATCGCATATCCATGAAATTTTGTCCCTTAACAGAGATACAAAAAACTCGTTCATCGCGTACTCCCCCATCAGCACAAAAGCGTCGACCCGTCCGTAAAGCGCCGCGGCGTGCGCCGAGAATTCGGCCGCCAGTTGACCGATCATCGCCCTCAACACCATCGAGGCGTATGCGTCTCCATCCCTCATCATGGCAATGACCTCGTTTAATCCGGCGCCGGGAAAATAACTCGACAGACCGCCCGACTCGTAAATGGTCTTCAGCAGATCAGCCTTCGACCATTTGCCGCTGTACGCCATGCGAATGACAGAGATGGCGGACAAACTTCCGGTGTACTTCACCGAAAAAGCGCCCCTCTCGAAAGGATCGGAAAAATCCCTTATACGGCCCTTGCTTTGCGAGCAAATGGAGAAACCATCGTCGAGATAAGCCGCGATCACTGAACATTTTTCACGCAAAGCGCCCATCTTGCCGGAAAGCGTGCATATCGCCTCGCGCATCCGCATCATACGCGTCAGCCCGTTGAACGTCATGCCCCGAATGCCGGAAATTTTGTAAATCGCGTCTACCTCGTGGTTTGACACCGTCACCAAAGAGATAGGACACGCGGAAACCCGGCGCGCTATTCTTGAAGCGAGCACAGAACCCCGATTGATGATCCGGGAGAACGGATAATTGCCGCACAAGCGTTTTTTGAAATCATCATTAATGACGTAAATGCCGGTGGGAAATTGCGAACGTGGGAAAGCGCCGGCGATGATGATGTCGGGCGGTCTTATTTCCCTCAGCCACTCCGTGATCGCGTATTCGGCATACGCCTCGTGCGCCGAGAACTGCTCGCAGGTCTCGCCCGTCTCCGAAATGCCGTAAGGTTCGAAGCGCAGCTCGGCCCTTTTGATCTCCGCGCCATCATCGAAGAGGGCGAAACTTGTCGACGTCGCCATTGGATATATGGATAGAATCAAAAAACCCATTCTTTCTCCTCCGCGCACCTCAGAAAAATTACCCAGAAATATTTTAGCATCATTGCGCAACACAAACTTCAATATTTGACGTATACTTATAAAAGGTCTGTAAGAGGAAAATATTTAATTTTTATCAGGACGGGAGGATAATTTTTATGGCAATCTGCTTTATCAACGGTAATTTCAATTCAGCGAGCCAATGCGGCATCCCAGTGACGGACCTCGTCATACAAAGAGGCGTAGGCGTTTTCGACAGCGTCAGAATTTACGACGGCAAAGCCTTCGCCCTCACGGCACACATGAAGCGCCTCGAAAAAAGCGCGCGGCTGGCCCGAATCGACGTGGGAGACGGGGCTGTCATTGAAAAAATGACCGAGGTCGTGAGGGAGGGCGCGAAGCGGCCGGACTGCCCTGACGGGGGCAACTGCATAGCGAAGGCGTATATCACAGGAGGCGACGTAGTGGAACACGGGCAATTCCCCAAACCGCGGCATTTCGTCATTTTCGAGAGCGGCGGCAATATTTCGACCGACGACTATAAAAATGGAGTCGCGCTTCAGCCGACCGACGAAGGACGTCCCTGCCCACTCACCAAAAGCATCAACTACCTGGTGGGATTGATACAGGGCTCCGGGCGCGACGATATTTACGAATGTCTGTACTGCCCCGACGGCAAGGTGACGGAGACGCTCAGGAGTTCATTTTTCATCTGTCGCGATGGAAAGATAATAACCGCGCCCGTAGGCACGGTGCTCGAGGGCGTGACGAGGGGCATAATCATCGGGCTGGCCCGCGAAAACGGTTTCAACGTGGAGGAACGCTGCCCGGATGTCTCGGAACTCGCCAAGGCCGATGAGGCCTTCCTCACCAGCTCATGGAGAGAAGTCCTTCCTGTCGTCCGTGTCGGAGAGACGGCGATAGGCAGCGGCAAGCCCGGCCCGGTCGCGGCTCGCCTGCGGCAATTGTTCAAGGCGAACCTCGATAAATGGCTGGACGCGTGAACGCATTGACCGAGTAAACGCGTTAACGAAAGGAGCCCTAAACGTGATAACCGTGATATTGGCCGGCGGACAGGGGACACGCATATCGGAGGAGACCTCCCTCCGACCCAAGCCCATGATCGAGATTGGCGGACATCCTATTCTGTGGCACATCATGAAAATCTACTCGCGTTACGGGGTGAATGATTTTATTATCTGCGTCGGCCACAAGGGCTACATGATAAAGGAATACTTCGCTAACTACTATATGCACATGTCCGACGTCACTTTCGACATGCAATACGGGCAGAGGACAATACATTCCAATACCGCGGAGCCGTGGAAAGTGACGGTGGTCGATACCGGAGAGAACACGATGACCGGCGGACGCGTCAAACGCGTCCGCAAATATATAAGAGACGAGACTTTCTGCTTGACTTACGGCGACGGTCTCTCCAACGTGCCGGTAGACCAACTCATCAATTACCACAAATCGCACGGCAAAATCGCTACCGTAACGGCCGTGCAGCCGCCCGGACGTTACGGCAGGCTGGGCGTCGAGGGCGATACCGTGGTGGATTTTTTCGAAAAACCATCGGGCGACGGCGACTGGATCAGCGGAGGATTTTTCGTGCTGGAACCCGACGTGATAGATTACATCGACGACGACGACACCGTTTTTGAAAGGGCTCCGCTCGAACGCATTGCGTCCGAGGGCAGTCTCAAAACTTTCAAACACACGGATTTCTGGCACGCGATGGATAACATGAGGGACAAGGCGGTGCTCGACAATTTGTGGAATTCGGGAAAAGCACCCTGGAAGATATGGTGATGGCATGAACATACTGATAACGGGCAACATGGGCTATGTCGGCTCTGTTCTCGTTCGCGAGATAAAAAGGCGCAGCCCGGAAACCCGTGTCACCGGACTCGACAATGCTTACTTCGCGGGCTGCCTGATCGACAGAAAATCCTCGCCGGAGCGGTATGTCGACGTCCAGCTTTACAAGGACGCACGGGATATAACGCCCGGAGATTTCGAGGGCGCCGGCGCGGCGATATGTCTTGCCGCTCTTTCCAACGACCCGATGGGCAGCCGTTACGCCTCTCAGACGTCGGAGATAAATTACCGCGCGATGGAGCGCGCGGCGTCCGCCGCCAAGATATCCGGGGTCAGGCGTTTTGTGTTCGCGTCGAGTTGCAGCGTGTACGGTTTTTCCGAAAGCGGGGAGTGCGACGAATCGTCTCCGGTGAATCCCCTCACCGAATACGCGTGCTCGAAGATAGCCGCTGAGCGCGCCCTGGAGCGGTTTGCCGACGATAATTTCAAGGTCGCCTGTTTCAGGTTCGCTACGGCCTGCGGGGCGAGCCCGAGACCGCGGCTCGACCTCGTGCTGAACGACTTCGTCGCGAGCGCCGTCACGCGCGGCAAGATCGAGATACTGAGCGACGGCACGCCGTGGCGTCCGCTGATCGACGTCAAAAACATAGCGGAAACGCTGGCATGGGCGGCGGAAGGAGGCATTGACAAACCCTGGGCGATCCTCAACGCCGGTTCAAACGACTGGAATTTTCGGATAAAAGACCTCGCCGAAAAAGTGCGCGAGGTCATTCCCAAGACCGAGATATTCATCAACCAGGCAGGCGCTCCCGACAAACGGTCCTACAGTGTGCGGTTCGACGAATTCGCGAAACTGTCGAACGGCCATGTTAAAATCGGCGACGTGAGGGATACCGTCAGGGAGATACGCGATATCCTCACAAAAAACTTCTTCGCGGACGCCGATTTCAGGAATTCGGAGTATATGCGGCTCAATATGCTCAAATACCTTGAATCCACCAGGGCCGTCGACGGAGGCCTCAGGTGGATTTCATGAGAGCGAGGCGGACGAAATGTGTGCGCACAAGAGGAAAGAGACTGTTCTCGTAACCGGCGCGGGCGGATTTATAGGCCGTTATGTCGTGAAAGAACTCTCAGACAATTATCCTTACGACGTCCACGCGTTCAGAGGGGATTTGTTCTCGACCAATCTCGATTATTACGTCGGCCGCCTCGCGCCTTCGCACCTCGTCAACCTGGCATGGGTGACCGGTGAGGGATATCTGGACTCCCGGGAAAACCTCATGTTCGTCCAAAAAAGCCTGGAACTTTACGACGCCTTCTACGGCTACGGCGGAAAGAGGGCCGTCTTTATAGGCACGGAACAGGAATACGCGCGATCCGACGCCCCTATTTCCGAGATGGACGCCATATCCCCCGTTTCGTATTACGCCGAATGCAAGGCGGATCTGGGCCGCATACTGCTCAAGAGCAGCGAGGTGGACGAGAACGGTTTCGTGTGGTGCAGGCTTTTTTTTATATACGGCGCGGGCGAAAAGCCTAAGCGCCTGATGCCGTCGCTGATAAGAGGGCTCCTCGCCGGTGAATGCGTGAACTGTTCCTATGAAGGGCTGGTGCGCGACTATGTTTACGTGAAAGACGCCGCGGGCGCCATCTGCCGCTGCCTCGCGTCCGATTTCAGCGGCGCCGTCAACATATCGGGCGGCAGGGACACAACCATCGGCGAGATAGCCGAATTGGTCAGAAAAAATACAAATCCGGAAGGCGAGGTCGTCTTCCAAAAACGGGAGGAATGCAGCCAATTCCCTTACGTGAGGGGCGATACCGGCAGGCTGGAATCCCTTGGATGGAAGCACAGATACTCGCTCGAAGAGGGGATTATCGAGGAAATACATGAAATCAGGGCGGAGATGAACGGTGAAAAGTGATTTCTGGCGGGGAAAACGGGTTTTCATAACCGGACACAACGGCTTCAAGGGGCTGTGGCTCGCCAAGTGGCTGGACATGTCGGGCGCCGCTGTCACCGGTTATTCACTCCCGCCCGACGAATACAGCCTGTACGGACAAGTGGGGTTCAGCGCTGAGTTCCGTGATTGCGAGGGCGACGTCAGGGATCTCGAAAGTTTAAAAAAAGCGATGCGGTCGTCGCGGGCGGGGATCGCGTTTCACCTGGCGGCGCAGGCCATCGTCGGAACCGCGTGGAAATACCCGGCGGAGACGTTCGCCGCGAACGTTATGGGCACTGTCAATTTCCTCCAGTCCGTCCGCGAGACCGAAAGCGTCAAAGCTGCCATAGTGGTGACAAGCGACAAGGTGTATGAAAACACGGAGACAATACGTCCCTACGACGAGACCGACCGGCTCGGCGGGGACGAGCCTTACGCCGCGAGCAAAACGGGCGCTGAAATGGCCGTAAAGGCATACCGGAACGCGTATTTCAAAACGGGGCCTGAATGTTCCGCCGTTCGGGCGAGCAACGTCTACGGCGGCGGCGATCTCCATTACGACCGCCTCATTCCGCATCTCATAAGGGCCAAAATCCTCGGGGAGCCGGCGGAGCTGCGCAGGCCCGACGCGGTGCGCCCGTGGCAGTACGTGCTCGACCTCCTGAACGGATACGTCACGCTGGCGGAAGCGATGTACGGTGAGACCGGTCATTCGGGATGCTGGAACTTCGGCCCGCCTAAGGACGAAATCCACAGCGTGGGAGATATATACAGGCTCGTCATGAGCGGGAAACCACTTCCCGAAGCCGGGCGCGTAAAGTTTCACGAAGCCGGACCGCTGCTGCTTGACTCATCGAAGAGCGAATCCCGTTTGAGCTGGAGGCCGAAAATTAAGCTCGACGAAGGGTTGAACGCCGCGTTCGATTTCTATAGCCGCATGTTCCGCGGCGAATCCGCCGGCAAACTCATGGAAAGAGACATCGTCTCATATATGACAAGATTGCCGTGATATATGAAAGAAGTATGTAAGGAAGAAAACAAGATGCTGAGCAAAGAGACTGAGGTCAAAAAATGTAAAGCCCTCGCGAACGCCGTTCGCCGAGATGTGTTGCAAATGACATACGAGAAAAAGGCCGGGTTCATAGGCACGTCGTTTTCCTGCGCCGAAATTCTGGCGGTGATCTTCGGCTCGTTCCTGAAATTCGACGTTCAAAATCCCGATGATGATTCGAACGATGCCTTTATCCTGAGCAAAGGACACGGGGCAAGCGCGCTTTACGCCGTCCTCGCCGAGATCGGGGCATTCGCGCGCGATAGGCTTTTCGCGGAGTTCAACACATCCGGGTTCAACATGGGAGTCCACCCTAAAAGAGGCGCGCTGCCCGGCGTAATTTCGTCCGGCGGCTCGCTGGGACAGGGATTGGGGCTTGCCTGCGGGCTCGCCTTGTCGGCAAAGATAAAGGGCAGCGCGAAAAAAATTTTCGTCCTCCTGGGGGACGGCGA
>JAITRO010000121.1 GCA_031288335.1 Synergistaceae bacterium | reverse complement strand
GGCGCCATCGCGAGGTAGAGAAGCGGGACGCAGAATATGGCAGAGACGATAAGACGCGTCTTCAATGTGCGGATTTCTTTCTCTTTTCGGATGCGGTCCTCGTCCACCGCGCCTTTTTTCTCGATTTCGAGCGGCCTGTATCCGAGCTTGAATATCGCTTCTTTTAATTGAGAAAGTTTTATCGTCTCCGGGTCGTAAATCACCGTCGCCTTTTCGGTGGCCAGGTTCACCGAGGATTTTTCCACTCCGGCCAGCTTCGCGAGGACTTTTTCGATTCGTTGGGCGCAAGCCGCGCATGTCATTCCGGCTATCGGGATTGTCACCTCTCCGTGTTTGGCTCCCTCGACGACACCGTAACCAATCCTCACGACCTCGTCACGTATTGCCGAGAGGTGAAGCGCGGTCTCATCGTATTCCACCGTCAATTTTTCGGCAGCGAAATTAACGCTGGCTTTTGAGACTCCCGCCAGTTTTCCGGTCACTTTTTCGATTCTCTTCGCGCAAGCGGCGCAGGTCATTCCGCTTATTGTCAAAGTATCTCTGCTCATACCCCATATCTCCTTTCCGCTTCCATCCCTGTGAGGAAATTGCTTACTGCGCTCTCGCAACAGGCACATCTTTGCGGGAACAACGGAGCGCCGCTTGGTTCCGCCGCCTCGGCAGCCCCCGGCGTCAGAACCGGCCGAATCGGTGCTGATGCAGTCGGTTCCGAGTCGGCCGTGGCGTCGCTTTCGAGTACCGTTATGGTTCCCCTTATCATACCCATCCAGCAGCTGTACCTGAAAGTGCCCGCCCTGGTTGGTGTAAATTCGATGATATTATTGCCTACTTGGAGGCGTTTTTCAATTTTATACTCGGGGATAATTATAGCGCTGTTGCAGCCGTTTATCCTCCCCTTTTCCGCGTGCAGGTTCCAGCGAACCGGGCTTCCGACGTTTACCGTTATCGACGGGTAACCTCTGCGCGGGAGTTCAGTGATCACTTCCTGCACGGTTCCCGATATCCGCGTTTCGTTTTGCGTCGCCTCGTTCCGTACCGGTGCGGAGACGGAGGCCGCGGCGGAACCCAATCCCGACAGTGCGGCACCGTTGTTCAGCATCGCCGCGCCCATCGCTATGACGAGCGCCGCCCCCGCTTTCATGGCCTTGCCCGTGAATTTCTCGCTCATCATGGAACCGAAGACCCCTAACCCGAACATCAGGGGGACCGTCCCCAGGCCGAACGCGAGCATGGCCATCGCTCCTTTTGAGAAGCTGCCCGTGCCCATCGCGTAAAGCTGCATCGCCTGGAGCGGGCCGCACGGCATCAGCCCGTTCAGCAGTCCCACTATCAACGGTCCCTTGCCTTTTTTGCGGCCTTCCAGCCAGATAACTAGCGATTGGGGCATCCTGGGCGTCAAAGTGCGCAGAAAACCGAACATGCCAAGCATGTTGAGTCCCATCATAATCATGAAGACGCCCGCGGCTATCTGAATCGCGCCCTTCATGACTCCCGTGAGGGGCACGACCGAACCCAGCGTGCCCACCAGTCCGCCGACGGCTGTGTAGGAGACAACTCTTCCTGCATTGTATAGAAACGCCGGTTTCATCGAGGCAATTTCCGAGACAGTCGTATTTCCGGCGCCGTCGCGTCCCGCTAGGCATTGCGAGAGATTTATCCCCCCGCACATAGCGACGCAGTGGACGGAGGTCAAAACGCCGGTGACGAAGAGCATCCAGTACCCCATGCCGGACTCCGCCCGCGGAAAGAAGTTGAATATCCCTCCCAGATCTCCGCCGTGCCGGCTCACGAGCATGTAAAGCGCGGCGATCAATACCAGCGCTCCCGCCAAATTTCTGCCTTCGTTTCGAGCGGCGGCGCCGAACGTCACTCTGTACCCCAGGCTCTCGACGGCATCGGCAAGCGCTCCGACGCCGGACGCGCTTTCGTCGAAGACGACCATTGCCGTCCCCGCTTCGTAACTCACGTTGACGCGCTCGACCCCGCGCGTTCCCGCGAGTTTTTTTTCGATCCTTTTCGCGCAGCTCGGACAGGTCATCCCCGAGACACGAAAAGTCTCCGTTCTTGCGTTAGCATTCATGACATCTCCCCCATTTGAGAAAACGAATTTATTTCCGCTGTTTACGAGGGTATATTAACGTCGAATTGTGCAGTTTTTATGGAGAAGGTGACTGGAGATTGTCCGATTCTATGGCGATGCCATATAACGCTATGTTCGATAACCGGCCTCGAACGCCATGAGATTCAATTCAGTAAAACGCGGAGAGATCGCGGCGATCGCATCCTTCATACATTCATCCGAGATCATCCCAAGGGTGCGCAGGATGGCGCCGAGCATCACCATATTAGCCGACATGGGAATGCCCAGCTCCCTGGCGGCGGCTCCGGCGTGGATCGCGAGATATGTCGGGGATGGGGGGCCGATTCGTTTGACCAGGTCTGGGTCGTATAGAATCACTCCGTTTCGCGAAATGCCGAAAAATCGATTGTAAGCGGCCTGCGACATGGCACAGAAAATATTGGGCTTTTCCACGATCGGGCTGTCGATAGCTTCCTCGGATATCACAACTTGGCTCCTGACATATCCGCCGCGGGTCTCGGTACCATGACTTACCAGCATTGCCGCCGACAAACCCTGAAGCGTCGAGGCGTGGCCGAGTATTCTTCCCGCTGTGACGATCCCCTGTCCCCCGAACCCGCTGATCAGTATCTCCTTTCGCGTCATCGCAAATGCCCAGCCTCGACCTCGGCTCTCTGTGAGCGCAGAGAGGAAGCGAATTCGGGCCTCGAATTGCCGGCGTCGTGGAAAATGCCGCTTTTAAAATTCTCGCCAAACACTCCTCCCGCCTCGAAAATCCCTTTGAACCAATGGAATATTCTGTCAATATCCCTCGTCTTGAGCGATACCGGCCCAAAGTGGGATACACACGGATAGATAAAGTGAATCAGCGAAAACCCGACGTTTTTTATGGCCGCTTTCACGCTCTTCACCGCGTCGTATCCTTCCAGACTGGAATGACGCGCCAGAAAGGTCGCGCCGCCGGCTCTCAGTACATCAAGTATGTCTATGCCATTCTGAATCCAGTTCTGCTCTATAGCCCCATAGGGGCTGCTGTCCGAGACGAAACCCAGCGGAGTGGTATAGCCGTATTGTCCGCCTGTGGATTGGTAACCCAGGTTGTCGGCAACAATGACCGTAATGTCGACGTTTCTCCTGGCGCAATGGAGCAGATGAGATAACCCTATACCGAAAGCGTCTCCGTCGCCGGACGTTATGATGATTTTTTTGTCCTCCGGAAGCGCGAGCCGCAATCCTGTGGCTATTGCGTAAACCCTGCCGTGAGTTCCCGCGAAATTGTCGCCCTTCCATGTGTTAAACGTCTGGCGGCCGGCGCAGCCTATGCCGCTTCCCCATACGACGTCACCGACACCGAGTGCGAGTTCGTCCATTGCCATGAGTATCTTTTTATGCACCTGGCCGAGACCGCAGCCGCCGCAAGCGGTGCTTGGGATCTTTTTCGCGCGAAGATATCTGGTCGACAAGCTATCCATCACCACACCACCGTCTCCCATTTCTTGGATTTCAGTTCGCATCCGTCGCAAAGACAATCGACGGCTTCGATGAGTTCGGAAACTCGCGGAAGTTCCCCGCACTTTCCAAGAAAGTGAACTTCGCCCCGAGACGCTCGGGCCACTTCTCTGACCAATTGGCCGTCGACGTTCAGTTCGACGGCCAGGTAGACGGCTCGTCGCTCGAAAAGCTTGTCCTGAAAAGGCCAAAGGGATTTGAGGCGTATACAGCCAACAGACATCCCCGCTTCACGCGCGCGCTTCACAGCGCTTCCAATGACTCTCGAAGGACTGCCGTAGCTCACGAGAACTATTTCCGGATCATCGTCCATGTATATACTTTCGTGACGATCGATCAGATCTCTGTGACTGAGTATTTTTCCGATCAATCGATTGGCGTGTTTCATCTGATCCTCGATATCCTCGGTGTCATACCCCTCCTCGGTCGGGGTCCAATCGGAACAGGCGCCGCCGGTATTTTGTCCGAGCACTACAGGGGGCACGTCTATTTCATCGGTGGGAGGATAAAAGATTGGGCCGGGATGGATCGACCGCGGCACGACCTTCAGCCCCATCTCATTCAGCTCCGTTTCATTCTCGGGAAGCGAGAGGGATGCCCATCCGTCAGTGACGAGTTGATCCGCCAAAAGCGTAACCGGGGTTCGGAAACGCTCCGCAAGATAAAATGCCTCGACGGTCATCGAAAATGCTTCCTGAACACTGTTAGGGGCAAGAACTATCGTCTCGAAGTTGCCTCCGTGAGTAGGGTATCTGCTGAGGTAGAATTCTCCCTGACCGGGAGCGCCTGTTATTCCGCTTATCGGGCCGACTCTTTGAGAGTTTACGATAACCAGTGGAATTTCGCTTCCTATTGCCCAGCCATACGGATCCGCAAAGAGAACGTATCCGGGCCCGGATGTCGCGGTCATGGCCTTCAATCCTCCTAGCGCGCCTCCTATGCAGATGTGGAGCGAAGCTGTTTCGTCCTCTGCTTGAACGTAGAAACCCCCCGTCTGGGGAAGGCGTCTTGACATATTCTCCGCAATTTCTGTCGCCGGAGTTATGGGATATCCGGCGAACAGATTGCAACCCGCCGCGACCGCTCCTTCGGTGATTGCGGCGTTGCCTGTCTCGAACAGCTTTCTCATCTTGAGACCTCGTCCGGCGTGACATCGAGGCAGAAATCAGGACAGACGTAGTAGCATTGCATACACCCCACGCAAAGTTCCGGACGGACGGCTCGGTACGGCGTGTAACCGCGCTCGTTTATGAACGCGCCTCTCTCGTAGACGTTCATTGGGCACACCGTTTCACAATAGCCGCACCCCTTGCAGCCGTCGGCGTCCAAAGTTATCTCGCATCGACGGGCCATCATGGGAGCTTCTCCGATTCCGGCAGTGCCATGTAAATTTCCGCCAGCTTCCGGCGTTGTATCTTGCCGCTGGGGCCCTTGGGAAAATCATCAACGCTGTAAATGCGTTTCGGAATCTTGAAATCAGCCAGTTTATCCGCGCAGAATTTTCTTATCTCATCTTCATGTATGGAAACACCCTCGCGAGGTCGCACAAAAGCGATCACCTCTTCGCCGTAGAACGCGTGCGGCACTCCTACGGAAGCAGCGGATTCGACGCCGGGAAAGGAGTACATTATCTCGTCTATTTCCCGAGGGGAGATCATCTCGCCCGCTCGGTTTATCAGTTCCTTCTTTCGTCCGTGCAGGAACAGATATCCGTCTTTGTCGAAGCGGCCGAGATCGCCGGTGAAAAACCACGCGCCTCTGAAGCTCTTCGTCGTGGCGTCCGGGTTTCTGAAATACCCGGGGGATATGTTTTCGCCCTTTACAGCCACTTCTCCTATAGTTCCCTCGGCGGCTTCGCTGCCGTCGCCGTTAAATATCTTCACTTCATTTCCGAAAGGTATGCCCGCCGAACCGGGTTTATGAGGCGCGGGAGGAAGAGGATTGCT
Organism: Synergistaceae bacterium; assembly: GCA_031288335.1. GTDB lineage: Bacteria > Synergistota > Synergistia > Synergistales > Synergistaceae > JAIRKI01. The sequence continues at coordinate 3,902 of JAITRO010000121.1, read as the reverse complement.
GGTTATCTGGCTGCATCCCTCAGAAATGCCGTAAGATTCGATCACCGGCACACCGAAACGGTTCTCGAACTCGCTCAGCGTCGCCTCGGGCAGCGGCGCCGAAGCCGATCTGGCAAAACGCAGGTTACTGCCCGCGGCTTCGGTCTCCGACGTCCTTGAGAGCAAAATCGAAAATATCGTCGGCACCGCGCTGAACCATGTGACACCCAATTGCACCCACTTCCAGAATGAACCGGCGCTGAATTTAGGAGGCATAACTACCTCGCAGCCTGCGTAAAGAGGGGTAAGCAAGGTGACAACCAGCCCGTTGATATGATGTACCGGAAGCAAGCAAAGGGCCCTGTCGTCTTTTGAAAGGGCGTGTGCGCCCGCGATATTGCGGCATTCGCAGGTCAAATTACGATGGGTTAGAACAACTCCCTTGGGCAACCCTGTAGTGCCCGACGTGTAGAGCAAAAGTGCCATGTCTTCCGGTATTTCTTCTCTTCTTTCTCTTTCGGCAGGTGGCAGAGTGTGCAACGTGAGACCGTTTCCAATTTCCGATGATTTGAAATCGGAGAACATGTCAGCTTTGATCGGAGCCGAGCTTGCGGACAACAGAAAGCGCGCCCCTGAATCGTCAAGAGGGAATTCCATTTCGCGTTTGACTCCATTCGGATTTAAAGGCAAGGCGATCCCGCCGGCGCTTACGACTCCCAGAAAAGCGATGGCGGCTTCAATACTGTTGTGAAAGGACAATGCAACCATATCGCGTTTTCTGAAGCCTTTTTGGCTGAGTGCGCCTGCGGTGTCGGATACGGAACGAGCGAGTTCGCCGAAGGTAAGGGTTCGTCCGGTTTCCGGTTCGCTTATGAATATCCGGCCCGGGTCCTCACGTAAACGCAGAGCCACGATCTCGCCTATGCCGCCGTAAAACTCTCCGGTCATATCGAAAAATCCTCAAGTTCCCTGTCCATAATCCATTGAAACGACCTCATCTGATATTTATGTTCCATTTGAGCAGAAAACGTTCCAGGGAATGAAGCAGGCGATTTATCACCCATCCGATGACGCCTATTGTGAAGACTCCGACCAACATGCTTGCCGGTTGGGCGAGTTCTCTCGAATACGATATCAGGAATCCAAGCCCTGAAGACGCCGCTATAAGCTCCGCTCCGACGACGCTGATCCATGCCGATCCCACTCCAATCCTCAGGCCGGTAAAAATGTTCGGAGACGCGGCCGGCAATACTACTTTCGTAATGACGTCCAGCCTTGATTTCATAAAAATTGTCGAGACCTCGATGTATTTTTTATCTACGTTTCTGATTCCGTCTATGACGTTGATGAGAACCGTCCAAAATGTTCCGATCGCTATAACTATTATCTTTGATCGTTCCCCTATGCCGGACCACAATATCATAACCGGCACCCACGCTATTATCGGAATCGGGCGCAGTATCTCGAGGAGAAAGCGCAGTGATTTTTCAAGCGGGGTGAACAATCCCATCATAGTTCCGAGCGTCACCCCTAACGATGCTCCGAGCGCGTAGCCGAAAATCACTCTCCTCAGGCTGACTGCGATGTTCTTTTGAAGGCTTCCGTTTGCGATTTGACGCATGAATGCGTCAAATACCCTGCTCGGAGACGGCAGGATCGTCATTCTTATCAAACCATAATTACAAGCAAGTTCCCAAATCACGACGAGAATCGCCGGGACTATTAAACTGAAAAAGAAGAGGTCCGAAATATTTTTCTTTTTTCCCATGTTCATATGTCCACCTCGTAACTCAGCCGCAGTCTTGATTTGTCTCTAACGCGCTTTAGGAGTCAATTCCTGAAAGCGTGCGTCTCCGTCCGCCGCATATCTGTAGTGCGCCGTTTTCTTTTCGATGTCGTATATGACTGTCGATACAGTCACGCCCCCGACTTTGTCTTCTCTTTTTTTGAATATCAACGCGTAGTTACCACGATATGAGAGAACATCTTTTATAAACGGTATATCAACATCGGCGGCTCTTTTGCCGGCAAACAGACGGTTGATTGCCGCAAATCTTTCAGGAGAATCCCCTTCGTCAGGCGGACGATTCAGGTTGAGGAAGTGATTCGACTGGAGAAAAAACTCCGAATCTATAAAAGCGACAGCGAAACGGCGGTCTATCTCTTCGATCGAGACAATTCCTTCCCCACTCACAATTACGATATTGCCGCCTACATGTGGATCACGGCTGAGGTGCCACTGCGCTATTTCGGCCGCCTCCAGCAGATTGCCGGCATTGCCGACTATATCCTCAACGATGATGCCGCGAGGTATCCTGTTTTCAATATTTCCTGACAAGCTGCCGCGAGGCCCGACATAAGTGATGGCGGCCGCGATTCCCTTTTCGTTGATCCCGCTGTTGAGACCTCTCTCAAATTCGTTTGTTTTGCCGGCTATTCCCACATAGGAATATCTGCGAATGTTCAGTACGATTTCCTCTCTGAATGAATTGCCCGTCTCCATATCGCGATTTTTAAATAGATACCGTCCGCGTACGCTGCCGAGAGTGCACATGCACGGTCTCCTATTTGCCCATGGCCTTGCAGAGCTTCTCCGCCTCTATGAGGTACTTGTCTGTGTAGAGGGTTCTGATATCGTAGTCATTCGTGATCAGATTGTTAGCGAGCAAAAATTGCTTCGTTTTTTTCATCTGGTCCCAATCAAAGTCGGTGAAGTGAGGATTGTATTTCATGACAAGCAATCCCGCCAGGTCTGATTCCTTAAAACCGCTCTCCTTGGAGATTATCTTGATAGCTCGTTCCGGATCCTCAGCGATGAACGCTTCTATTTCCAATATGACTTTCAGATATCTTACTGTGATATCTGGGTTCTTCTCCACAAAATCCTTGCGGGCGACAACAGTGGAAGTGTTTTGTTTGACACCGCCGGATTTGGCGATCAATTTCGCCGATCCGCTGCCTGTAAAGATGGTTCCGTACGGTTCCCATGTGGAGCCCGCTTCAATTTCGTCTGCCGCCAACGCCGCGCCTAAATCATTGGCTCCGAGATTGACTATCTCCACATCTTCCACGCTCAGGCCGGCCTCGGCCAGAAGGAGAACCAGATAGTGATGTCCGGACGACCCGATAGACGCCCCGACCTTTTTCCCTTTCAACTCCGACACGCTTGTGATGGTGGAGTTTACAGGAACGAGAAGTGTGTTACTGTCAGGATTTACTCCGGTTTTATAGATGGATTGAATTTCTATGCCGTTTGCTACGGCAGTTACGATGGGCATATCTCCGACTTCGCCGAAGTCAAGGCTGTCGGCGGCAAGTCCTTCTATAATGGGAGGGCCGTACGAAAACTGCTGAAATTTCACGACTATCCCGTCCGGACCAAATTCTTTTTCAAATAAACCCATGGAGGTTCCTATGTGTTTTATCGAACTGGCACTCTGCCAGCCGACGTTTATGACCTTAGCGGTGTTCAATTCGGAACCGTCCGCCGCGAAAACCTGTCTTGCGGAAAATATAAGCAATGCCAGGGTAAGAATAGTGAAGATGAACTTATGAGCGATATTTCTCATTAATATTTCTCCTCTTAGTCATAATAAATTTTTGCGTTTTTTCCCGAAATATAAAAATCTTATCATGGACAAAGGCGGATCCCTGCAGCCTCAGCACAGACAGCATCAACGTTGAAGCCACATGAGCTTCCCCCTGTCAGTACACATTCCAGAAGCAAATATTTTTGAGGTGACAAACGCCGGCAAAAAACTACCTCCATTTAATTAAAATCATATTTGAATAATATGATTTATAGATTTTAAGCATTCTTTCCAAAGCTGTCAATAGTACGCATTGTATTATAATGGGGATAGTCAATACTATCGTTACAGTACAGTGGGGGCAGAAAGAAAAGCCTAAAGATAAGCGCAGAA
>JAITRO010000091.1 GCA_031288335.1 Synergistaceae bacterium | reverse complement strand
TTCTGCGGCATGGACGGCCACATCAACCCGCACACTCTCACCATGGCCTACGGGCACGCGGCCCGAAAACTTGGCGCGCGCATATTCACGTACACCCCGGTGGAGCGCATAACCCTCTCCGGGGGCAAGGCGTCGGGGATCGTGGCCGCGGGAGAGCAGTGGAGCGCGCCGCGCGTCTTCGTGACCGCGGGGGCGTGGTCGACCGCGCTACTCGGGGAGATAGGCGTCGAAGTGCCCGTGTCGCCGGAGCGGCACAACTTGCTAGTCACGGAGCCGATAGAGCCCTTCCAGTGTCCGATGACGCTTTGCCTCGACGACGGAGCTTACTTCAAGCAGCTTCCGAACGGCACGTTTTTCTTCGGCCGCGACGACCAGGACGAGCCGAGGGTGCTGGAGAGCGGCAACAGCGCCAAGTTCCTGGAGGGTGTCACGAAGAGCGTGCTGCAGAGAATTCCGGTTTTGAAGGGCGTCCGAATAGTCCATCAGTGGTCGGGGCCCTACGCCGTGACGCCCGATCACCAGGCCATCATCGACTGGACTCCCGTCGAGGGCGTCTGGATGAATTGCGGGTGGAGCGGCCATGGTCTGCAGTTCGGCCCCAGCGGGGGACGTCTCGCGAAGGAGATGTTCTTCGGGGAGCGGACGTTCGTCGACATTCACAATTTCCGCCTGAGCCGTTTTGCCGAGAACGACCTCTTCATGGAGCCGGCGTTCATATAGGTATGGTGCGATGACGGTCTACAGGATAAAGAGCAAGTCGCGCTCGTGGGACGGAGTGCCTATAGGCATATTGATACTCGACGCCGCGTATCCCTGCATACCAGGCAACGTGGGCAACGCGACCACTTACGATTTTCCCGTGCGTTACAAGGAAGTCAAGGGTTCCTCGATAGAACGCCTTCTCAATGAACGCGACCCCAAACTTCTGGAGCCGTTCATACAGGGGGCGAGAGAACTCGAGGCCGAGGGCGTCGGCGCCGTCACCGGCGCGTGTGGTTTCATGGCGCTCTTTCAGCCGCGGGTCGCGGCGGCTGTGAACATCCCGGTCTTCCTGTCGAGCCTGCTTCAGGTTCCTTTCATTCGCTCGACTCTGAGGCCAGGGCGTAAAATAGGCGTCATCTCGGCCAACGCAAGCGTGCTGACCGACGAGCATTTCCGCAACGTCGGAATATCGCCCGACACCCCCCTCGCCGTCTACGGCATGGAGGATCAGTACGAGTTTCGTTCGTCTGTGCTGGAGGAAAAAGGAACGCTCGACTCGGCGAAGGTGGAGCAAGAAATACTGTCCGTCGCCGCGAGAATGACGAGCGAGAACCCCGACCTGGGCGCGATAGTGCTGGAGTGCAGCGACCTTACGCCATACGCCCGCGCCGTCAGAGAGGCAACCGGACTGCCGGTATTCGACTTCACCACGATGATCCGCTACGTGCAGAACGCGCTGGTGCCCAGGACATACGAAAAAGGCTGCATGTGACGCGGCGATGCCGCGAAACCACGCGAAAATACATGGGATTGGGGAGAAGCAGCAATGGAACCCGGCGGGCCGGCAAGAAAACCCGCCGGGTTCCATCGTTTAGGGCGGACGGCACACTCCGTATGCTACAGCCTGAACCCCTCCGGCATTGGGTCGTCGGGTTCCAGCACCAGTTGATTGATTCCCATTATGTACGCCATGCCCGAAATTTTGGGGATTATCGCCGGGAAATCGGCGACTTTCGTCTCTTCCGCTATGGTTCCCTCGAAGACCGTGTCGATGATGCTGTGGTTTTCGAGCGTCATCCCAGGTTTTAATATTCCCTTCGAGTACAATTGCGACATACGGGCGCTAGTGCCGGTGCCGCAAGGAGAACGGTCTATTTCCGCCTCGCCGAACACCGTTATGTTCCGTGTCACGATCCTGTCCCCGCGCACGTCGGGCGGCGTCATCAGCACCGTGCCGTATATCCAGTTTATGGGTTCCGTCGGATGGGATATGATATTCATCTTTCCCAGAGTATCCTTGATCTCCATCCCCAGGGCGCAGAGTTTCGGCGCGTTCTCAGGGACAATGTCCAGCCTAGCCTGTGACGCCTCCACGAAGATATAAAACGCTCCGCCGAAACAGACGTCTGCCGTCACCTCGCCGATTCCTCCGACCGGAATCTTTATCCCCGCCTTATACAGAAAGACTGGGACGTTGTGAAAGGCGACACTCACCACCTTGCCGCCGCGTATCTCGACGAACGATGTGACCCGGCCCGCCGGCGCGTCTATCCTGAGTGTGTTGACCCCCTCGCGGGCCGGCATCATCCCCGTCTCGAACACGGCCTTCGATACGCCTATCGTGCCATGCCCGCACATCGTGCCCATGCCGCCGTTTTCTATAAAAAGGACGCCGATGTCTCCGTCCTCGGTGACCGGCGGCGTGATTATCGCGCCGTACATCTCGTTGTGCCCTCTCGGCTCCCTCATGACGAGCTTTCTGCAATAGTCCAGGTTATCCAGCACGTACCGGCGCTTTTCGAGCATCGTGGAGCCCTTTATCGCCGGAAAACCGGAGGTCACTATGCGTACCGGCTCGCCCGCGGTGTGGGCGTCGATACAGGTTATCATTCTGCTGAATCGCATTGCCATTCCCCCTGTCGAATGTTCGAGAAAAAACCCCGGAGAAGAGCGGCTCGCGCTTCCCCGGGGTATGTGATCGTCGACGCCGCGCATTTCACCGTTCAAGGGACGATGAAATAAGCTACCTGGACGCCTTTGCCCGCTTTTTGTCCTCCGCTTTCATCATCACACGGATCGCGCCCATGAAACATCCGTGGCAGGTGATGTTCAGGATTATGAGATTGATAATCCAAGTCTCCATATTTCTCCCGTCTCCTTTCCGCTATGTTCGATACGGACTCAGTCCACTTTGTTCGCGTGGGTAAGTCTCTTCGCCATGGTGTTGTTCAGCGCGAACAGTATGCCGAATACGACGGCCCATTCCATTATCATGACGCCCGGCGTATAGACATACTTCGTGATGGGCCAGAACCTGAACCACTCCCCCGGATACCAGGTCGCGGCCTGCCACACCCACCATCCGAATACGACGATGAAGAGGATTGGGAAGAATTTGATGCATGTCCACATCCATTTCACGTGTATATCGGAGCAGGGGTTGATATCATTCGTCCACAGCTTTTCGATGCCGATTTTGTAAGACAGGAACCAGTAGCAGAGGCCGACTATGAGGAGTCCCACGCCCCAGGTCATGTCCTGATTCTCGAATATGTTGTTGTCCGCGGCGGAGAAGCTGCCTATCACAATAAAGAAAAGGGTTGTGACGAACGTGGCCTTCGCCCTTGTAAAACCCATGTCCATGAGATTACGGCATCCCAATTCCACCATCGCTATGAGTGAACTCAGAGCGGCCGAAAATAGCGCCAGGAAGAAGAATACCGCGAGGATTACGCCGCCGGTCGTGTGCGCGAAGAGGTTCGTCAGGTTGACGAACGTGAG
>JAITRO010000085.1 GCA_031288335.1 Synergistaceae bacterium | reverse complement strand
ATCGTGCATATCTGTGACTCCTCGGGCACGTTCTTCCACCTCGTGACGCACGAACGTACCATCTTGTCGTTCAGTATCACGTTGCAGACGCCGCACTGCCCGCAGTTGCATCCGCGTTTAGTGCCGGTCATGTGCTGCTGTTCGCGGATCACCGACAGCAACGCCGCCGCTGGATCGGCCACTATCCTCTTTGGAACTCCGTTGACGTAAATCCTCTTGACGTGAAATTGTTTTACATCCGGCGCCGTTTTGCGCTCAGCCATAAAAACACACTCCTTTCCAAAATTGGCCCTGCGGGCCGTCTGATAATAGAAAGGTCATCCGCGCGCAAACGCGACAGACCCCCTTTCCTAACGCGAGAGGTCTTTCCGCTTCAGGAGGAACCTTGGCTCGCTGCCGTGTGACGACGCGCGTCTTTTAGGTCCGCAAGCTCGGAGGCATTGAATATAATCTATTTGATAATGTATACGGTTTTCCCATCCGACGCAAGGGCTCGATGCAGCGTTTTCAAAAGGTGATACATAGTTGCATATGGCGCGTGAGAAATTCTTATACCAGCGAGCGAGCAAAATATCAGGAAAAAGTGACGCAAATTGGATTTTTTCATGACGTCCTCCGAGAGACCGACGAGCATTTTGTCCACAGGCGGTCATTTTGAAGTACAATAACGGCGTCGCCCTACAGTTGAAATGACAGCACCAATTTTGGGGCTAATACGATAAGCGTCAAGGGGGTATAAAAATATGGCAAATTCCGAGCTGGCCGGACGTCCGGCGCCCAGGGAGATACTCGTGTCGGTTCCAAAACTTGTGTCGGCCTACTACACGGAGGCTCCTTCGCCCGACGAGCCGCGCACGATGGTTTCGTTCGGGACTTCCGGTCACAGGGGCTCGTCTTTGAAGAACTCGTTCAACGAGGCGCATATCCTGGCGATATGTCAGGCCGTGGCAGAGACGCGCGCGCAAAATGGCGTCACGGGTCCGCTCTTTATCGGCATGGACACGCACGCGCTGTCGGAGCCCGCTTTGAGGACGGCAATAGAAGTGTTGGCGGCGAACGGAGTGGAATTGCGCGTGCAGGACGGTTTTGGATTCACGCCGACGCCGGTGATATCCCGCGCCATACTCGGCTGGAACGCCGCGCACGGCACGCTCGCCGACGGGATCGTCATAACGCCGTCTCACAACCCGCCCGAGGACGGCGGGATAAAATACAACCCGCCGTCTGCCGGCCCCGCGTCTCCCGAAATAACCGGACGCATACAGAGGCGTGCCAACGAACTGATCGCGGCTGGCAGCGCGGACGTGAAACGCCTGCCGCTGAAACGCGCCCTTGCCTCCGACACGACCCGGCTCATTGACTACGTGACGCCTTACGTCTCGGATTTGCGGAACATCGTGGACATGGATGCAATAGCGCGCTCCGGCATAAAAGCCGGCGTCGACCCCCTGGGCGGTTCGGGTGCGGCATATTGGGCGCCGATAGCGGAAATGTACGGGCTCGATCTCGATATCGTGAACAAGCACGTCGACCCGACGTTTTCCTTCATGTCCGTCGACTGGGACGGCAAGATAAGGATGGACTGCTCGTCGCCTTACGCAATGGCCGGCCTGCTCGCACACAAGGACAAATATGCTGTGTCGTTCGGCAACGACACCGATTTTGACAGGCACGGCATAGTGACGTCCGACGGTCTGATGGATCCCAACGCCTATCTCGCCGCGGCCGCCGATTACCTGATGACGCGCCGCGAAAAGTGGAGAACCGACGCGAAGATCGGCAAGACACTCGTTTCGAGTTCCATAATAGACAGGATGGCGTCGGACATCGGCCGCGAAGTCTGCGAGGTTCCAGTCGGTTTCAAGTGGTTTGTCGACGGCCTCATCGACGGTTCTTTCGGCTTCGCGGGCGAGGAGAGCGCCGGGGCGTCGTTTCTGCGCACGGACGGGACGACCTGGACGACCGATAAGGACGGTTTCATAATGGACCTGCTTGCGATGGAGATATTGGCCGTCACCGGCAAAACCCCGTCGCGCCGTTACGCGGAGATGACAAACAAGTACGGGAAACCTTATTATCAGCGCATTGACGCCCCGGCGACGCCGGAGGAAAAGTCCGCGCTGAAAAAACTTTCCCCCTCCGACGTTCGAGCCGGCACACTTGCCGGAGAGCCGATAACCGTGATGACGACGAAAGCCCCCGGCAACGGGCAGCCGATAGACGGCCTCAAGGCCGCAACCGAAAACGGCTGGTTTGCCGCACGTCCCTCAGGCACCGAGGACGTGTACAAGATATACGCGGAGAGCTTCAAGAGCCCCGAACACCTGCGCCAAATTCAGGAAGAAGCCCGCGAAATAGTCTCCGCCGCGATAAAGCGCTGAAAACATGGGGCGGAGCCCCATGCCCTTGTGTTTTTGTTGCTCAATAATTATTATAAAATTATTAAAATTATGAGGAGGATTGATCATGGGTATTCTGGAAAAATTCAGGCTTGACGGCAAAAAAGCTTTTGTAACCGGCGCGGCTAGAGGAATCGGCAAAAGCATCGCGACGGCGTTATTGGAGGCCGGCGCTGATGTGGCGGTTGTCGATATCGATATCGACGAGGCGAAAAAAACCGCCGAGACATTAAAAGGCATAGGCCCCAAGGTGTTCGCCGTCGGCGCAGATCTCACCAAACCAGCCGACGTGGAACGCATGACGGGCGAGGTGGTCGGCGGCCTGGGCGAAATCAACATCGCTTTCTGCAACGCCGGCATCTGCGTGAATGTAAAGGCTGAGGACATGACATTCGAGCAATGGCGCAAGGTCATGGACATCAACCTCGACGGCGTATTTCTCTCGGCTCAGGCGGCAGGGCGGCAGATGATAAAACAGGGCAGGGGCGGTTCAATAATCAACACGGCCTCCATGTCGGCGCACATCGTTAATTATCCGCAGCCTCAGTGTTCTTACAACGCCTCGAAAGCGGGCGTCATACAGCTTTCGAAATCGCTCGCTGTCGAGTGGGTTGATAAAAACATCAGGGTCAACACGATAAGCCCCGGTTATATAGGCACGGAACTGATAATGAACGCGCCGCACCTTAAAGCCCTGATCGAGGAATGGAAGCAGATGATCCCCATGCGCCGCCTGGGCAGCCCCGACGAACTCCAGGCGATAAGCGTCTACCTCGCAAGCGACGCAAGCCTCTACACCACAGGCT
>JAITRO010000020.1 GCA_031288335.1 Synergistaceae bacterium | reverse complement strand
CTGGTTCATCCGACTGCGGACGGACGCCTGACTGGCGCTCCGTATTCGCTGGTCGACTACAACAGAGGAGGCGTCCCGCTGTCGGAAATCGTCTCGGAACCCGACATGTCGTCCCCAGCCGAGGCGAAGGAATACGTGATGCGTCTGCGTCAGCTCGCCCGTTATCTCGACGTCTCGGACGGAGAGATGGAGTCCGGCTCACTGCGAGTCGACGCCAACATCTCCCTCTCCAATCCCGACGGCTCGCTCGGCACCAGGGTGGAGATCAAGAACATGAACTCGCTCAAAGCGCTGGAACGCGCTCTTGAATACGAGATAGAGCGCCAGAACAAAGTACTCGATTCCGGCGGACGCATAGTTCAGGAGACGAGGCTGTGGGACGACGCGGAGGGCGTCACGCGCTCCATGCGCAACAAGGAGACCGCGTCCGACTACAGGTATTACCCGGAGATGGACCTCGCTCCAATCGTGATAACCGACGAGCAGATAGAGGAATTCAAAAAATCCATGCCTGAACTGCCCTGGGAGAAGCGCGCGCGCTTCGTCGAGTACGGTCTTTCCAGGGAGGAAACGGCGATCCTGACCGAACAGAAAGAGATGGCCGAATATTACGAAGCCGCGGTCTCGTTCGGTGCCCCGCCCGCCCGCGCGGCCAACTGGGTGCGGATGGAAGTGCTGCGCGTGTTGAACGAGTTGTCGTGCGATATCCGAGAGTTCAAGGTCAAGCCCGAGGCACTAGCGGAATTGGTGAAGAAAGTCGAAGCCAAAGAGTTGTCCAGCACCGTCGGCAAAGAAGTCTTAGACATCCTGGCTCGTGAGGATATCCCATTCGGAGAGGCGCTGAAAAGAACCGGCGCACAGACGGGACGCCTCACCGGCGGCGCGCTCGAAACCCTGATAGACAGGATAATAGCTGCGAACGCCGACGTGGTGGAGACGATAAAATCCGGCAGGGACAAAAAAGGCGGAAAGCTGAAATTCCTCCAGGGCCAGGTGATGAAGGAAGCAAAAGGCCAAGCCGACTCGCGGGAAGCCGCCTCGCTGTTGTCCGGGAAACTCGCGTGAACCTTGGGGCTCTGCCCTCTGACACAAAACCCCCGCCAGGGAGCAAGCTCCCTGGCGGGTTCGGGCGGAGCCCGCGGTATGCTATTGGGAGGTATAACAATGCAAGAAGATTGGAGCGGTCTTTCCACATTCGGAGTAGGTTCTGTGTTGAGCGTGACATGGAGGACTCTTTTCAGGGCGCCGGGAATTTTTATCGGTTTCACCTTTATGTCGAATTTACTCACGGCCATAATATCAATAGTGGTCAACACCAATATTTCAGCGATAGCGTCATTCTCCTCTCTTCTGATAAATATGACGCTGTCTCTCGTGATACAGGGCGCCATAGCCTACGCGGTTTTCCAGGTCATCATGGGCGGTCGTGCGTCGATGGGAGAATCTCTTTCGAAGTCAGCCTCGAAAATTTTCGCGCTGCTTGCCGTGGCCATTTTCACCTCCCTCGCCGTCGGGCTCGCGGGCATGCTGTTGGTTGTCCCAGGCATCATCCTCTTGTGCATGTGGTATATTTCCGCGCCCGCCTGCGTGGTGGAACGCATGGGGCCGATCGAAAGCCTCGGCAGGAGCCGAGCCCTGACCAAAGGTTACAGATGGCATGTATTGGGTGTGATGATGCTTTTGTCAATAATAACATCGCTCATGAACCTTTTGTTTATGTTTTTGATGAGAGCCCTTGTGCCCGACGCAACCTTACGGAATATGACAGCTCCGATAGTAGTTGGCCTCGCGACGCTCATTCCCAACGCGTTCGCGAACGTGGCCCCGGCGGTCACATATTACAGGCTGAGAATGGTCAAGGAAAGCCTGACAATGGAAAGCCTCGCGAACGTGTTCGATTAGAAAAACCGGCTGTCTGGTCAGTGAGATGCCTTGTCGTCCTTGAAGTGTCCGAAAAGTTGTCCGCGTTCGAGCGCGCCGCGCTGGGCGGAGTAAAAGTCCCCGAGGAAACGTCTGTTTTCCTCGGGCGGTACCGCGTCGGGCCAGCCGATTTTTCTGCGTATCTTGGCACATATGCCGTCGAGGAGCTTGTCATTTTCGGCGGTTTGCGGACGGCGCAGACATTCTTCCAACACCTGCAGTTCAAAAGTCCCGTATACCGCCAACTGTTCGCCGGTGAAGGAGTATCGCGCGTTTTCGGCGGCGGCTTGGGGCGTCTGAAGGCTCAGGTCTTTCAGGAGGGCGCGCTTCGGCATCATTACGACCATGGTTCCGCCCAGGAAATCTCCGGCGCGCAGCCTGTCGCGATTGAAGAAGGGCAGTGCCGTAATGCCTATGCTCCAGCCGAACGTCAGAAGCGTGCTCCATCCGCTCATTTCCGAATTCAGGCTGAGGGCGAGCGCCGCCGGAAGAAAGAATTCCACCTCGCGCATCAGGTTTCTCGCTATTATAGAGGACGGCTTGAGTTCACCGCCGTTTCTCGATATCACTCTTATGCCGCAGATTTTTTTCCCTGGCGTGCGTCCCTGCCAGGCGAGTTCAAAATGAAGGAAGTACATGTTGCGGATGACGAATGACAAAAATAAAATCAGCGTCAGCCCCACCGCGATATTCGTCCTGGCGAAAAACAGAAGCATGGCGATGATGCAGAGCGCCGCGATCGCCATTCCCATAAAGGCCATGTCCAGCGCGAAGGCGGTCATCCGCTCCCCTCGGCTCGCGAGATGCACGACGAGTTCCACGCCTTCGGGGCTCATTATCGTGCGCGTCGGTCTTTTTACGCCGTGGAGAAGTTCTTCAACGCGGTCAGTTTTCGGCGCCATCTTTGACCCTTCCCGCGCATACGAAATAACACGTCCATAACACGGCAGTCGCCGCGGCAAACGCGTACCGGCCCGGCGTGTGCGCTATCAACTGCCTGAAACCGCCCTCAATTATCCCGGCAATGAAAAACATCAGCACACATCCGACGACCGTTACCGCAATATGGCGTCCTGCCGACGCCAGACTGTCGGTACGCGACATCGCGCCGGGGAAAATTATGCTGTGCGCTACGGCGAGCCCAGCCGCCCCGGCCAGCAATACCGCCAGTATCTCCGTGACGCCGTGAATCGAGAGCCAGCCGATGAAGTCGACCGCAAGTTCCTTTTCGGCGTGAAGCGCCGTAAAGGCGCCGAGCACAGCGCCGTTGCTGACGATCAGGAAGATCGTGGGCACTCCCAGAAGAAATCCCAATCCGAAACACAATATGCCGATCCTCGCGTTGTGACGAAAAAGCGAATTGGCGAAAACGACGAACGTCTTGACAAAGCCGGGCCAGGGCGCGAACAGTTCTTCATTCATCAGCTCGCTTCTCGTACTCGCCGGGCCCCGCCCCTGCGCGACGCTCTCCGAGACGAACAGGCCGAAGTTGTTGACGTCGCGACTCACCATCACGTAACCGGCGATGACCCCGACGAAAAACGCTGTCACAGCCGCCAGCAGCGGACGCCTGACGCTCCGCACCGCCCTCGGCCAGCCTCGCATGAAAAATTCGGCGATGTTGCTGACCGCTCCCGTCCTGGGCCCGTATACCACGAGATAAGCGCGGAGCGTCAGGTTTTCGAGGTATAGGAGCAACCCGCGGTCGAGCGCGATGTTGCGGGCAACCGAGAGGGACGAGACCGCGGAGCGGTAGAGCAGGGCTATTTCGGTGGATTCCGAGGCGGAGAGCGCGCCAATTCCGCTGCGTTCCACCCGTTCGAGCATATCGGCGAGTTTTTTCCAGCTGTCCTCGCGCGCACGGCGAAATTCGGCGCTTCGCAGGGTGATTTCTTTCGCGGCGTTAGTCGAAACCGGCGGCGCGTAATTTATCATTTACAACAGGCCCTTCTTTTTGATCATGAGATACCGGTTCAGGAGGGCGGACGAGATGCTGGCGGCGTTTGTGTCGAGGCAGTGCACCCCCAGGCGGGCAATGCGTTCGAACACGATTTGCCGCTCGCGGAGAAAGTCGTCCGCTATGACCGCTCGCGCGGCGTCGGAGAAATCGTTCGGGACAGCGGTTTCGAGATGCGCCAGCATCGCGTCGCGGAACGTGACGAATATCACGGCGTGCCTGCGCGTCATCCATCTCAGGCTCTCGATGAGCAGTTCTGCCTGTATGGCGTCGGCGAATTCGGTAAACAAGACGACGAGAGCCCTCCGCGACAGGCGCGCGTTCAATTCGGCTATGCCGAGCGTGAAGTTTGTCTCCTCGGTGCGGTAGGCAAGCTCCGAGGCGAATCGCTGGAATTTCATGAAATGAGACGCTCCGCGTTCGGGTTTTATGAAGTACCTGAACCGCACGTCGAAAGCGCACCCGCCCAGGAAATCCCCGTTGTAGAGTGAAACCCGCCCCAGCAGCAAGCCGGCATTTATCGCCCTGTCGAGTTTGGACTGTCCTTCGAGAGGCTCCGTCATCAGCCGTCCAGTATCGAATCCGAGCATTATGTGGTGGTTTCGTTCCTGCCGAAATTCCTTGCACAGTATCTTCAGGTGGCGCGCGGAACTCTTCCAGTCGATGAGGCGGTAATCCATACCGCGTTCGTAATCGCGGAGGTCGTCGAACTCCGTGCCGTCGCCCTTGAGGCGCTGCGATTTCGTCCCGAATTCCGCGTCGCTCGCGAAAAATCGTATGGCCGCGTCGTATATGCTCCTGATGTCCGGCGTGACGTCGACGCTCCCGCTCAGCTCGTCCCTCCTGATGAACTCCACGAGCCCCAGAGGCCCGCGCCACCTCAGCCATACGGCGTTTGGAACGATCTTTCCCCTTCGGAGGGGGACGACGGGCAGCGATAGGTTCATCGCGCCGTCCGCCGTGGTTCCCGTGACCGCGCGCGGCGGCTCCATCTCTCCGCTCGCTTCGAGCAGGGCTTCCATCCTCACCGGTCTCCCGTAACCGGCCGTCGTGATCGAGACTTTTACCTCGGAACTGCGGCCCAGAAATATTTGCCTGGGACACAACGCTTCCATGCCGACTCTCTTAGAATGGGGAGCCGACATGAAATCACCGGCCATAAGCGCCGCGACGGCTGAAGGGTAATAGAGCGCGAAATACCAATAGCCGCGCCATATACAGACGATGAGAAGCGCTATCGGGACCGATATCGAAAAAGCTATGACCGCTCTTTGCGTCGGGTGAGTCATCTCGGAGCGGGAGTTTGGCCGATCACGGCGATTATCGCCTGATCGGCCGTCATGCCCTCGATATCCGCCTCGGCGGACAGCACTATGCGATGACGCAGGAGCGGGAGCGCCAGATGCTTCACATCATCGGGAATGACGAAGTCGCGTCCGTGAAGGGCGGCATAAGCGCGGGAGGCCGACGCCATCATGTTCGCGGCCCTGGGAGATGCCCCCGTTTCTATCATCTGATGCCGGCGCGTGGCGCGCACGATATTCACGACGTAACCCACGAGTTCGTCGGAGAGGCGGATGCGGGCCGTGAATTCACGCGACACAGCGATGTGTCCCCGCTCGATTTTGGGGCTCAGGCCGTACTCAGATATCTTGGGCATCGCCGACCGATGTCCGTGGCTGCGCACTATTCCAATTTCCTCCTCCTCGCTCGGGTAATCGATGACCAGTTTAAACAGGAATCTGTCGAGCTGGGCTTCGGGCAAGGGATATGTTCCCTGCTGTTCTATGGGGTTCTGGGTGGCGACGACCATGAAATCATCGCCAAGGTCGTAAGTCGCCTTGTCGATGCTGACCTGGCGTTCGTTCATAGCTTGAAGCAGAGCGGCCTGCGTCTTGGGCGGCGTCCGGTTAATCTCGTCGGCGAGCAGTATCTGCGTGAAAATGGGGCCTTTGGTCAGCACGAAGGCGTTCGTCCTGAAGTCGAATATATTCGTTCCCAGGACGTCGCCAGGCATCATGTCGGGCGTGAATTGAACGCGTCCGAACTGCAGATTGAGGGACGAGGCAAACGCCTGCACCATGAATGTTTTGCCGGTTCCAGGCGCGCCCTCCAGGAGGACGTGTCCGCCGCAGAGCAGGCTGGTCAGCATGAGATCGAGCGTCTCGTCCTGTCCGATTATCACCTTGTGAATTTCATGCCTGATCACGTTTGCGATGTCGGCTATGTACTGAAGGTCCATTTAATATTTCTCCCTTCCATTTGCGGGCACGCCGCGCTATATCCATCAGCCGCGATATGTCGGTCCTCCGTACGCCAAACGCGTCTGAAAGCTCGCTGAGCAAAGCGGCGCACGATTCGGAAACGCCCCGTGAGCGCCCTATCGTGTCCGCCCACTCCGCGAGGCGGCCGCCGCTCAATCCGTTTGGCGCGTGAAGCGCACGCGCGGCCGAATTTATCGTCATACGAACGTATCTGTCGAGGACGGTCGCGTGATGCCCGCCGTAATCGAGCAGCCGCGCGCAGTTGTTGATGAGCTGTTCCTTGCCGAAATCGAGGACGGGCGCGGGCGCAATAGGGACGCCGAAACGCGGGAGACCGGCCGACACCAGCATGAGCGCCGACAGCGTGAGCAGGACTGTGACGATGGCAAACGGGAGAGTGAGCATCATTTTCAATATCGAGTTGTCCCGCGCGATATAACCGTGTACAGTCTCGTCGAACACTATCGCGGGTTTTCCGGCGTAATCGCCGTTTCCGACTGACGACAATTTCTCTATTAAAGAGACTATAAACGCCCCGTTGTCCTCCTTCATAATTCCGTGGTTGGACATGACGTCCGGGTCGGACAATATCCATACCGTCCTGTCGTCTTCCGCTATCTCCGCCACCAGCGCGTTTTCGCCGTCTCCCACGACCGCGCGCATACCGTCCGTCAGGTGTACCAGCTGCGCCGCGCCGTCTATGCGCGGAGAGTAACCGATATCATTCACTTTCCAGGTATCCGGCGCCGCCTGCCTTGATACCGACGAGCCGAAGACGGCCAGGGCGAGGACGAATTCGGCGTCAGCCTGCGGCGCGGGAGTCATCTCAGAGACCCATTCGGTTTTCCTCTCATCTTGGCTCCAGTTCCATTTCGGCAGAACCAACAGCAACCTGCGCGCCTCGGTCAATTTTGCCGAGGAAGCGCTTTCATCGCTCATTATCAACTGTATCGCGGGCTCCGCGACTATCAGGGTACCCCGAAGACCGGCGTCGGACAGGGGATCCCGTTCGCCGGCCAAGGTTTTCATGTCGAGCGCCTTCAAGAGGTTGTAAAAACCGGCATAACCAACTGCCGATGTCGAATAAACGCCGGGCCCGGCGCTATGACCCCTTCGCAAGCTCTCCTCGTTCGCCGAGATTATGAGCGACAGGGCGAACATCGTCGTCATCGCGGCGATGAACAATATTATGACGCGGCGCGAAAACAGAGGAGCGCTCATGGTCGTCTGTGCCTGAGCAGTTCCGTCAGCGCGTCGAAATTTCTCCGGCACTCCAGGTACTCGTCCTCGCCGGGATTATGCGCCCCGAAACGTGAAATTTCGACGCCGCCGACTATGCGCGCGAAGACCGCGCGTTCCTCGGGAGACATTGCCAAGCGCCCGAGTATTTCTCTGCTGGTGAGCGACGATGCTATCGGGGAAGAGAGGCGCGCCCGCATCTCGTTCACGCTCCTCAGGAGCAAAACGTGCATGGCCTCGGCGAAACTGCCGGCCCTCGCAAGCTCGTCCGCTTCCGCCTGTGAATATTCCATGCGTTCCAGCGCCGCGGAGCGTGCCTCCGCTTCGTTTCTTTTGAATTCCAGTCTTTTGGCCCTGCTGAGGCTCCATAGGTTTTCCCGCAGATGCAGGACTATTACGATCGCGATGATGATTATGGAGGCGGCCAGAAGAATTTTCGCCATTTCCCTGACCTTGTCGAGCAAGCGCAATAGCTGCGAGACGCTCCTTCGGACGAGCCGTCCAAAGAGGGATGTTTTTCGCGTCTCGGGGATCTCAATTCGCATACTACTCTCAGGGATTTCGGTTTGCAAGTCGAGCGAACGCTTCGAGGCTTCGAGACGTGACGCGATATCGCGAGCGCCCCAGGCCGCGGCATTTTCCACCATCTGAGCCGGCGCGCAAAGCGCTGAACTGGCCACGAATATGACTATGCTCAAAAAACATCCATATTTCCAGATATTCTGGAGAACTTCGGAATTCAACGTATCATCACCCGAAGCACATTTCCCAGGGTCTGACGAAATGCCCAATGTCGTAAACGCAGTCGATATTTATGAAGCCGATGTTGAAAATTTTTTTCACTGCGCCGACGCCCCTTTCACTCTTGCGGATCAGTGAAGATATTTTACCACTTCAACTTACGCAAAAATGCCTGCGCATGAGGTGCGCATAAATGATTGCGTTTTTGAAATAGGAAAGAGATAATTTTATTTGAAAGTTACGAAAGTTTTTATAGATGAGAAAGGACGAAAAGCAGGTTTTCCGGCTGCATTCGAACAAACGATAGAGGATTCTACGCACAAACGTGCGATGCTCTATAGATGAATTACCTCCCAACAAGACGAAACCGCGGGGATTTCGGAAACGCATTCAATCCGAATCTCCGCGGTTTCGTCTTGTCTATACTCATGAGCGTGAAAATTTGCCGGAAAGCGGAAATTTCCCGCTCAAAACAGTCGGGATATACGTTTTTGCCATGCTCTCCTTGCTAAAGCGGGCGTTACAGTACAGTGGGGTGGGTCGTAGCTTGGACAAAACAGAGGCAAACAGGTTACGAGAAGATTTTTTCAGGGTAGAAAAATAACTGCCGATTGCAGCAAATACTTCCAAGCCTCGCCAGGAGCGAAAACAACCCGACACTTTCTGCTTCGTCTTGCACGGACGGAGG
>JAITRO010000018.1 GCA_031288335.1 Synergistaceae bacterium | reverse complement strand
GTGTCATAGGCGGAGCGTTCCCAGTCCATGGCGTGGAGCTGTTTGTCGATGCAGGCGCCCTCCACCATGAGGAAAAAGCCCTTCTCGTTTTTGCTCAGTATATCGATGGCTTTTTTCGTCATCTCCACCAGCGTCGGCTGGTCCGTAAAACCGCCCAGGACGTCGGAATCCCTTAATATCTCCCTGTCCAGATAGACGTTCATGTTGTCGAGACCGAAAAGCCCGAGCACCTTTTCTCCCTTCAACGCGCTCATCTCGGCGCGGTTTGTCGCAAACGCGTATCCATTTGCCTTGAACTCATCTATCAAATTGCGGTTATCCTCGCGCTTGGAGCCCGCGACGCTTTTCGGCAGGAACTGCCGCGAACCTCCGCCCAGCACGACGTCGGCCTTCACCATTTCTCCGGCGATGAAATTCTGCTCCGCGCGGCGGCGGGTATGCGCGACCATCGCGGCAGGTGTGGCGTCGGTGATGTTGGACGTGCTCACCAGTCCGACCGACATGCCTCTGCCGCGCTTGACTATCTCCGCGATATTCTCCACCTTGGGGTGCACCAACGGGTCGGGATCCGAATTTTCGTACACACCCATCGCGTTCACGACGGATTTATGCCCCGTCGCGTATGCTGACGCGCTGTTCGCCGAGTCGGTGACGAGCGAGTCATAGCCCGAAGTATTTATCAGCGCCGTCCCATCCCGCAATAGTTCCATATCGAGAAACCCGTTATACTTTCCCTCGGTGATGCCCTTGGACAGTATGCGGGCTATCTGCCTGCTTGCAAGCCCCATGCCATCCCCTATGAAGAGGATGACGTTTTGGGCTTTCTGTTCCTGGGGCGGCACGACCGTGTAGCGGACGCTCCTCTTGTACTCCTTGCCTCCGGCCTTTGCGCTGGCCTCTATCTTTATCTCTCCGGCTTTCGTCAGGACGACGTCGTTGAACCTGTAACTCGACAGCTTATCACTCTTCTTGACCACGGGTGCCTTGCCGAAGAATTCCGCCGCCTCGCGGCCGTCTATCATAAGCCCAATCTCGTCCGCCAAAGCGCCGCGAAGCTCCACCTCAAGGTCGAATTTCTGTCCCGACAGGAACTTCGCTCTGTCAATTGGAAGCACCACGATCTTGGCCTCGGAAGCCATAGCCGCCGTGGAAAACATGAGTAAAACGCCCACAACAAACAGCAGTTTCATACGCCACATAAAACCCAACACCTCCGTTATTTTTTGTGAATTCAGGTTATCACCGGATTGTAAAGAAGGCGTTATGTGACGGTTAAAATTGTGTAAAACCTTGAGGCTCCGCCTCAAACTCCGGCAGGGAGCAAGCTCCCTTCACCCTCTCTTAACGGGGTCAAGGGGACAAGTCCCCTTGCGGGGTTTGGGGCGGGGGACCAAGCTTTTACCCACGTTTTTAAATTTTTATCACTATCTTCACCACGTCGTTTTTGTTCTCGATGTTGACGCGGAACGCTTCCGCCAGGTCATCGAACCTAAATTCGTCGGAGACGACGCCGGACACGTCTATCGCGCCGCTCGACAGGGCGTTTATCGCCACGGGATATTGGTTCTTGTATCTGAATATCGTCCTGACGTCCGCCACCTGCCCCATCAGTTTGGCGAAATTGAACGGGATCACGTCATCGGGCGGCATACCGACGAGGACTATCGTGCCGCCGCGTTTCACCGCGAACGGAGTCTGTTGCGTGGTGACAGTCGCGCCCGCGGTCTCCATCACTATATCCGCGCCCTGTCCGCCTGTGGCTTCGAGTATCGCCTTCATCGAGTCGCACTTCGACGCGTCTATCACCCGTGTCGCGCCGAGCTTCATCGCTCTTTCGAGCCTCTTTGGAATGACGTCGGCCACAGTGACGTCGGCCGCGCCCCTCGCCTTGCTCGCCAGCAACGACATCAGCCCTATACAGCCTGAGCCGAGAATTATCACGGAATCGCCGAGACCAACGCCCGCGACGGAAGCCGCTTCGAGTCCAACCGCCAGAGGCTCAATCAGCGCGCCCTCTTTGGACGTGATATTGTCGGGAAGTTTGAACGCGCGATGCTCGGGAAACGCGACGAAGTTCTCAAAACAGCCGTGATAGGGCGGCGTGGCGAAAAATTCCACGCTCGGACAGAGGTTGTAACGCCCGGTGAGACAGTATTCGCACTTGCCGCAGACCAAACCGGGCTCCAGCGCCACCCTGTCGCCGACCTTCAACTTCACTGCGCCGGGCCCCACCTCGTACACGGAACCGGCGCACTCGTGCCCCAGGATAAAATCGCCTTCCACTATATAGTCCCCAATGCGTCCATGTTCGTAATAATGCACATCGGAACCGCAGATGCCGACGTATTCCAATTTTACGACGACCTCGCCATCCCTGGCGGACGGCATCGGCACGTCGCGGAACTCCATCTTGCGCAGTCCTGTCATGAAAGCCGCTCTGTTGTTCATGTATGTCTCCTCCGCTGTCATAAAATTGATGGCGCGACCAAAACAACGCCGCGCCATCGCAGTTTTCAACGCTCAAACGCCCATACAGGCGGCGCTTACGGCTTTAAAGCGCGCCCGCGGCCTCCAGTATCTTCACGAAATCCTCCACGTTGTCCTTCGTGATGAGAGGATTGCCGATATCGGTGTTGATCTCCTTCTCCTTGCCGGTGAGAAGCTTGTCGGCGGAACTCAGCAGCAATTCCGCCA
>JAITRO010000009.1 GCA_031288335.1 Synergistaceae bacterium | reverse complement strand
TTAAACCAGCCTACAATCATATTCTAGCACGTTCGGTTGAATTTGTCTATTGACCTGATAAATCCCTTTTGTTTATACTGTAGGAGGAAATATGGAGGAAAATTTTTTGAACACCCAGGGGGGCTGAAAATGCAGGCAAAATTGACCCAGACCTTTGTCAACAGCGTAAAACCGGCCGATAAACTTCTTCGGATTCGGGACACGGCCACTGTCGGGCTTGTCCTCTTTGTGAACGCCGGAGGAAAAAAGACGTATTTCATCGATTACAAGAAGCCCAATGGCAAAAGAGCCGACAGCAAGATCGGCGACGCCAGCCGCTACACGCTGGCTGAGGCGAGGGAGGCCGCGCAGAAATTCCTGTCGTCCGTCGAAAAGGGCGTAGACCCCTCTGAACCGGTCAAAAAGATAACCCTCGGCGAGTTCGTGAAAAATTCTTACGAGCCTTGGGTCTTGGATTACAGAAGGTCTGGGGAATCCACACTCTATATGCTCAAGTCCAACTTCGGCTTTTTGTTCGACACGCCCCTGGATGAAATAACCATCGCGCAGGTCGAACAGTGGCGCGGCAAAAGAAAGAGAGACGGGCTGAAAACCGTCAGCATCAATCGCCGGATAACCGCGCTGAAAGCGGCGGTTAATTGGGCTGTTAAACGCAACATCATCGAAACCAGTCCGCTGGCTAAGCTGGAACGGCTTTCGGAAGAAGATTCGGATACCAGGGTTCGTTACCTGAATGACGAGGAAAGGGAACGCCTGATGGCCGCCCTCGACGCGAGGGAGGAAGAAATGAGGCGGGCTCGCGCCAGTCATGGCGAGCATAACGAAATAAGAGAGTATGCCCCTGTGCGCCAGTTCGGGGAAGGCGAGTTCACCGATCACCTCAAGCCGCTCGTATTATTGAGCTTATCGACGGGGATACGGCGCAATTCCATCCTTTCGCTCGAATGGCGCGATGTGAGCTTCGCCGACAAGACGATACTGGTACGCGCCGCCACGTCGAAATCCGGCAAACAGTATTACACGCCGATGAACAAACTTGCTTTCGACACTCTTACCCGCTGGCGCAATCAGTCCAGACACACCGCCCCGAGCAACCTCGTCTTCCCGTCCCCTCAGACGGGAAAGAAGATGGGCGATTGCCGCACGTCCTGGGAAACTATCGTGAAAAAAGCCGGGCTTGAGGATTTTCACTGGCACGACATGAGGCACGACTTCGCTTCCCATCTCGTGATGAACGGCGTTGACCTGAACACGGTGCGTGAACTCTTGGGACACGCCGACCTCAAGATGACGCTCCGGTACGCCCATCTCGCGCCTGAGACGAAAATGAGGGCCGTGGAGACGCTGGATCGCTGAACCAAGAAACACTTGCCAAAAATCGCCCGAATAACGACAATGGTGACGGAGGAGAGAAGGCAAACCGTCCATTGCCGACGGGCGATTTTTGGAACGTGAAAACGGGGAGATGCAAGGATGACGCCGGATCAGTTGAAAAAACTTATGTCGCAGGGCGAGGGCTGGACTGTCGAGTTCAAAGAATGCGTTGACGCACTGAGCAACAGCGTTTTTGAAACGGTATGCTCCTTCTCCAACCGCTACGGAGGCCATCTCCTGCTGGGCGTTGACGACAACGGCAATGCGTTGGGAGTGAACCGCGACGCCGCGCCCGGAATCATGAAAAACTTCGTGAATATGCTGAACAATCCGCAGAAAATCTCGCCTTCCCTCTACTTGAGCCTGGAAAAAGTCGAGATAGAAGATAAACTCGTCCTCTATGTTTACGTACCGGTCAGCTCACAAGTGGAGCTTTGCAGCGGAAAGATATTTGACCGAACCGAGGATGCCGACATTGACGTAACCAAATCCACAGACCTGGCGGCGAATCTCTATGCCCGCAAATCATCCCAATTCACTGAACGCGAAGTATTCCCCTATGCCACCCTTGATAATATGCGCCTTGATTTGGTTCCCCGCGTGAAGCAAATGGCGGTCAGCCGCCTTCCGGGACATCCCTGGAATGAGATGGATGAGATGGAGCTTTTCAAAAGCGCCGGCCTGTACGAGGAAGACGTGCGGACAGGGAAAAAAGGCTTCAACCTCGCTGGGATACTGCTGTTCGGACGAGATGAGGTGATCCGGTCATGCGCGCCGGGATACCTGACAGACTGCCTGCTCCGCCGGGAAAACCTCGACCGCTACGACGACCGGCTGACGGTGACGACGAACTTGATCGAAGCATATGATCAGATTACGAAGTTTATCGCCGAATACACTATGGATCGATTCTTCCTGATCGGCGATCAAAATGTCAGCGTCCGTTCATGGATTGCTCGCGAGCTGGTCGGGAATCTCCTGATGCACCGCGAATTCTCAAGCTCCCTGATGGCCAGAGTCATTATTGAGAAGGATAGAATCGTCACAGTAAACGCGAATCGTTCACAAATATTCGGAAAACTCGATCCGGACAATTTCACCGCGCGTTCCAAAAATCCAATCATCGCTCGTTTTTTTGTCAATATTGGGCGCGCCGACGAACTCGGCTCCGGGATGCGCAATCTATACCGATACACACGAATGTACACTAACGGGGCTGAACCTGAATTGATCGAAGGTGACGTGTTTCGCACCATTATTCCGCTGACGGCAGATTCCAAACCCACGAATCCAATTGAGGCTTCGCTTGATGTCCCTGTAAATAGCCCCGATGTCCCTGTAAATGTCCTTGTAAATAGCCCCGATGTCCCTGTAAATAACATTGATGTCCCTGCAAATGATACTGTCGCATTGATCATAAGTTTAATGGCCGACGAGCCAAGGATTTCTCTTGACGCGATAGCCAAAAAGATTGGCAGAAC
>JAITRO010000169.1 GCA_031288335.1 Synergistaceae bacterium | reverse complement strand
GTCTACGCTCAGGTAGTACCCACCGAGATTTGGCGAAAACACCGCCGTATAGGTGCTCGTCTCGATATATCCGTTGCCCATGCCAGACGTGTTCTGGCTCCACTTGACCGAGAGCGCGGCTTCCACAGTGGGGAAGCCGGTGTAGATAGTGCCGCAGTCCCCGTCATCGACCACGAGCGCTATATTCATGGTGTAGCTTCCACCGTAACTGTTGATGTCATCCGTGTACGTGTTTGGACGTATCGGAGAGGGGGCATTGAAGTCCGTCAGCCCGATGATGTCGCCGGGTGCCGCGGCGGCGAACGCCGCCGGGAAACCGAGGCACAGCGACAGCACAAGTGCCGCCGTCAAAAACATCTTTTTCATGTTAGTTATCACGCATTTCACCTACAATCTTTATCATTAATTTTGGATGTTGCCGCAACAAAATTCTCGCGCTCCCGCGTGCCGCCGCTCCGGGCAAGGACGGCGCGAGAGCCGCTCGCCGCCCTTGCCCGGGTAAAGTCCCCGACCTGACCTTATATCTCATGACACTGCCTCCTTTCGCGTCTCAGTTGGAATCACGCGCGAACGCGCGCGACACAACCGCCTCCGCGCCAGGAACGCGCGGAACCCTTTGAGCGCTTTCGCGCTCCGCAAAGGCGCCGGAGCACACGCCACATCTGCCTCTTTGAAAAAACAGGGGCTTGCCGATGCCAACTATTGGAAAAACGAAAAGATGGAAATTCCCGCGAAAAGCCGAAGGAGAAGAGGGGTTTGGGTGACGGTTTAGCGCGCGATCGCGCGTCTCGCCCGCGAAGACTCTGATATATATATATATATGGGGGGGGGGGGGGCAAAAGTTGTACCGCTTTCTCCGTCTGCGTATCGATAAACACTCGTTTCACCTCCCCTTTGCGATTTTTCGGGAACAAAAATCGCGAAAAAACCACAAAAAAAGACCTCCGCGTGTGCGCGAAGGTCTACGGCATTCCCCAAGTTCAAAGCCCATTCAGTGCCCTTCGCGCTTGCCCATGGAGAATATCCTGACTTCGTTCATCCTACTTCCGCACCTTCCCGTACATTGTCCCCAATGACAGTAGTTCGCTTTCGCACGCGGTTTCGTCCCGTTCACAGTGGCGAGGGCCGTGCCGGACTTTAACCGGCTTCCTCATTACCAGGGCTAAAACAATATCAAGTTTTATAAGGTACACATATCGTCAAAATTACCGATATCGAAGCGACGTCACTGTACACCGCTTTGCGAGGCTTGTCAATAGGCGTTTCTCAAAATTGCTGTTTTGCTAATGCCAAGAAGAATTTATCCTTTCCGCCGGCGCTCCAGCTCCGCGCAGATGTCGCGCCAGCCGAGGCCGCGTTCGGCCAGCACAACCGACACGTGGAACATCATGTCGGCGATCTCGCCTACCAGATCGCTCTGGTTTGGATTTTTCGCCGCTATGATTATCTCGGCGGATTCCTCTCCGACTTTTTTCAACATCTTATCTATGCCCTTCTCGAAGAGGTAATTGGTGTAAGAGCCCTCCTTGGGATGCGTCCGCCTGTCCTCTATGACGTTTTGCAGCTCCGACAGGATATCCTCGTGGCGCGCGGGCGCGGTCGAGGCCGGCTCTGGGACGCTCCGGCCCTCGATGTCGCGGTAAAAGCAGGAGCGGTTTCCGGTGTGGCACGCGGCGCCTGTCTGCTCAACCAGTAGAAGGAGGGCGTCGCTGTCGCAGTCGCGGCGTATTTCCCTCACCTTCTGAAAATGCCCCGACGTCTCGCCCTTCAGCCACAGGCAGGCACGCGAGCGGCTGTAATAGTGAACCGTGCCGGTGTCGAGCGTTTTCTGCAGGGATTCGCGGTTCATCCACGCCAGCATCAGCACCTCGCGCGTGTCCGCGTCCTGAGCTATCGCTGGGATGAGCCCGTCCGGGCCGAAGGTTAAATCATCCAATTTGGCGTTCTCGTAAGACATGACGACCCCTCAAATCCTGATCGAAAGACCGCGGTCCGCCAGGTAACGCTTCAACTCGGCGATTTCCAGCTCGCCATAGTGAAAGAGCGACGCAGCGAGAGCCGCGTCCGCGCCTCCGTCGAACAGCGCCTCGTAAAAATGTTCCGGTGTTCCTGCGCCTCCCGAAGCTATCACCGGAATGTCCAGCGCGTCGGAGACCGCCCTCGTCAGTTCCACGTCGTAACCGTTCTTTGTGCCGTCGCAGTCCATGCTGGTGAGCAGTATCTCGCCCGCCCCGAGGCGTTCGGCCTCGCGCGCCCACGCCACCGCTTCGCGGTCTGTTTTGAGCCGCCCGCCGTTCATATAAACGTCCCAACCGCCGCCGTCGTCGCGGCGTTTCGCGTCTATAGCAACCACCACGCACTGCGCGCCGAAAAACGCCGACGCTTCGGAGATCAGTTCCGGACGAAGCAGCGCCGCCGAGTTGACGGATATCTTGTCCGCCCCGGCGTTCAAAATTTTTCTGAAATCCTCCACGCTGCGGACGCCGCCGCCCACGGTGAGCGGAATGAACACTTTTTCGGCCGTGCGGCGCACGAGGTCGACGATGGTGTCGCGCCCGTCGGACGAGGCGGTGATGTCGAGAAACACCAGCTCGTCGGCACCCGCTTCGTTGTACGCGGAGGCTGCTTCGACAGGGTCGCCGGCGTCCGCCAGATTCACGAAATTTATTCCCTTCACCACCCGGCCCTGGTTTACGTCGAGACAGGGGATTATCCTTTTGGTCAGCATCGCTCGCGCGGCTCCTTTCCGAAAACGCGGACAGCCTCTTCGAGGTTGATCGCGCCGTTGTAGAGCGCGCGGCCGATTACGGCCCCGCTCGCTCCGATGTCGTGCGCGGCGTGGAGGTCGTCCATCGACGCCACGCCGCCCGAGACTATCACGTCGAACCAATTCAGCCCTACAAGAACCTTAGAGGCTTCGAGGTTCGGGCCTGTCATCATCCCATCGCGGGCAATGTCGGTGTGGATTATCACCTTCACTCCCGCGTCCCTCATGCGCGCGCACAGTTCCATCACCGTCAGGGAACCGGTACCGCCCCAGCCTTCAACCGCCGCAATGCCATTCCTGGCGTCAACTCCCACGGCAATGCGATCGCCGAATCCGCGCACCGCTTCGCGCACCAGTTCCGGATCCCTGACCGCCGCAGTGCCCAGTATCACGCGGGAGACTCCGCACGACATCCGGCGCTCTATATCGTTCATGTTCCTGATCCCGCCGCCGCTCTGTATCGGCACGGAAACCGCGGCTGTCACGCCGCGTATGCTGTCGTCGTTGCGGCTCTCGCCGTGACGCGCGCCGTCCAGATCGACAACGTGAATGTATTCCGCGCCGCGGCGTTCCCATTCGAGGGCCTGTTCCGCCGGGTCGGCCGAGTATTCGGTTACCCGCGCGAAATCACCTTGCCTCAAGCGCACGCATCTTCCGCCCATGATGTCTATCGCCGGGTATAAGATCATTTGCCGGCCTTCAATTCCGCGAACTTCTTCAATATGGCCAGTCCGTGTTCGCCGCTCTTCTCGGGGTGAAACTGCGCGCCGAATACGTTTTCGCGCTCGACCGACGCCGTGATGTCAACGCCGTAGGACGTGACCGACGACACGTATTCCGGTTCCGTAACGGCGTAATACGAGTGGACGAAATAGACGTAAACGTCGTCCGAGCTTGACAGTATCGCGGATTTTTTTCTCATTTCGAGCTTGTTCCAACCGACCTGCGGTATCTTGAGTTTTTTCCTGTCCGGCGAAAATCCGTCCGGTATGCGGACGACGTGACCGGGGAACAGACCGAGTCCGGAGTGTGAGCCGTTTTCACAGCTTTTTTCGAACATAAGCTGCATCCCCAGGCAGATGCCGATCAGCGGTATTCCAGCCCGGGCCGATTCCTTGACGCGCTCGTCCCAGCCGCCGCGCCGCAGTTCCGCTATCGCTCCCTCGAACGCGCCGACGCCGGGCAGCACTATCTTGTCCGCGCGGTCGAGTTCGTCCGGGCGCGACGCGATGAACGCGTCGAAACCAAGCGCGCGGAAGGCGTTCGATACGCTCTTGAGATTGCCCATTCCATAGTCGATTATCCCTATCATCGCGCTTTCCTAAAATGTGCCCTTCGTTGACAGAACCCCGGAGATCCGAGGGTCTATCGACGAGGCTCTGTCCATGGCGCGGCCGAACGCCTTGAAAGCCGCCTCGGCGATATGGTGGCTGTTTTTTCCGGCGAGCGCTCTGATATGGAGGTTCAGACCCGCGTGGAGGCAGAGTGCCCTGAAAAATTCCTCTATCATCTCCGTGTCCATCTCGCCTATTTTCTCGGCCGGGAACCCGCAGTCGAACGCCAAATACGGCCTGCCGGATATATCGAGGGCGCAGAGTATGAGCGCGTCCTCCATCGGCACGGCCTCGCTCGCATACCTCGCGATGCCCTCGCGGCTACCGAGCGCTTTGGTAATCGACTGCCCCAGCGTTATCCCCACGTCCTCGACCGTATGATGACAATCGACGTGGAGATCGCCCCTCGCCTCTATGACGAGGTCGAAAAACCCGTGTTTAGCGACGTGAACCAGCATATGGTCGAAGAAACCGATCCCTGTCGATATGTCGGCCCTTCCCTGACCGTCGAGGTCGATTTTGACAGTTATGTCGGTTTCTTTGGTGACTCTTTTCACTTCAGACGAACGGCGCACAGCAGATCACCTACTTTTTTGTT
>JAITRO010000210.1 GCA_031288335.1 Synergistaceae bacterium | reverse complement strand
TCTATTTCCAGTATATTGTGCGCAAAATTTCGGAACGACCTCGCTTTTTTTGCGTCCGCCACACGTTCTTCTATCATTTCGAGAATCTCAAGGGAGTACTCGCCGCGTTTCAACGGGTCACCGCCGGCTTCCAGCATCCTTTTAGCCGTCAGCACCGGAATGACGAAATCACGACAGTCACGTTTCGATGTTCACGTTCATCCTGTTCATGCATCATGCGGCGCCATCTCCTTCGTGTAAAATATTATACCAATTTGCCTTGCCGTTGTAAAAAACGTCCAGGCTCGATATCGTTATGATAACATCCATATTTCCGGGATTTAAGGTGTTGATAAAATGATTGCACGCCCAAAACCGCTCGGCAGAGAGGAAGCAATCGTGACTATCCACTGCGGTATGTTCCGCAGCGAACGGCGCAAGATCAAGAAACTGTTCAAGCAGGATAAGGAACAGAGCGGAAATCATGTTTCAGCGAGGTGAGCGGTCAGCTTCCAAATGGAGCTATGTTCCCCTCTGTTTGAATCTTTGGAAATTTGGAGAATACATCGGACGTACTTTTGTATCGAATATATCAAAAATGTGGTATCCTTTATCCGACGCATGGAGGTGACCGGATGAATAAAAAACTCAAGGAAAAGACACTCGAAGCGCTTTCTTCAGTGGTGCCCATTTCGATGATCGTGTTTATCCTCAGCAGCTACGCCGTGCCGATACCGATAGGAACTACGATAATGTTCCTTGTGGGGGCGGCTCTGCTCATTATCGGCATGGGTTTTTTCTCCCTTGGCGCGGATGTCGCTATGATGCCGATGGGCGAGACGATAGGCGCGCAGTTCGTGAAAACGCACAAGCTGTGGTTCGTCGTTCTGGTGAGTTTCACGATCGGCTTCATCGTGACGGTGGCGGAGCCGGATTTGCAGGTGCTGGCAAACCAGGTGGCCGCCATCCCGAGCGATATCCTCATCGGCACCGTGGCTTTCGGCGTGGGGATGTTTCTCGTCATTGCCTCGCTGCGCGTGCTATTTCATGTCGGGCTCAAGTATATCCTGTTATTCTTCTATATAGTGCTGTTCGGGGTGTCTGCGTTCGCGCCGAAGGCGTTTCTGTCGGTGGCTTTCGACTCGGGAGGCGTCACCACCGGCCCCATAACAGTGCCGTTCATAATGGCCCTTGGCATAGGGCTCTCAGCGGCACGGCACGACAAGGACTCGCAGGACGACAGCTTCGGGCTCGTGGCTATATGCAGCGTGGGGCCGATCATGGCGGTGCTTCTGCTGGGCATCGGCTTCAACCCGCAGGACGCCTCGTACACGCCGGTAGAGGTGGTTGACGTGGTGACAACGAGGGACGTCGTCCAGCAATACCTCGCGCGGCTGCCCGAGCACCTGACTGAGGTACTGACCGCGTTGTCGCCGATAGTGGTTTTCTTTTTGTTCTTTCAGCTGATTTTCAGAAGTTTTTCCAAAAAGCAGCTCATGACGGTGGGCATCGGCCTTCTTTACACTCTCACCGGCCTGGTGCTCTTCCTCACCGGCGTGAACGTGGGCTTTATACCGGTGGGGCACCTTCTCGGCAGGGAGATAGCGGCGAGCGGATACAAGTGGGCTCTTATCCCTCTGGGGATGGTGATAGGCTATTATATAGTGGCCGCTGAGCCCGCCGTGCATGTGCTGAACAAGCAGGTCGAGGCAATATCCGGCGGAGCGGTATCGAGGCGGGCGATGAAACTGTCGCTCTCGATCGGGGTTGCAGTCTCGCTCGCACTGTCCATGCTCAGGATACTGACGGGATTGTCGATATTCTGGCTCCTGATACCGGGCTACACGCTGGCCCTGGCCCTCACGTTCTTCACCCCGAAAATTTTCACCGGCATCGCCTTCGACTCGGGCGGGGTCGCGAGCGGGCCGATGACCTCCACGTTTTTGATTCCTCTCGCGATGGGCGCTTGCGAGAGCGTCGGAGGCAACGTCCTGACGGACGCTTTCGGCGTCGTGGCGATGGTCGCCATGACGCCGCTGATCACCATACAACTGCTGGGCCTGGTTTACGCCCGCCAGGCGAGGGTTGCGGAGGAAAACGAAGTCGCAGCGGCGGAAGTCACCGTCGGTGCGGAATTGACCGACGATATCGTCGATTACGAGGAGGAAAGTTCGGATGGGCGATAACAAACCGCTCGTGTTGAAACTGTTGGGTGTGATCGTCGACCGGGCATGGACGAAAAAGGTGGAGGAAATCCTGAAGGAAGAACAGGTCCGCTTTCACTTCATAGCATTGGGGCAAGGCACCGCGGCCTCGGACGTGATGGCGCTCCTTGGCCTCAACTCCGTCGATAAATCGTTATTCTGCTGCCTGGTTCCGAATTACGAATCGAGCGCACTCCTGCGTCTGATAGAGGAAAAAGTACGCCTCTCGAAACCCGGGAGAGGCATAGGCTTCACCGCGCCGCTCTCGGGAGTTTCGGGGGCGGCCCTTCAACTCATCGCCAAAGATTTTGAATCGAAGGGAGACGACGAAAAAATGGATGCGGAAAATACGGAAAAAATCACGGCCAAATACGACATGGTGCTTTCCATAATAAACCAGGGATACACCAACACGCTGATGACGGCGGCCAAAGAAG
This sequence comes from Synergistaceae bacterium, assembly GCA_031288335.1. GTDB lineage: Bacteria > Synergistota > Synergistia > Synergistales > Synergistaceae > JAIRKI01. The sequence goes on along the minus strand of JAITRO010000210.1, from coordinate 3,409 downwards.
CCGGCGCGCGCGGCGGCACGGTGCTTCACGGTCGGAAGTGCGACGTGGACGGCGAGTCGAAATTTTTTGGAATAGCCCCTCAGCTCGAAAAGGACATAGTCGTCATACTGACCCGCCACGAGATGAAAACCGACATAATGAGGGCGATATCGCAAGCCTGCGGCATGAACACCGAAGCGCAGGGGGTGGTGCTCTCCCTGCCGATCGACGAAATAGAAGGGCTCAAATCCGTGACATCGGCGTAAATGGTAAATTTTGCGCGGAGTTCACGAATTTGTTTTTTTGAGGTTGCAAATTTCCGAAAATTTTCTTATAATATGATTATTGTCGTCAATGCTACAAAGAAATAAAGAGAAGGGCAGGTAAAAGCGTCCAGACAAAAGCTTATGCGATCAGCGAATTGGCAAAGAGTAATTCCATGAGGTTAGGCTGTGGATTATTGGTTTTATTGATTGTTGGAAAGGAGGGGTCGGATTAAGATGAAGCATATGCGGGATATCAAGGTAAAAATTGTTTCCTCAATTGTGACCGAGTCCCGGCATGGAAGTGTCGCATGTTTATACACGGAGCGCTGTTTGTCATGTGTGCCTACGTGGGCGCGTGGTCCCTGAATATTTTCATCGCGGCAAATCTAAACCTCGGAGCCCGTTCTCAAAAGCGCTGAGTGGCTTGGAGGATTTTTCGCAACCATATGCATCATATAATTACTAAAAAAGTTATTTTAGAGAAAGAGGCTATGGAAAATGGGTAAAAGTTTTAAAAAGTGGAGGTTGTTCCTCGCGCTGTTCGCAGTGGTCATGACGGCAAGTGTGGCTGCGGCAGCAATAACGTCGAAGGATCTGGAGCAGGTACCAGACTGGGTCAAGATGAATGTTTTAAGTCCAGATTATAATCTTCTGAGTTACTTCAGGGGGGATGTTATAACAATAGACAAATCTGATGAAGATATACCCGGCCTGTTTGGTGGCGGAGAGCACAGAACGGCTACTGTTCAAGACAAGACAGTCGTAATAAAGGACCGTAAGATCGGTACCGGTGTCGTCGGCGGCGCTACCGCAGGAGGCAATGCCGAAAATAATACAGTGACCATCGAGAATGGAACAATAGGAGTAGATCTTTCTGACTCTTCCAAAGGTCTTAAGCCCGGCCAAGTTTACGGCGGCTTCGTATCAGGTCTAGATAAGGAAGAGAAGAATGCAAACGGAAAGGAAAACGCAACTGGAAATATAGTAACAATCAAGGGCGGTACAATATACGATGCCGTGGTGGGCGGTTTTGTTCAGGGACCGGTTGCGTCTAATGGCAGTATAGGCGACGGAAGTTGGAACCCATTTGCTAGCACTTTTGGAGAAGGCAACGCCAATAATAATACCGTGACCATCGAGGGCTCCAGAGCAACACTAAATCACCACATCTTCGGCGGTCGCGCCTATATCGGCAACGCAAGTAGTAATAATGTTCAGATTAAAGCAATATACTCCACAAAAAGCAGTGTTAAAGACATCGTCGGCGGCAGTTCAATAAAAGGAAAGACAGAGGGGAACACTGTCTCGATTGAGGAGAGCGCGATAAGTAGTGATAGGATCATCGGCGGATGGGCGACAGTCGCAAAAGGTAACTCGGTAACGATTAACGCAGCAGCAAAAGATATAACAACATATGAAATCATCGGCGGCAGGGCCATCAGTGGGGACAAGGGTTTGGCCGAGTTCAACATTGTGACGATTAAGGAAGGAATTTTCGAGAACATTAATGGTCACCCTCTTCTTATCGCTGGAGGAGAGACTGACAACGAGGCAAAAGGGAATGAGGTCATCATAGAAGGCGGTATCTTTAGTGCCGTTGGTGATGGTTATGGCATTAGAATTTTTGGAGTCTATGATGAGGATGGTAACGCTGAGGCTACTCCTACTGGCGATAATAGCGTAAGAATAATAGGTTCTCCTGAGTTTGATGGCAATATCAGAATAGGGAACGAATCCACCAACACTGTCGAGATTTCCGGCGAGCCAACCTTCTTCAGTGATAAAGTTTTGGTGAAGGTGGTTAAGGGAGGTACGGTTAAGATTTCAGGCTCCCCAAGTTTTGGTGATGGAACAATCGAGTTGTATGGTGGTGGTGATGAGGACGATGAGAGCAGCAGCACGCTGGACATTCAAACAGATGGACTTCTGGAAGGCATCACGAGCATAGATAAGTTCAAGAAATACGAAATTACTATTCCGGGTGGTTTCGATTATAGCAAGCCCATCCTGACCGTCGGCGGAGAAGTGAAGCTAACAAAAGACTCCATTATTAATGTAAAAGATGTTGATAGTACCAAATTGAGTGCGGGTTTTACTATTTTCTCGGCAAAGGAAAAGAATGCATTTTACCTTAATGGCAGCTTCCCGGCAACTATCGCCGCTAGCGGAGAGGGTTTTGGCGTGCTGTTGGATGCTGCTAGCGGGGATAAAATATTAAAAGCAAAACCAAAAGGTGACACAAGCAAATATGTCGAAATTAAGTCCGGTAATTTTGATTTCGGCACCCAGTATGTTGGCTACACTCTTACTTCTGCTCTCAGTAAAGTGATAGAGGATTCAGACATAGACGCCACACCGGCAAAATGGGTAGATAGCTCTCATATTACCAATGCGGTGCTCGAGGACGATGAATATTTTGATGTTAAGTTTACTTCATCAAATAAGACTGAGGTTAAGACTTTCACTGTTTCCCCCAAGGAGGGACTTGCTGCAGATGAGTACAGTGATAGGCTCATTGTGACGTTCACCAAGAAGGAAGGAGAGCAGGAAATTACGTTGCCGGTTACAGTGCCAGTCAGCTTCACCGTCTACGGGGCTACGACTCCTCCTGATCCTACGCCGACGCCTGATCCGACGCCGACGCCGACTCCGACTCCAACTCCTGAGGATCCGTCGGATAGCAGCGGATGCGACGCCGGATTCGGAGGCATGGCCGCATTGTTCGTGCTGGGCATGGTGAGCGTGATCCGCGGGAAGCGGGCATAAAAGCGCGAACGTACCTCAAATTTTACACCAGGCAGTAAAAAGAAGCCCTTCAGCCTCGATGGCTGAAGGGCTTCTTTATTTCTATGCCTCAGTACGCCGCTATTTGCCCGCGATGAGCTGCGCTTGAAGCATGGCAAGCTGTTCTCGCAATCGCGCGTTTTCCGCGTCTTTGTCAGCAAGAATTATGTCTTTTTCCGCAAGAATTGCGTCTTTTCCCGCAACTATGCCCTGCCACTTCTCATCAGATTCGCGCACACCCTCTCGATGGGCATGGAACAAGGCTTGCGCTTCGTCGTGACGGGCTTTGGAACGCAGACGCTCCACTTCGATAAATTCCGGCGCTACCGTTATGCTTCGATATGCTCCGATTGCTTCCTGCATTACCGGCACCCCCAATT
>JAITRO010000010.1 GCA_031288335.1 Synergistaceae bacterium | reverse complement strand
TCCTATCAGCTCTGTCAGCTCCGTTCCGTCGAGCGCCTTGTGGGGATGGTTCGTCGGCTGCCACGTACGCCAGTCGGGGACTTTTTCGAGAATGTGCTTGGGCATGACGAGCACGCTTCCGCCGATGGTGTGCAGATGCCAGTCGCTGATGTTGGACATCGTCACCCGCAGTGTTCGCGCTCCTTTGTCGAATTCGACGGATTCGACGTCCTTCACGTTGTCGAAAAACCTGGGGACGTTGTTATCCTTTATGAATTGGATGGAATACGCGATGTCCTCGACGGTGAGGGGACGCCCGTCCTGCCACAGGAGCCCGTCGCGCAGCGTGAAATTGAGCACGGAGCCCTTCTTGCCCGTCTCGATCGACCATTTTTCCGCGAGCCAGGGCATGTCCTCGAACGTGTACGGGTCGACCGAAATCAGCGTGTCGTATACCGTGCCCAGCACCGTCCAGTCGTACGCGGTCGACGACACGAGGGGATTCAGCGTCCTTATTTCCTCCGGGATATTCCAGTATATTGGGCGTTCGCCGCCGTCCTTCGGGGTCATGGAGATCATCGTGATGAGGTTGTCCGATGTATTGCGGTCGGTCTCAAATACTCCGTCCCAATTTTTGCTCATCGCCGATATGGAGTATCGGCTGTAGAGAGGAATCACAGGGCACAACTCGGCCAGTATCCGCTGCGCGCGCGACGACGCAGTGCGCGCAACGCCCTCGTCGGGGGCGTATCGCAGCGCCAACAGGGCCTCATCGAGTTCGGGATCGGAAATGCCGCTCATGTTATATCCCCCATCGACGTCCATCGATGAATGATAGAAAGCGAAGAGCACGTCGGGGTCACGCGACATCGACCAGGCGTTCGTGCAGGCGTCGAAATCTCCTATGTCCACGCGCGCCAGCATGGTCTGGAAATCGAGCGGCTCGGCTTCTGCCGGCACTCCCAGGGATCGCAGCGCCTCGGCGAAGAGAGCTGCGATCTCTGTGGTGGTGGCGACCACGGAGGATGGCGGGCAAAGTATCCTCGTAGTAGGCAACTCCCGCCCGTCCGGAGCGACGAGCCACCCCGACCGGTTCCACGTCCATCCCGCCTCCTCAAGCCTTTTGCGCGCTTCATCCAGACCGCCGGGCAGCGTTGGCGCATCCGTGTCGCAGAACGGGGAGATGACCGGCAGAAAGGTCGACGTCGGCTCGCAGTATCCCGAGAACAGATCGCGCACCCATTTTCTCCGCTCGACGACCTGAGACGCTGCCTGGCGCAGCACTTTTTGATCCCACGGAAATTTGCGGGTGTTAAACGTCAGGAAAAATTCATGAAACGTCGCCGCCATCGACAATTCCGCGTTGTCGTCCGCGCGCAGCCGATCGATGTCGACAGAACGGGAGATATCGGACAGCACGTCGATCCCGCCCGTCGACATGGCGAGCAGAGCGGCGTCCATATCCCGTGTTATGACGTAATATAGGTTTTTCATTTTGGGCCCGCTGAACTCCGACAGGTCAAACTTCTTCGCGGCGAAACAGGCGCCCGTTCCAAAAAACGCGGCCATGATGAGCGTCGCTATGATTGGGATTATGATTTTTGGTCTCCCGCCGAATCCGACAATGCCGCCGCACATGGTATTCACTGTCCTTGAAATATTCAGAAATTTCATCCAAACACCACAAGTTCATTATAGGATTCCGCGTGGCCTGTTGTCAAACAATCGGGACGCCCTCAGGACAGACGCATGAAAAATATTATTATAATGGTCCCCGGAAACAGTACCACATGTTAATACTTTACGGATACACTTCGCCAATAAAAAAACAAAAATTTAGGTTGCGGGCGCAGCCCGCTTTAGAAGTTGGCGGCGTCCACCACGTGGGCAAGCAACACCGAAGTTGTGACCGTACCGACGCCTCCGGGGACGGGGGTCGCGGCGGCAGCGATCTCCGCGGCATCGGCGAAATTGACGTCGCCGCGGAGGCTCCCGTCGTCCAGTATGTTTATGCCGACGTCGATCACCGTCTGGCCGGGCGACAGATATTCTCTGCCGATCATCGCCGGACGTCCGGCGGACACCACCAATATCTCGGCGTTCCTGCACACCGAAGGCATATCGATCGTGCGCGTGTGACACAGCGTTACTGTTGCGTGTTTGCTTAAAAGCATCATTGCTACTGGTTTGCCGACCACCAGGCTGCGGCCTATCACCACCGCGCGCTTTCCTTTCGGGTCTATGCCGTAAAAGTCCAGTATCTCCATGCAGGCCTGTGCTGTGCAGGGCGGGTAGCCTTTCTTGATTCCGGCGAACACACCGGCCAGCGATGCGTCGGTTATCCCGTCGACGTCCTTCTCGGGGATAAGCGCGTTTCTCACTGCGCCGTCGTCCATGTATTCCGGCAGCGGGCGGAACAGCAGCACGCCGTGAACCGAACTGTCGGAGTTCAAGCCGTGCAGGATCTCGATGAGGCGGCCCTGCCCGCAGCCCTCGGGAAGCGTCACACTGCGGGGCTCGACGCCGACAGCGGCACAGCGCTTCTGTGCCGTGCGCTCGTAGGATATGTCATTGGGTTCCACGCCGACGCGCACTATCGCGAGCGTTGGCGTGACGCCACCTGCCTCCAGCGTTTTCACACGGGCCTGAATTTTTTCGTTCAGCGCCGCCGCCACCGGCGCGCCTTTGAGTATTTCTGCCATGATAATATCGTCCCTCCCTAAGTCTCGGTCCAGAGCCAAGGGATTCTAATATTCCCGCGGCGTTTCCGCGAGTTCAGCCATCGAGAAACCGGGCCCACACTGATGTATCTTTTTCCGCTTATCTACGGCAGCGGCATTTCGCAAGCGTAAATGTCCGCATAGGTCTGACGCCTCACCGACAGACGGGCTTCGCCGTCCTTTATCATCACTATCGCAGGAATCGGATTTTTATTGTAATTGTTGGCCATCGAGTGGCAGTAAGCGCCAGTGCAAAGCACCGCCACTATGTCGCCCCGCTCGATATCGGGCAGCATTATGCCGCGGATTAACACATCGCCGGATTCGCAGCACTTGCCGGCGAGGGTCACGTTTTTCGCTGGGGATACTCCGTACTTGTTCGCCACGACCGCGTCATAAACGGCTTCGTAGAGCGCCGGACGCGGATTGTCGTGGTAACCGCCGTCCACTCCCGCGTATGTCGTGACGCCGGGTATTTCCTTCACGCTTCCCACGGTGTAAAGGGTTATGCCGGAAGGGCCCGTGATGTAACGCCCCGGTTCAATGATCAAGTCGGGGCGTGTCAGTCCGTTCGCGGCGCAAAATGCTTCCACACGGGCCGCCATTGGTGTTATGAAGTCCCCTATGCGGGCAGGTTTATCCGCTGGAGTGTAAGCCACGCCAAAACCGCCGCCCATATCCAGAATCCTCGTCTCGAAATTCATTTCGTCCCGCAGTTCTTTTATGATGCCGAGCAGAACATCCAAAGCCTCCAAATGTGCCCCGGCGTCCATCAGTTGGGAGCCGACGTGAAAATGAAGCCCGACCGGCGCCACGTTTTCGAGCGCCGCGCACTCTGCCGCCGTCTGCCGCAGCAAATCGGGCGGCAGGCCGAACTTCGTCCTTCCTCCAGAGGTTAACATGTGGGCGTGAGTATTTCCCTTCACGCCAGGGTTTACGCGTATTAGCACGTTGGGACGCGCGCCGCGCGAACGCGCCATTTCGTCTATCAATTTGATCTCGTCCAAACTGTCGCAGACAAATTTACCGACGCCGTAATCCAGCCCCTCGGATATTTCCATTTCAGTCTTGCTGTTGCCGTGAAACGCTATCCGCTCCGCCGGGAACTCCATTTCGCGGGCAAGATACAGCTCACCGCCGGACACAACATCAAGCCCGACGCCTTCACGTTTCAAAATTCCAAGCATATCCTTCGTCAAGAAAGCCTTCGACGCGAAATGAGTGCGGCACCGCTCGCGCCTGTCGTCGAACAGCGACTTGATCTCCCTGATCCGAGCCGTTATCTCGTCCTCCGAGACTACATAGAGCGGCGTACCGTAAGTGCAGGCCAGTTCGACAGTATCTACGCCGTGGAAAAAAAAGTGCGACAAATAAAATCCCTCCGCGATGCCGGACGTTAATTTTTTAATCTCGGACTTCGCTCCAAGATTTTGATCCTGCGGTTTAGGTCAGGGTAAATTTCCGCCGCGCCAGCGGGGATCTCCGAGCGAAAAACCAAAGACCACATCGTCATCATTGCTGTACACCAGAACTATCTTCCCGGACAACAGCTGTCCGGGGAACGAGAGGGCCAAACCAACCTCCCAGACATCCCGTGAAGTATTCCAGTCTTCCATGGACGCCCCATAAGCCACGAAAACCTCTCCCCTTACAGCGCCCCACCACGAGTTGTGAAAATCGCGGCTCAACCCCACTCTAGCCCACATCGCCTGATCGCTGACAAGCTGGGTTCTCGCGAGACTGTAAAGCTCCTCCATGCTGCCCAAAAGCACACTATACGCGGCGTTATTGCGTTCTCCCGTCGCAAGCCCGAAATTCAACATGAAACGCAGATCGCTTTTCCATGGAATATACGCGGTGAGCGTGGTTCTCGATGAAAATATATCGTCGCCGCCACCGCCGAGCCATATCCGCGAGTTGAAGGAATAACCGCGCGACGGCGTCAGTAAGTTGTCGAGGGTATCACGGTTGAAATAAAGATACGGCCCCCACGAAAATCCGTCGTAACCGGGCGCTCTCGCATATTCGCCCGCCAAACCGATCCCAAAGCGGAAATCATCCATTCGCTCCCTGTAATACAATATGCGCGCGCTGTATTTTTCGACGGAATAGCTGTCAAATCCGTCCGGCTCAAAATGGTTCTTCCCGCCGGACAGGGAGAAACCCCATTGCCCCCCTACTGTGAGCGGGGTGAAATATCTCGCGTCGACTCCCCATTCCTCATTGCCATACCGCGTGTTGATGTTGGCTGCGTCCCCGTTGCTTGACAGGTCGCGGGCGTTCGCGCTGAGCGAGATCCATCTGCGCGAATGAAGGCTGGACACGTATCCGCCGATGCCGAGTTCGAAGGGAGGCCTTTTTTCGGCGGAAAACACCACATCCACGTCCGTCGGCGCGCCGTTCTCAGTCGAATGGGTATCGACGTCGACGGCGGCCACTTCATCGAGTTTTTCCATCTTTTCTATCGCTTCGTTCACGGCGTTCACATCGTAAGGCTGCCCCACCCATTTTTTATAGCGGTTTTCGAGTTCCGACGCCAATGTCGCGTGCAGTCCCTCTATGCGCACGTTTCGCACAATCCTGACAGGACTCTTTTTTTTATGATCGCCGGATGGAGGCACCGATGCGGCCGACAGTTCCAAGATACGGTCCAACCGCGATTCGGCCGCATTCATTCCGCGCTTGTAGATTTCCTTATATCCAGACGAGTCGAGCATTCCGTACATCGTGACATCAGGGTAGATCATGAGGTCAGCGGCGGCTTCGCTCATTTTTATGCGGTCAATCGTCATGATATCGATGGTCTGCGTCAGGACGTCCATGAGGCTTTTGAACCTTTCGTTCGGCTTTACGATCGACTCGCCGGCGAGATTCACGCCTATCACTGGATATCCCGGAAAAAGCTCCTTAGCGGCGAGCACCGGCAGATTATCGACGAGACCTCCGTCCACCAAAAGCCTCCCGTCTATCGGCCACGGCTCCAGGAGGCCAGGGATGGAAGCGGATGCCCGTATGGCCGAGGCGAGATTGCCTTTCGTCAGCACGACCTCGCTGCCGCTGCCCAGGTCTGTGGCGATACAGGCGAAAGGAATGGGCAAATCCATAAAATCCGTGGCCTGCAGATGTCCCGTGTACTTTGTGAGAAAACTGACCAGTGAAAGGGCTGGAAGCACGCCGAGCGGGCCTTTCAAGTGTACGTTCTTGTCGAAATTGAGGCGATAGACTTTCACATTCTCACCTACAGGCCTGTGATCGCCAGCGTCGGTCTTGACCCGCGTGCCCGAGTCGGCCAACAGGCCCATGATGTTCGTCTCATATATGATCTCGCCGATCTCGTCGGCCGTATATCCGCACGCGTACAAACCTCCGATTACGGCGCCGATGCTGGTTCCGGCTATGCCGACGACCGGTATTTTTTCGCGCTCCAACACCTTGAGTATGCCGACATGCGCGAAACCCTTAGTGCCGCCGCCAGACAGCGCCAACACAACGCCTCCGCGCCCATCCGCTGACAGCTTGTTCGCACCGGACGGAGAGTGTGGCGAAAGCATGGCTAAATCCATCTCGCTCCCGCCGGCAAGACCGCTCCCCCAGGATACTATCGACAAGACCATCAGAATGCATGCAATTTTTTTCATAAAAGTATTATCACACATTCAGAGAAATTTTTATCAAAATATATCAATACCTCGAACATTATAATTAAGAAGCTCAAAGGGACTTGTCCCTTTGAGGGATTCGGAGCAGAACCCCGATATTGTGATATGTTAAATCACTCCCGCTCTTCCCTGCGGAAAGGTGCGCCCAAAGAGGCCGGTGCGCCTAAAAGTATACCCGATTTGCTTCTTATCGATATGAAAACCAGCACGCCGAGCGTCATCAGGTACGGGAGCATCAGCAATATCGGGGCGGGTATGCTCGTGCCGGCCGCCTGCATCCTCAGTTGCAGGGCGTCAATGCCGCCGAAGAGATAGCATCCGAACATCGCCCTCAAAGGACGCCATATCCCGAAGATAACCAAAGCGACCGCTATCCATCCGCGGCCGGCGGTCATGCCCTCCACCCACATCTGCGAATAGACGACCGAGAGATAACCGCCCGCCAATCCCGCAAGCCCGCCGCCCGCTAGCGTGTACAGGTACCTCACGCGTGAGACCGATATGCCCATAGCGTCCGCCGCCCTGGGGTTTTCGCCGACAGCCCTCAGATTTATCCCGGGTCTCGTCCGAAATATAAAAAAACTCAGGGAAAAAACGAGCAAAAACGATATATAAACCATGACGTCGTGCCTGAAAAAAACAGGCCCGATCAGCGGAATTCGGCACAATACCGGAAAATCGAAGGGCATCAGGCCCTTGATCGTCTCTCCTATGTGATTGCGCCCCAGCATCGCGCTCATGCCGCCGCCGAACATCGCGAGCGCCAGACCGCTGACCGTCTGGTTGCCTCCCAGTGTGACGCACAGAAACGCGTGAATTAGCGTGACAAGCGCTCCCGCCGCAAAAGCAGCGGCGAGCCCGAGTTCCGGGCTGCCCGTGAACCGCGTCGCCGAAAATCCCGCGAAAGCGCCAAACAGCATGAGACCCTCCAGCCCTAGGTTCATGACACCCGAGCGCTCCGCCAATATCTCGCCCATGACGGCGTAAGCGACCGGCGTTCCGCTGCGAACGGCGGCGGCGAGTATCGGTATCAGCACGTCCATATCAAGCCGCCTCCCAGCGTTTCGTGACGTGCGGGCGTCTCAGCCGGTAATTTCTGAATATATCCCCTCCCAGCACGCAGAACAATATGAGACCCTGAAAGATCTGCACGCTCGACAGCGGCAATCCCATCACTACCTGTAAGGTATCGCCCCCCACCAAAAGTATTCCCATGAGAAATGCTACAAAGGGCAGGAGCAGCGCGTTCAATCCGGCGAGCCACGCCACTATCACGCCTGTGAAACCGTAGCCGACGGAAAAACCGCGCGACAACCTCCCGTGCAGGCCCGCCACCTCGCTCATGCCGCAAAGTCCCGCTATCGCGCCCGACAGGAACATCACGAGGACTATATTTTTCATTATCCCTATCCCGACGTACCACGCCGCCTTCCGGTTCTCACCTATCACCCTTATCTCGAAACCCCACTGCGTGAGCCCTATCGTCGCGTGGATCACCACGGCCATGACGAGCGCGATAAACAGTCCCGCGTGCAGCCTGCCCGCGAAAACCCAGAGCCTCGCCCCTGGCGGGAAAGGAGCGGTCATCGGGAATCCCATGCTCATGGGGTCTTTCCACGCCCCATAAAGCAGAAAGTCCATCAGGCACAAGGCGATGTAGTTCCCCATGAGGGTGGCTATGATCTCGTTGACGTTCCATTTACCCTTCAGGAAACCGGGAATGGCCCCCCACAATCCCCCGGCGATCCCAGACGCGGCGAACATGCCGCACAGGATGCCAAACGAGTTTTCAATATGCGAGTATCTCACAAAAGCCGTCGCCGCAAGCGCCCCCACGATCAGCTGCCCTTCCGCGCCGATGTTCCAGATGGCGGCCCTAAACGCCAGAACACAGGCCAGGCCCGTGAGCGTGATCGGAATCGCCTTCACTATAGTCTCCCCGAAGCCGTACCAGCTTCCAAGCGAACCGCGCAGAATCTCGAAATAGGCTTTTGCCGGATTTACGTCCATCAACGCCATGAGCAGGCCGCCCAACGCCAGCGCGGCCAAGATTGAAAACGTAGTCACCGACGCGCTCCAGAACGCCGAGGGGGAAACGCGCCTCTCCAGCCGCCAGCCTCTCATACGGCGACCTCTCCAACGCGCCAGCCGTCCATTGGGGTACCCGCCATCATCAATCCTATGCGTTCCTTGGACACGCTCTTCGGTTCATCTATAATGCCCATTATGCGCCCTCTCGAAATGACCATTATCCTGTCGGCCATCAGCAGCATCTCGTCCAGGTCCTCCGAGATCATCAGTATCCCCGCGCCCCTGGCGCGCTCCTCCAGAAGGCGTTCCCTCACGAACTCAGTCGCGCCGACATCCAGTCCCCACACGGGATGCATCGCCAGTATCACGGACGGTTTCCCCGAAAGTTCGCGCGCCAGCATCAGTTTTTGCATATTGCCTCCCGAAAGGTTTCTGACGGGAACGTCGGACGACTGTGTCTGAACGTCGAAGGCGGCGATGAGCCTTTGCGTCATGTCCGCGACGTATTGCCAATTTATGAGGAATTTGCGTTCAGCGGCCGGTTTTTTCCAGTAACTCTTGAGCGCGGCGTTTTCCATGACGCTCATGTTGGACACGAGTCCTGTTCCCTTGCGGTCAGCCGGAATATAACTCATGCCTAAGTTTATAAATTCGCGGGGGCTGAAACCGGTGATGTCTTTTCCCTTCAAGATTATCCTGCCGGCATCGAGGGGACGCAGACCGGCCAGCGCCTCGCACAACTCGTCCTGCGCATTTCCCGCCACGCCGGCGAGTCCCAGAATCTCGCCCTCGCGCAAGTCGAAACCGACGTCGTCGAGCGCGCGAGCACCCCGGTCGTTATGCACCGAGAGTCCCCTGCACGACAGCACCACGCCGTGCGAGCGCGGCTCGCCCGTTTTTTCCACGTTTTTGAGCGCGCGTCCGACCATCATCCGTGCCAGCGTCTCCCTGGTGGCCCCTGCGGCATTCACTGTGGCGACGCGCTCCCCTTTGCGCAAAATCGTCATACGGCCTGCAATGCTCAGAATTTCCTCGATCTTGTGGGATATGATAACTATGCCGTGCCCCGCCCCCGTCACCTTGCGCAGGGCGTCAAAAAAGACGCGGACTTCCTGGGGAGTGAGAACCGACGTCGGTTCGTCCAATATGAGAACCTTCGTTCCGCGGTACAGCATCTTCAATATCTCGACCCTCTGGCACTCGCCTATCGACAGAGTCCAGACCATGGCCTCCGGGTCGACCGCCAGCGAGTAGCGCTCGGACAATTCCCTGATCCTTTCCGTTGTTCCTCGTTTGTCGGTCACGAAAGGAATGCCCCTCATGCTCAAAATCATGTTCTCCCAGACGGAGAGAACCGGAATCAACATAAAATGCTGATGCACCATGCCAATGCCGGCGGCGATGGCGTCGCGCGGGGAACGGAAACGGACTTCCCGGCCCTCCACTCTGACAGTCCCCGCATCGGGCGCATATATGCCCGACAACACGTTCATCAGCGTGGTCTTCCCCGCTCCGTTCTCGCCCAAAAGGGCATGAATCTCGCCCGCCGCGAGATCGAAGTCGACGCCCTTATTGGCGTAAGCGCCGAAAAATATCTTATCTATGCCGCTCATCGCCACAAGAGGCTTGGCCGAGCCGTTTTTCAATACAAAAACCTCCATCGCACCATAAAAATCCAATGAAAGTATACCTGAAAAAACTACGATTGGAAAATGCCGGAGGAAATCTCTTAAATCGCAGGATCAGAAGCTTGGGCTCCGCCCAAATCCGGCAGGGAGCTTGCTCCCTGCACTCTCTGAAGCGGGCTGCGCCCGCAACCCAAATTTTTATTTTTTATTGGTGATATGTGTCCGTAAGGTCCAAAAGAATTGTGAACGGAATAGCGAACTTTGGAAACGACTATGACGTGCAATTTTGACACGCCTGCCCTGCGGAAGCAAGCAGGGCAGGCGTGTCAAAATTGCTGAACCGTTATATTCAATTGATAAATGTGCGCTCAGCTCAAACATTTGAGTGATTACAGGACTCTGCGGTGTCTGACACTTGCCCTGCAAGAGCAAGACATCGGGCGCTGTCTGCGGGTTAAAAATTCTCCGCTTTCTTTACATCGTCAGAAACGACCGGCGCGTAACACTCTCTCGCTCGTTTTTCAGCTCTCGAGGCGGCGGACGTCAGATCGACGCTTCCCATCCACTTATAGCGCATCAGCGAAGCGGCGGCGGCTAAAGACGGAGTATCTGTTTCACGCCACACAAAGCCTCTGTCGTTCAGCACTTCAGCTATGCTCTCCTGAGCGCTGTAAAGTATATCGTCGTAAGTCTCTTTTTCACCTGAACCGCGGTACTTCCGCCTTACCCTCGCCCACTCGCCGCCCGTCCAGAAATAGACCTCGTAGGGACGCGAACCCTTCCACGCTATTGGAACTCTCGGCTCCATCAGAATGCCCATCCTGTCGGCCCTGAAACGCCAACGCGATATCTCGTTCCACCGCTCGCTCTGCATCCACGCGACTGTGGTTTCACGCGGCTCGGGAGGATACGGCACATATTGCAGGTACGCGCCGGCGGCCGGGTCGGAGACACTCTCCTGCCGCGTGCCATCCGCCTTGACAAGGAAGGGAAACGATATCACGACGGGTTCGAGCGGAAGATTGGCCGGAAGAGGCGGTTTCACCGGCAGCACCGACATCGACGGGCGAGGCTCCTTCCTTTGCCCTTTGGTGAGATAGGGCCTCGGTTCCAGACCGCTGGGCGTCTTGGCAAGTTCAGGATAATGAGGATCTATCTCCAGAGCTATATTTGACGCGATTTGGGCCTTATCATAATCACCAAGAGCGTGGCGGGCGCGCGCTATCAGATACCAGGCCTCCGCGGAGCGGGGATTTGCGTCGAGAAAACCTGTTAACATGTTGATAGCGCTTTGGAAACGGCCACTCTCCATCAGATTGCGGCTGACCTCAAGTGTCCGTCTGATCATCTCTTCTCTGGCGGCCCTCGCCATTTCTTCCTCCATGCGGCGCTTCGCCTCGGCAGCCTCCTCAGCCGCCTTTTTCGCGTCAAGTTTCGCCTTCTCGCGAGCCTTTCTTGCGACCGCTGCCTTGCGCTGTCGCTCGCGCCGCGCCGCTTCTTCCTTCGCGCGCTTGGCCGCGGCCTTGACTTCCTCGCTCGGTTGGTTATCCGTCACGCTCTCGTCCGGCGGAGAATTTTGGTCAGCGACCGACTGCCTCACCGGCGCAAAGGTAAAATATCCGACCGACAACAGGAAAACAAGGAACAGGATAAAAAATTTTTTTATTGTTTTAACGCTTGTTTCGGCATTGCCGGCGCCAGGCATCGCGAATCCTCCCTATTTGTTTTTGCTTGTTCATTTGTTTCCTTCAACTCACGCGCCGTGAGGACGCGACTGCGGAAGCTTCTATATTGTTCAATTTTCAAAACGTGCTCTTTGCCTTGCGAGGACCGAAAAGAGGCGCGGACAACGCGTCGCCGAGCTGTATGGGCGCTTCGCTCGACTCCTTGACGATCTCGGCCACGGCGTCCCGTCCCTTGACGAATATCACCCGCACCCGCCCCACGATCTGCGGAAAGTGCATCTCGGGAGTATCCGGCGCGATCGTGCGCACCGACGAGGCTCGCGTCACGGAGAGAATATCGCCCACCTTCACGCTGTCCTCCACTCCAAGGTCGATGTTGTATATCTTGTCTCTCTTATTCTTCGGAACCGATAGCGAGCCGTCCACGCGCTCGGCGCGCGCTACGATGCGTCCAATTATGCGGTATCCGTTATAGCCGGCCAATACGTCGCTGAGGCCCTCGTCCATGGCATGCCGGAGCGCGGGCCAATAGGGGCTTTTTTCGAACTTCTCCCAATAAATCGGCCCCTGCTCCATTGTATCGTTGTACAGCACATAATACCTCTTGTCGCGCTCCCACACCACCGTATCGTAGACGAGCCTCTTCGACGAGTCGTACACATATATGTGCAGAGCGATCTCCCAGCGCACTTTAGAGCCCAAAGTATCCTTTTTGTAACAGTTGAACTGTTCAAGATTAACATTGAGCACGAGGTCGTTGCGCGACGTCCCCATTATGTCCCAGTAGTCCGGATTCGAGCCCGACACCTGCCCGACGTTCACGCGCGGTATCTCGCGCATTCGCCCCAGCATGTAGTCCGACATTTTTTCCGACAGGACATCCACAGGGTAGTATTTGTTCATCCCTACGAAAAAACCCGTATTGTTGGCGACAGGCGTCACAAGAGCCACGGAAACGCGCTCGCCCTTGTCGAGAGCGATGGCTTCAGCCGCGCACGTCCATATGACACACACAAACGCCGCCATGGTTGCGTGAAAGGTGAGTTTCGTCGCGAATTTTATGGTATTTATTTTAAATCTCATTGCGCAGCACCCCGCCCTGTTTATTTATGAAGTTTATATATTAGTATCGGCAGTCGGGTGGAGAATAATGAGAGATGATTAGAATCTTGGGGCTCCGCCCCAAACCCCGTCAAGGAGACTCGTCCCCTTGACCCCTTTTTATAAATTTTTATTTCACCTTTCACCGAGAGGGGCTAAAGGCCGGCTGTTCGCGCGATGGCGTTTATATCCAGTTGACGCTCCATGCGGTCCGCCAATTCATCCAGCGTCTCGTCTATCCGTTTCTCGTACAGCAAGCGTTCGCCGCCTATCCCATCTCCGCCCCTCCATGCCGAGAGAAAACGGGCTCTATACGAATCGCTCGTGAAAAGCCCGTGAACATAACAGCCAAACACGCGTCC
Source organism: Synergistaceae bacterium (assembly GCA_031288335.1). Taxonomy (GTDB): domain Bacteria; phylum Synergistota; class Synergistia; order Synergistales; family Synergistaceae; genus JAIRKI01. The sequence goes on along the minus strand of JAITRO010000010.1, from coordinate 4,551 downwards.
GTCCTCGCTGAAAGCACCCTCAGCGGCGCCATCCAGGCAAAACATCGGCGCCGCTCTACCAGGGCCGTTCGTGGAACCCATGTGAATCTCGTAGCCGGTGATTGTGTCCCCTTGCTCGGTGTGCGCAGTAAAGCGCCGCAGCGTTTTGAAAGGTTCCATCACTGTGGAGACGTCGATCAGCCCCAATCCATGAATTGTCCTCGGCTCCGGGTTTTCCATGGCATGAGGGTCGGAGATCGTCTTGCCCAGCATCTGATACCCTCCGCAGATGCCGAGAACCCGCCCGCCCCTTCGGATGTGCGCGGCAATATCCACGTCCCAGCCCTGCGACCTCAAGAACTCTATGTCCCCTATGGTGGATTTAGTGCCCGGAATTATCACGAGGTCGCCGTCGCCGGGTACGGCCTGCCCTGGCCTCACATACGCGAGGTCGACGTCAGTCTCCGCGCGGAGAGGGTCGAAGTCGTCGAAATTTGAAATGCGCGACAGGACAAGGACGTATATCTTGATCTTTCTTTCCGAATCGTCCGTTTTCCGGCCCGCGCCGACCGTGAGCGCCAACGAGTCCTCGGCTGGGAAGCGCGACGCGCCCTCGAACCATCCCAGCACGCCGAAACAGGACAGCCCCGAGCGTTCTTCAATGATGTCCAGGGCGGGAGTCAGAACGGAGATGTCTCCGCGGAATTTGTTCATTATATATCCTCTCAGCAGCGAGCGTTCATCATCGGGAAGGAGCATCCACGACCCGATGATCGACGCTATCGCGCCGCCCCGGTCGATATCAGCCGCAAGCACCACGGGAATGTTTGCCTCGCACGCGAAGCCCATGTTTGAAATATCTCCAAGCCTCAAGTTCACCTCCGATATGCTGCCGGCTCCCTCGACAACGACGAGGTCGGCCCGGCCGCGCAAGCGGTTGTAACTTTCCATCACGAACGGCATGAGCGTGCGTTTGTAATCAAGATAATCCGCGGCGGTCACCGTGGCTCGAGCGTGTCCCTGCACCACGACCTGGCTCCCTTTGTCGCTTTCGGGTTTCAAAAGCACCGGGTTCATGTCGTTCACCGGTTCGGCCTTGCACGCCCTCGCCTGAAGCGCCTGAGCGCGCCCTATCTCTCCTCCGTCCGCGGTTATGGCCGCGTTGTTCGACATATTCTGCGGCTTGAACGGAAGCACACTCAAACCTCTGCGCGTGAACAACCGGCACAAACCGGCGACGACAAGAGATTTCCCCGCGTTGGAGGCCGTTCCCTGTATCATAAGCGCTCCTTTCGACAAATACATCACCCCGCAAGAAACTACTTTTATGAGATTATAACCTATGGTCTTTATACCTTCGAGTAAACTTCCTCGCCGTTCACGAAGGTTTTCACTACTTTAGAGCGCGAATCCAGGGGGTCGCCGTCCCATATGGCGAGGTCGGCGTCTTTGCCGGGTTCGATGCTTCCCACTCTGCCTTCTATTCCAAGATGCTCGGCGGCGTATATCGTGACAGCCTTCAGCGCTTCGTCCTGGGGCAGGCCGGCGCGTACGGCGAGCGACGCGCAGACGTTCAGGTGTTCTATCGGGATGACTGGATGATCAGTTATTATGCAGAAATGGACGCCGCTCTCCCACAGTTTTCTTGGCGTGTCCCACGTCTTGTTGCGCAGTTCCGGCTTGACCTTGCTCGTGAGCGACGGGCCGACCGTGACGTGCGCGCCCTTGGCGGCGAGCCAGTCCGCTATCAGGTGACCTTCGGTGCAATGCTCTATCGTGTACTTGATCTCGAACTCTTCGGCTATGCGCACGGCGGTCTGAATGTCGTCGGAGCGGTGGCAGTGAACGGACAGTTTCAACGCGCCCTTGAGCACATTGAGGAGAATTTCCATGCCCAGGTCGCGCTCTGAAGGCTCGTTTTTCCTCGACGCCATGAGGTGCTTGCTGTTGTAGTTGTGCGCCTTGACGAGAGCGTCGCGCATCAGGAACGCCGAACCCATGCGGGTCGTCGGCAGTTTGCCCTTGGGCTTGTAGACGTGGATGGGGTTCTCCCCCAATGCCGCTTTCACGCAGGACGGTTCGCGCAAGACCATTCGTTCCATCACGTCCGGTCTGGTCTTCATTATGACACCCTGCCCGCCTATCACGTTGCCGCTGCCCGGAAGCGTCTGAACGCAGGTAACCCCTCCCGCGAGCGCCTCGCCGAACGCCGTGTCGCCGGTGTAAACGGCGTCGAGGGCGCGAAGCTGCGGCGATATCGGCTCCACCATGTCGTTTGTGTCGTCCATGTCCTCGGGAAATCCCTCGCTGCACACGCCAATGTGCACGTGGGCGTCAATGAGCCCGGGAGTGACCGTCAGCCCAGCGAGATCGTGAATCTCGCCGCCGTCCGGAACCGGTATGTCCTCCCCTACTTCGATGATTCGACCCTCCTCGGTCAATATCGATCCTGAGTCGAGGATTTTACCCGTCCCGAGGATCACCTTCGCTCCGGTGAAATATTTTTTAGCATTTTTAGCGTTTTTGACGTGTTCCAACGTCATCGCCTCCAAGAATTTTTCCCAAGGGACTGCCAATGATTTTCTCTATTTCATCCCTGACCGCCTTGGCTTTTGACAGTTTTCTTCTCATCGACATCAGGGCACCTTCGTCGGACGAGAATTTCAACTCCAGTTTCGACATACGCTCCTCTATGGTCAAGACGGACGTTCCCACAGTCATCTTGTCGGCAAGATAGAGCACTTCCTTCTCGCATATTGTACCCGATTCGGGCAGATCTTTGTGAGAAGCAACTACATCGGCCACCTCGAACATACCTCGCCGGCGGAGCATACGCGCGCCCTCGGCGTCGTGATCGTGACGCCCCTTCGCGATATCGTGCAGCAACGAGGCCGAGGCCAGAAGACGGCGGTCGATCCCGACTCCCCCGCCCGAGAGAGCGGCGGCAATCGCGTCGGCAACCTTTGCGACAACCCGCGCGTGACGCACCACGCCGTCGGAAGTTCCCTCGATGCGGAGTATCTCGTCACATTCTTCCTCGTCGGGGAAAAATTCGGTTTTGGCGTAGGCAATCAACCGTTCGTAATCCTCCGGTGTGTCCATGTCAAGCGTGACAGCACGGTCGCCGGCGGGAATTTCAGCGCTCGAATGCGGGCTGTTCTCCAGGAAACCGCCGAGCCCTCCTTCGCCCGTCCACGATAATATGCCTTCGGCGAGCGGGAACGATATCAGCGGAGGATGCGCGCGCACTCCCCGAAATGTCGGATAGACGACGTCGGCGCCAGTCGCCGCCCATGCTTCCATCAAAGAAAGGTAGGTATGGGTTTTTACCAGCGGGATATCGGCCGGAAGCAGGAAAAACGCCTCCGTCCCAGGGAACAGCGCTTTTACTCCGACCACCACGCTGCTGAACATTCCCGATTTATAATCAGGATTACTCACGACGCCGATTCCGAGGCGGCGCGCTTCTCCGGCGATTTGTCCCCCGTCGTGCCCGGTCACGACCGTTATTTCGCTTATCCCGGCGGCTTGCAGCCTCGCCGCCGCCGTTTCGAGCGCCGAAACGCCGGATATCGGCAGAAGCGGTTTACAACGCCCCATGCGGCTCGCAAAACCCCCGGCCAGGATGACGGCAGATATCCCCATCATGGCGCCGCCGTCATCCTGGTGCCGCAGGTTCGATGTTCATGCCGAAAACGCGCATTCCGGCCAGTGGCACGGCTTGCACCCCTCGCAAAGCCCCCCGACGCCCCAGAAGCGAAGATAAGGTGTCGGATCGACCCCAGCGAACACGAACGGCAGCAGACGGTCGAGCGACGTACGCTCGTCGTGCACCACACAGGCGGGCGCTCCGATTATGTTTATCACGCGCTCGTCTTTGGACGCGGCACCCATCATCAGCATCGCGCCAGGCAGCACCGGAACGCCGCGAAACGTTATCGCGTCCGCCACGGCGGCAATCCCGCCCGGCGTCCTGTCGTCGGCGTCGACGCTCATGCCGCCGGTGCATACCACCAGTTCCGCGCCTTCGTCAATGAAAGCCCTTATCGCGTCGGCTATCAACGACGAGTCGTCGGTGCAAAACCTGCGCCCCATGAGCAATCCGCCGAAAGGCTCCAGCTTGCGGGCGAATTTATCCATGAAGGCGTCTTCGACGCGTCCCTCCGCTATCTCCCTGCCGGTCGTCACGAGCGCCGCCTTGAGCGGCACGAAGGGCTTCACGTCGATCATGGACGCGGCGGCGACGGCTCTATTGACGCGCTCGCGCGATATCGCGAGCGGCCTTATCCTGAATCCGGCCACCGGCTGACCCGCGCGTACCTGCCTGAAAGGAGGCGTTGTCGCGAGAATCCAGTCCACGTCCTCGTTCACCCGCCCAACCATCGCGGCGTCGTAACAGAGGAAACCGCCGACACTAGCTTCGATGGTGATCCTACCCTCGCTCGGCGAAGAGTGAGCGCAATTCAGGCCGCATATCGCGCCGCAGAGGGCCTCCGCCGCGTCGTCCTCGTGAACCTCGTCCGGTTCGAGTTCCAACACCGTCAGATGCTCGCGTCCCATCTCGCGCAGCAC
>JAITRO010000148.1 GCA_031288335.1 Synergistaceae bacterium | reverse complement strand
GTTCCAAAAATTATACAGGATTATGGAACCCTGATCTTATGGTTCTACAGATTCTCATGTTCGTTGTAGTGTTAATACTACAATAGGCATAAGATTTTTAGCCCTGTATTTATGCGGATTCCAAAAATTATACAGGATTATGAAATCCTGCTTTTATGGCTCTGCGGATTGTTATGTTTGTTGTAGTGTTTTATTGATCTTGCATGAAACAAACCGGGCAAAACCGGTTTCGCGCTTTCCTGCCCAGGATTACCGCAAGTAGCGATTGACAGAATCCAGGGGAATTTATATATTAGGCGCGGTTATTATTACCAACTACTAATAATAACAGAGGGCTGAATGGACAAGGAGAGGTCTCGGGCAAAGCAAAAACGGCATAAACGGCTCATGGGGCTCATAGACGCGGATCCCTTGATGTCCGACAGCAGGTTGGCTCACGAGTTGGGAGTCAGCGTGGGGACGGTGCGTCTTGATCGGGAAGTCCTGGAGCTGCCCGGTTTGAGGGAAAGAACCCGGCTCATGGCCGAACGCGCCGGAAGTCGGCTGGTCTCGATGAGGCAGGAAGAAGTGATGGGCGAGATACTGGAATTGGAGCCCAATCGCCGCGCGCTGTCGGTATTTTCCACGAACCGCGAATACGCGTTCCGCCACACGAACCTGATAGCCGATCACTATATATACGCGCAGGCTGCAACTCTGGCGATAGCCGTGGTGCGGGAGGCGCTTGCCGTGGTGCGCGCGGCGAGGGTTCAATTCAGCCGCGCGGCCTTCGTGGGCGAAAAGCTGGCGGCATCGGCAAGAGTTGGGACGCATAAGGACGATAAATACGTTGTCAGCGTGCACACGCGCGCCGGCGAACGGGAAGTTTTCATCGCGCGTTTCATCGTGGCGGCCATCGGGAATATTTCCGGCGACGCCGCGCAAAACGATAGAGGAGAGGAGGGATTCTCCGATGCTTTTCGCGCTGGACGCGATGGGGGGGGATAAAGCCCCGGCGGAACCGTGCAAGGGCGCGTTGCTCGCCTGCAAAGAAGACCCGGAGTTATCGGTTGCGCTTGTGGGCAGGAAAGACGCGATCGCGCCTTACCTCGAAAGCGCCGAGCGCGGCGTGCTGTCACGCATAAACATTGTCGAAGCGGACGAAGTGATAGGCATGGGGGACACTCCCTCGACGTCCATACGCAGCAAGAAAAACTCGAGCCTCAGAATCGCTATGGAGATGGTTCGCGCAGGAGAGGCGGTCGGTTGCATATCGGCGGGCAATACCGGTGCCATAGTGGCCGGCGGGGTGCTTGTGGTGGGCAGGATAAAGGGCATAGACAGACCCGGCCTCGCGGTGCCCATTCCGTCCCTCAAAAAAGCGACCCTGCTTCTCGACGTGGGCGCCACGGTGCGCTGCAAAGCCGTGAATCTCTACCAGTTCGCTCACATGGGCGCCATATACATGCGCTCGCTTGCCGGCATAGAAAACCCGAGCGTCGGGCTCTTCTCGAACGGAGAAGAGGACATCAAGGGCGACGACGCGATAAGCGAGGCGCGCGAGATGCTGGGCGGCACGAATCTCGCTTTCGAAGGCTTCGTCGAGGGCAAAGACGTCGCTATTGGCCGCGCCGACGTCGTGGTATGCGATGGATTCACGGGAAACGCGCTGCTGAAGTTCGGCGAGGGGATCGGGGAGATGGTCAAGGTAGTGGTCGCCGAGGAGATAAAAAGCAACCTCCTGCCCAAAATAGGGGCTTTACTGATGAAACCGGCCCTGAAAAAAATGGCGGCCCGTTTCGAGTACGAAAAAAACGGCGGCTCTCCCTTGCTCGGGGTGAACGGCATAGTCATAAAAGCGCACGGTAATTCCAGGGACAGGGCGATAGCGGGAGCGCTTCACGTCGCTTCCGGTTTCGCGCGGCTCAAGGGAACGGATTTGATAAAGGAAAGTTTCGAAGCGCGGCGACAGGAGGATAATTGATGGCGGCAATCGAAGGGCGTCCGGTCGGGATACTCGGGACCGGCAGTTATTTACCGAAAAAAATTCTCTCCAATTTCGACCTAGAGAAAATGGTCAATACATCGAACGAATGGATCGTCGAACGCAGCGGAATTCACGAACGCCATGTGATATCCGGGGACGAGTCGAACGCGTCGATGTCGGCCGCGGCATCTCTGGAAGCTATCAAAGACGCGGGTCTGGCGCCGGACGATATAAATATGGTGATAGTGGGCACAGTTTCTCCCGACAGACTCATGCCAGGGGTGGGCCCCACAGTGCAGGCGATGATCGGCGCTTCCCGCTGCGGAGGGATGGACCTGCAGGCCGGCTGCCCCGGGGCTTTGTACGGTGCGGTCGCGGCGGCGGGCGGGGTGGCCTCCGGCATATGGAAAAACGTTGTCGTGGTCGGCTCGGAAGCCATCAGCCGCCTCGTCGACTGGAAGCACCGGAGCACGTGCGTCCTCTTCGGCGACGGGGCGGGGGCCTGCGTGGTCGGAGAATATCGCGAAGGGTCACTTAAAATCACGCACGCCGACCTCGCGGCCGACGGTGGACAGTGCGAACTCATAACACTGCCGGCAGGCCTCGCCGCCGAACCGGCGACAGAGGAGACCGTCCGGAACAGAAGGCATTTCATCAAGATGAACGGCGCTGAGGTATTCAAATTCGTAAATCGAAAAATTCCCGGTTATATCGAGAATTTTTGCGCGAGTTGTGGTATAAAGACGTCGGAAGTCGATTGGTGGATTTTTCATCAGGCCAACATCAGAATTTTGGACGGGATCGCGCGCAGAATAGAAGTCCCGCTGGAAAAATTCGTGATAAACGTCGGCAAATACGGCAACACATCGTCGGCCTCAGTCATGATCAGCCTGCACGAAGCCCGGTATGACGGCAGGATAAAACCGGGACAGCGCGTTTTGATGTGCAGCTTCGGAGCGGGGATGACTTACGGGGCGATGCTGATGGAATCGTAGCGGAAGGGAGGCTGAGGTGACATTATGTTCAGTTTAAACAGGATAACGAAACTATTGAATATCAAATATCCCATAATTCAGGGCGCGATGGCCTGGGCGGCGGATGCGGATCTCGCGGCCGCGGTGAGCAACGGCGGCGGACTGGGCATAATAGCCGCCGGCAACATGCCGCCGGAATCTCTCGACCGGGAGTTGAGAAAGATACGCGCGCTCACCGATAAGCCCTTCGGGCTCAACATCATGCTCATGTCGTCCACGGCCCGGGACGTGCTGGAACTCGCCGCGAGCCATAAGGTTCCAGTCGTCACCACGGGAGCGGGGCTGCCCGGCAAGGTCATTGAACGTCTGAAGCCTCTCGGCACGATCGTGATACCGGTCATAGCGTCCGTCGCACACGCTGAACGCGTCGAAAAACAGGGCGCGAGCGCTGTGATAGCCGAAGGAATGGAGGCCGGCGGACATATAGGCGAGATCACCACCATGTCCCTCACCGCGCAGATCACGCGCGCGGTAAAAATTCCGGTCATAGCGGCGGGCGGCGTCGCCGACGGCAGAGGAATGCTGGCCGCGTTCGCTCTCGGCGCGGATGGCGTCCAGATGGGAACGCGGTTTGTGTGCGCGGCGGAGTGCAACGCGCACGACAATTTCAAGCGGAAAATAATCGCCGCCAACGACCGCGGCACGGTCGTGACGGGCCACACGCTGAAACATCCAGTGAGGTGCATAAAGAACAAGTTCACGCAGATGTTCGCGGAGATGGAGGACGCGCACGCCGCTATAGAGGAACTGGACAAATTCGGCTCCGGCAAATTGCGCGCGGCCGTGGTGGACGGCGACATGGAACACGGCTCGGTGATGTCGGGACAGATAGCGGGGCTCGTTAACAAAATCCAGCCGGCAAGAGAAATAATTGAAGAAGTGGTGAACGAGGCAGCGAAATTGGCCGGTGATATCGGCCGTCGTTTCGAATGACACTGGAGGGTTATTATGTCTGATTTCCATTACGCGATTGTCTTTCCGGGGCAGGGCGTCCAGGAAGTGGGGATGGGGCGCGATTTCAACGACGTATACGCGGTCTCGCGCGGCGTATTCGACGAGGCCGACGAAGCGCTCGGCTTCAAATTGTCGAAAATCATTTTCAAGGGCCCCGAGGACGAGCTGACCAAGACCGCGCTCACGCAGCCGGCAATACTTGTGACGAGCGTGGCGGTACTGCGCGCGGTCGAACATGAAATCGGGCATGAACTGCGCCCTAAGTTCTACGCCGGACACAGCCTGGGCGAATACACGGCCCTTGTGGTGGACGGAGTTCTGAGCCTGGGCGACGCCGTGAGGCTTGTGCATAAACGCGGGGCGCTCATGCAGGATGCGGTTCCGCTTGGCGAGGGCGCGATGGCGGCCGTGATGGGGCTGGACATGGCAACGATCTCTGAAGTGTGCGCGATGGCGGCCGAGGAAGAGGTTTGCGGCCCGGCCAATCTCAACTCGCCGAACCAGATAGTAATATCAGGCAACGCCGGGGCCGTGATCCGCGCCGGCAAGATGGCGAAGGCTCGGGGCGCTTCCAAGGTCATTCTCCTGAAAGTGAGCGCACCCTTCCATTGCGTCCTGATGCACCCGGTGGCGGACAAACTGATGGAAGCGTTCGCCTCGTGTGAATGGAGGGAACCCAAAGTCCCCATAATGGCGAATGCGGACGCGAGCGCCAAGGAGAGCGCGGAAGCCATAAAGACCGCCCTGTACGAACAGACGTACAGGCCGGTGCTGTGGGCTGACGGCGTTTTATCCATGGCGGGCGCCGGTGTAAAATGTTTCGCGGAGTTCGGCCCCGGAAACGTCCTCTCAGGCCTGATAAAAAGGACTGCAAAGGGCGTTCCGACGCTGGCCGTGAATAAAGTCGCGGACATCGCGCAAGCGATCGATTTTCTGAACGGAGCGGCGTAATGGGCGGCAGGGTGGCGCTGGTGACTGGAGCGAGCAGAGGGATAGGGCGCGCGATAGCCCTGGCCCTGGGGGCGAGAGGCCATAAGGTCGCGTTGAACTACAACAACTCCGCCGGCGCGGCCGAGGAAGCCGCCGTGTTGATAAACGGCAGCGGCGGCACGGCGGCTGTATTTCAGGCCGACGTCTCGGTTGAGAAAGAAGCGGCGTCTCTGGTGGAAGCGGCGACGGCCGAATTCGGCCCAGTGGAGATACTGGTGAACAATGCCGGGATCACCCGGGACAGCCTGCTCATGCGAATGAAGGACTCCGACTGGGACGATGTCCTGAGGACGAATCTCTCCTCTGTTTTTTACTGTACGCGGGCGGTAGTTCGCGGTATGATGAAGGCAAGGTTCGGAAGAATAATAGCCATAAGTTCCGTCTCGGGATTGGCAGGCAACGCTGGACAGGCCAATTACGCGGCGGCGAAGGCGGGCATCATTGGCTTCATCAAGAGCGTGGCGCGCGAGGGCGCTTCGCGCGGCGTCACTGCGAACGTGGTTGCGCCCGGTTTCATCGAGACTGACATGACGGACGCGCTGCCGGATGAAATCAAAAAAGCGGTCATCCCGGCCATTCCGTCCGGCAGATACGGCTCACCCAGGGACATCGCCGAGGCCGTGGCTTTCCTGACGTCGGAGGAGGCGGGATACATAACAGGACAGACGCTTGCCGTCGATGGCGGCATGACAATGTGAAGAGCCGGAAGGAGGTGTTACTGATGCAGTCCGATGAGAACGCAAAAAAAGAAGATGAGATACTGGCAAAACTCAAAGAGTTGGTCATCGACCGCCTCAACGTGGAAGAAGAGCAGATAAAACCCGACGCTTCTTTCGTCGAGGACTTGGGCGCCGACTCTCTCGATATCGTGGAACTCATAATGGGCATCGAGGAGGAATTCGATGTTGAGATCCCCGACGAGGACGCGGAGAAACTCAGAAATGTTGGAGACGCCCTCGCATACGTCAGACAAAAACTTGGCGTAGAGGAATAGGAACCGTCGATTGATTCACTGTGGACCGGCGGTTCCCTGAATTTGGCAATGGGGGTTTGTTCGTTTGACGAACGCCCCCTGCCTCCATTTGAGGAGGGGTTCTGTGAGAAGAATCGTCATAACCGGTTTGGGAGTCGTAAGCCCCATAGGCTGCGGCAGGGACGATTACTGGAATGCTCTTGCGGAAGGGCGCAACGGGGTGGATTCTATATCCCTCTTCGACACCGCGGGCCACTCCGCTAAAATCGCGGCCGAGGTGAAAAACTTCAACGTGGAGCCGTGGCTCGATAAAAAAGAAGCCCGCAAGACCGACAGGGTCATACATTTCGTGATCCCGGCGGCGGACATGGCCGTGAAGGATGCCGGGATCACGCCCGCCGAAGACGATCCCGCGAGGGTCGGAGTTTACATCGGCAGCGGCGAGGGCGGCATAACCACCACTCACGAAAATTACGACATACTGAAGGAAAAGGGGCCTTCGAGGGTCAGCCCGTTTTTCATCCCGATGATGCTGAGCAACATGCCGGCTGCTTACACCGCCATGAGGTTCGGCGCGCAGGGCCCTAACATGGCCGTGGTGACTGCCTGTTCGACGGCCACTCACTGCATGGGAGAGGCGATGCACGCGATACGGAGAGGCGACGCCGACGTGATGATAGTGGGTGGCGTGGAGGCGGCCATCACACCCATCGCCATAGCCGGATTCGCTAACATGAAGGCCCTTTCCACCAGAAACGACGACCCGGCGCACGCGTCCCGTCCCTTCGACGTCGAGCGCGACGGGTTCGTGATGGGCGAGGGCGCAGGAATACTGATATTTGAGGAACTCGAACGCGCGAAATCGAGGGGCGCGCACATATACGCGGAGGTGACCGGTTACGCCAACACCTGCGACGCGTACCACATAACTGCCCCGGCCCCGGAGGGCGATGGCACGGTCAGGGCGATAAAGACGGCGCTCGGTATGGCTGGATGGAACGCGGAACAGGTAGACCTCTACAACGCCCACGGGACGTCGACGCCGCTCAACGACAAAACTGAGAGTATAGCGATACACCGCGTATTCGGGGATCACGCGGACAAACTGCCTGTGCAGTCGACCAAGTCGATGATCGGGCATTGCCTCGGAGCGGCCGGCGCTGTGGAGACCATCGCCGCGATACTGGCGATAGAGCGCGGGCTGATACATCCGACCATCAATTACGAGCATCCCGACCCGGAATGTTCCGTGAACGTCTCCGCGAAAACAAGGGAAGGGCGCGTCGACAGGGCCATAATAAACAACGCCGGATTCGGCGGACATAACGGGGTATTGGCGATAGAACGATTCTCGGATTGAAACCGATGCCGCACGAATACGACCTGGAACGGGAACTCGGTTACTCTTTCCGAGACCGTAAGCTTTTCGAAGAAGCGCTGACTCACGCATCCTACGCCAATGAAAACGGATGCGTCTGCAATGAACGGCTCGAATTCCTGGGAGACGCTGTGTTGGGATTGTGCGTCTCGGAATTTTTGTATTCCTCCCGCGGAAATCTGGACGAAGGGGGGCTTTCAAAGGCAAGGTCGCAAGTGGTCAGGGAGAAGACGCTGGCTTCCTGGGCTTGTGCCATACGCTTGCCCGAACTGCTGAGATTGGGCCGGGGTTTGGAATATCAGGGAGGCAGGCAGAATGGGTCTATAATGGCCGACGCGATGGAAGCCGTATTGGGCGCCGTTTTTCTCGACGGAGGCTACAATGCTTCGATGGGCGTGGTGACGAGTCTCCTGAATCGCATGGAACCGATCGTCTTTCCCTGTGATGACGAGGCGGACGTCAAGGACGCCAAGTCGGCGCTGCAGGAGATGCTGCAGGCGGAGGGAAACAAGCCTCCGGTATATCGTCTTACCAGGCGAACGGGACCGGATCACGCCGCCACCTACGAGGTTGAGGCGTCATCGGATGGCCGTATTCTCGCCATAGGACAGGGCAGTTCCATAAAAACGGCGGAATTCGCCGCCGCGAGACAAGCTTTTACCACGCTCTCCGAGTGTAAGCGAGGGCGGAGGCAGGCGCATTGAACCGCTCGAGTCCGCCGCACAAACCGCGCCGCTCGGTTTCGCGTCTGATGACGTTCTTTTTATGTGCTTGCGCGGTTTGTGCGATCGCGGGCGCGGGAACGCTGCGCGCGGCGGAGACGCCGCGGACGGTTTACGCGTCGCTTCCGTGGCTCGCGGGCGTAACCCATTTCATAGTGGGAACCACCATCAATGTACAGGAAGCGTCCCAGTGGAATATGTCCGGCGCGCTGCGAATACCCAAAAAGCTTCCCCAGACGGCGACTTTAATCGCGCTTGATCCCGCAGACGCGGCCCGTTTCGGCATGGTAAAAGGACAAGAGAGGCTTTTTCTGCTCTACAAAAATTTGCCCATAGAGGAACACGAACGCGGCACGCTCCCTTTCAACCCGTCGGTTCTCCCTTTCTTGAGCCAGCGTCTTCTGAAAGTGCTCTGCGAGATAAAACCGGAAAATTATTCCTTTTATCAGAGAAGGCTCGCCGAATTCCAATCGCGGCTGGAGAGCACAGTGGAAGTAGGACGGAGCCTCATCGGAGATATCTCAATCCTCGACCTCTCCGGTTCTGTCAGCCCCTGGGTTCGCGCGGCCTGCGGACACGCGGTGCGCCCTCCCCGCGAATTATGGAACGCGTGGATAGGCGACACGCGCACCCCCGACCTGGCGCTCGCGGTCAAGGAAGCTGAAGCGCGAAACTGGTGGATAGTAACCGACCCATGGACTCCCCCGCAGATCGCGGCGAGGATATCCGCCTCGCCCAAACTGATCTCGATAACCCTCCTCCAGCCCGGACAAGAATTCTTCGACTACCTGCACGCAATCTACCTGGAAATCTGGACAGCTGTCGATGTGTCACGGAATAAAAAGCACTGAACCACGAGAGTCCAGGGAGCTTGCTCCTTGGCGGGTTCGGGCAGAGCCCGAGATTTTGATCCTATGAAAAATTTGCCGGAAAGCAAAAATTCCTTGCCCAAAACAGCCTAATCGCTCGGCAAACGTTTTTGACCGCGAGTATATATTAAACCGTTATTTCAGCTTCTCGACCGCGGAGAAAGCAAATGCCGCCATCATTGCAACGCCCGTCTCGAGCGCATCTTCATCGATCTCGAAACGAGGGGAATGATGGGGGTTGTCCGCGCCTTTCGCCGGATTGCCCGCTCCGACGAAGAAAAACGTCCCAGGGACACGCTCCTGATACATGCTGAAATCCTCCGATATCATCAACCGCGGGGATTCCTCGGTGTTTTCCGCCCCGACTACCGCCTCAGCCGCCTCTCTTAAAATTTTCGTTATCCCGGCATGATTCACCACGCTCGGGATCATGTGGGTCACCGACGTCTCGGCCTCGCAGCGATACGCGGCGGCAATGCCGCCGGCCAGGCGGCGCAGGCGTGCTTCCATCGAAGCGCGAATCCCGGAATCGAAGGAACGGAGCGTGCCGGCCATGTTCACCCTGTCCGGTATGATGTTAAAGGCGTCTCCTGCCTCAATCTTGCCGAGGCTCACGACTGCCGGCTCGATCGGGTCGATTTCGCGGCTCGTTATGGTCTGTATCGCACACAGGAACGCGGCGGCGGCCACAGTTGGATCTATCGCGGTGTGCGGCGCCGCTCCGTGACCGCCTTTACCCGTGAAAACGACGTTCCAGCGGTCCGACGACGCCATCACCGGGCCGTTTTTCCACTGGACTTTCCCCGACTCCACGAAAGACCAGAGATGAAGGCCGCCTATGGCGTCCACGTCCTCCAGCGCGCCTTCATCTATCATCACGGCGGCTCCGGAGGGACTGCCTATCTCCTCGGCAGGCTGGAAGATGAGACGTATGCAGCCAGGCATTTCCTCCTTCATCAGTGACAATATTTCGGCGGCAGCCAGCAGGATCGATATGTGCCCGTCGTGTCCGCAGGCGTGCATGACGCCATCGACAGAGGAACGGTACGGCGCGCCGTTTTCCTCATGTATAGGCAGCGCGTCGAGATCAGCCCGCAGCGCGAAGCGAGGGCCGCTCGAGCCGGACAGGTCGGCGGTCACGCCCGAGGCCGCGTCCCCGAAGCCGCGCCTTATATTTTCATACCCATACTCCCGGAGCCTCCGTTCGACATACAGGCTCGTCTCCGTTTCCCGCCACGACAACTCCGGATGCGCATGCAGATACCTCCGTGTCTCGACAGTCTTTTCCTTCATATCAGCCGCGAGGCGCTTTATTTTTTTGATGTTCATCGCGTGATACCGTTTTTATCGTCAACCAACATAAACCGTAAACCGATCATTTATCGCACCACCATCACTATCAGCCGTCCACAGTTGAAAACTGAGTGAGCGGCTTTTGGGCCGGCATATATATTGAACTCCGCCGAGGACGCAACCGACAAACACGACTTACCTTGCCACGGCGCACTCTGATACGCCGCGCGGCAAACATGGGCAAACGAAAACCGACCTTATGAAAAATAATTGGCGGTGAGGAGTGCCGCGGCGACCACTACGACGGGACATCTATAAGTGATTATCCATATATCGGCCTGTATCATGCTTTCAAGCTGCTTCTATTCGTCGAGCAGTCCCAAATCCGCCAGATTTTCAAGTTCTTTGAAAAAGCCTCCCCACGAACCTCGTCCAGCGGTGAGTATCACTTCGCCGGTCATTTTGTCTTTGCGTATCGAAAGTTCCTCCGGTTTGAGACGGGCCTCGGCCCTGCGAGTTTCGGGCGGTTTCTGTTCGCAGTCGGCGCCGAGCGAGAATTTCATCTTCATGTCCTCGGGTTTTCCGAAGTAGGGGCATGATGTGACGAGTATATCGACGCCGGTCGCCGCGAAAACCGCCGCATTGTCGGCGTTGATGCCGCCGGCGGCGGATATCGTGACACCATTGGCGATTTTTTTCGCGTCGCGCGCGACAATCTTGAGATCCTTAGGATTGAACCGCTCGCACTGCACTATGTCGACGCCGGCCTCCGCGAAGGATAAGGCTTCCTCGGGAGTATCCGCTTCGGCGGCTATCTTTTTCTCGGGGAAAATTTTTTTCATCTTCGATATCATCGGGATAAATCCGCACGGCCCCAAGAATTCCCTGTGCTGGCCGAACACCAGTATCGAATCCGACAATCCCAGACGGTGCACGCGAGCACCTCCCGCAAGAGCCGCCTTGAGGGATATCCGCTTCGTTCCGGGAAAATGTTTTCTGGTGACGCATACTTCGACGCTCGAAGAAACCGAACGCGCGTTTTTGATTATGGCGGCGGTCCTCGTCGCTATGCCGGAAGCGTACTCCAGAATATTCTGGGCGACTTTGTAAGCCGCGTGCAACCGTCCCGCCGTTCCGTGCGCTTCGAGAAGAGGAGAGCCATCACGGACGCGCTCTCCGTCGCGTGCCTTGGCAACGGTTTTCGCCCCCGCGAGTTCGAAGACGCGGGACGCTTCCTCGATACCGGCGGCGACGCATTCGCGTTTCGCGGTACATTCGACGGAACCGGGAAGATTTTCTATCCCGAGGGCAGCCGTCGTGGCGTCCATTATATGCAGATCTTCCTCGATCAAGTTTTCGAGATAACTGTCCGGTACGTAAAACATCGTCACAATCCCTCCGCTGAAGTGCGTTCCAATATCGCTATATTACCACTCCGGCTGTAATCAATAAAGCGTAGAAGCCCCTTCCCCAGAATCTGTGACTTTGCTTTGAATAAAATTTATAGGAGAGGTTCGGAAAACCGGTTTCTCAGCGAGATCAAGTCTCAAAGTTCCGTCTGTGATTGAAATTGGTTGCGCTGTCATCTCAAAAATTGTATCCACAACCGCAAGCACCTTTTTGTCGCGGGTCAATTTGTGATACGTTGTGCGTAAGATTATTTAGGATTATATTGGATTATTCAAGACCGCTAAAACAAGTCTGAGGCCTGATTTTAAACGGCCTCAAGCTTGTTTTGGGATTGCCTGGAATTCTGTCGGATTTAGGCGTTGGTGCCGAGGGGGGGACTTGAACCCCCATGTGGTCGCCCACGGCGGATTTTGAGTCCGCTGCGTCTACCATTCCGCCACCTCGGCGTCGCTTGAATATTCAATCATACTTCGCGCCGATTGTCCAGTTTTTTATTCTGCCCCAAAACTACAGTCAAGACTTCGGACTCTGTTCATCCAGCAGGAAACTTGCTCTCCTCGCCATCCCCAGGAAGGGGCTCGCCCCTTGACTCCGCGAATGACGCCTCGACGCATGAGATTGCCTGCGGCGTCGCTTGTTGTTATACTTGCGCAAATACGAAAAAGAGCGGGGAGAACGGTTTATGGCTTTCAACGCGCCTTTCTGGTCGCCTTCACAGGCTTCCGCGATTTTGTTCGACTGGGACGGGGTAATCGCCGACACTCGCCTCGATTTTTCGGACATCAGGGGTAAATATTACGGGGAACGCCGGGCGATGCTGCTGGAGGACGCGTGTACACTAGCGCCTGAACGACGCGAAGCCCTTATGCGCGACCTGGAGGAACTTGAAATCGCCGGCGCGAGGCGTGCGACGCTCGTTCCGGGTATCGATAAAATCCTGGAGTGGGTCGAGGCTGCCCGTATACCCTGGGCGATTGTGTCGCGCAACTGCAGAAAATCCATACTGACGGCAGCCGAGACCATCGGATTGAAACTGCCCTCCACGCTCCTGTCGCGCGACGACTTTTCCACGGTCAAACCTGACCCGCGCGCGCTTCACGAAGCGTGCCGGCAAATCGGAGTCTCCTCATCGCAATCCCTTTTAATAGGCGATTATATCTACGACATGATGGGAGCGCGCCGCGCCGGAATGAGGGGCGTGCTGGTGCGGGCGGAGCGCGGCGATGGATGGGATGAATGGCTCGAATGCGCTTACTCGGACATGCGCGGGCTGTACAACGAATTCCTCGATCCCACCGACATGATCCCATGGGAATATCAGGACGCGGCCAGACGTTACGGCGCGGACTTTCTTAACCGCGTACACGGGCTGTTCTTGCCGCTGCCGTTGAATGCGCGTCCGACGCTGGACGCCTGGACGGCGCGCGCCGCGTCCCTCGGCGTGGGAAGATTTGTAATCGGGGACGAGATATTCACCCCGAACATGTGGAAGGAAAACCCGTCCCTCGACATAGCCTGCGTGGGGCTGTCCCTGGCCGAGACTATAAACCGCTTCATCCGCGGCAGGTGGCCTTTCGCCTCCGCCGCGCGCGGTGAATCCGAGATTTGCCCGCCAACCGACGCCGACGCGCTGCCCGGATTTCTGTCGGGGTTCTCAGGATCATGATGGAACTTTTCGAAATACCGGAGGAAATGCCGCTCTTCGAGACGCCGCTTGCTGAGCGTATGCGCCCGATGAACCTGGATGAGTACGCGGGGCAGGAACACATACTCGGCCCGGGGAAACCCTTGCGTATGCTGATAGAACGGGGACGAATCCCCAGCTGCGTTCTCTACGGCAATCCGGGAGTGGGCAAGACCACTCTCGTCAGACTGATGGCAAAGACCGCCGAGCGGCCGCTTTTCGAGATAAACGCGGTGAGCGCGAACGTCGCGCAGATACGCGACATCACCGACGAAGCCGCCGGGTCGAAGAATGCTTCCGGCAAGACCGCTATTGCGTTCGTGGACGAGATTTATCACCTGAACAGCAAGCAGCAAAACGTCCTGTTGCCGGCCGTGGAACGCGGCGATATCATTCTCGTCGGAACCACGTCTGAAAACCCCTGGTTCGAGATAAACAAGACTCTCCTGTCGAGGATGATAGTTTATACGTTGAATCCCCTCGGCGAAGACGCCGTCGAAAAACTCCTGGCGCGCGCGTTGTCCGACGAGACACGCGGACTGGGCCGGCTCGGCATGGAGTGCGAAGACGGGGCGCTGGCACACATAGCCGCGCTGTGCGGCGGCGACGCCAGGCAGGCGTTGACGAGGCTGGAAACCGCGGCGACCGGCGCGGCAATGGGCGGCGGGCGCCGCCTGACACGGGAGGTGATAGACAAGGCGACGGGACGCGGGACACTAAGATACGACAGGGCCGGCGCCGATCATTATTCGGTGATATCCGCCCTGATAAAGAGCGTCCGAGGTTCCGACCCCGACGCCGCTTTGTACTGGATGTCTCGGATGCTTGCCTCCGGCGATGATGTGAGATTCATATGCAGACGGCTCTGCATCCTCGCCTCGGAGGACATCGGACTGGCCGATCCCATGGCATTGGTGCTGACCGAAAGTGCGGCCGCCGCGTGCGAACGCGTGGGACTGCCGGAGGCGAAGCTCATTTTGGGCGAAGCGGTCATCTATCTCGCGGCCGCGCCCAAGAGCAACAGCGCTTACAAGGCGATAAAGGCGGCGGAGAACGCGGTGCGGTCGGGCAATATGATGGAAGTCCCGTCGCACCTGCGCAACGACGGCGAAGGATACGTTTATCCTCACGACGATCCGAGGCATTGGGTTCCGCAGAGTTATCTCCCCGAACCGTCGCGTTTTTATTTTCCCGGCAAGATCGGCGCTGAAGTGAAGCTGGCCGAACGACTGAAACGATTTTGGAAACGATTTTCCGAGGAAACTTAAAGCACAATGCAACTCCCCAATTACTTGACATACTCCCACGACTAAAGCGGGCTACGCCCGTAAGCCAAATTTTTGTTTTTTTATTGGTGAAGTGTGTCCGTAAGTCACTAAAGCCGTGGGAGTATAGGATCAACCATCGCGCATAACATCCTCAAAACCTCACCGTCACCGTCGTTCCCTCTCCCAGGCGGCTCGTCAGCGTCACTTTACCGTTGAAGGCTATCGCTATGTGTTTGACGATCGCCAGTCCCAGGCCAGTGCCTCCTGTCTTTCTCGATCTCGATTTATCCACCCGGTAAAACCGCTCAAACACGCTGCCGCGCGCTTCTTCCGGGATGCCGATGCCCGTATCGGACACGGAAACCACGATATGCTCGTCGTCCTTGGCAACCAACACATCGACGGAGCCTCCCAGTTTGTTGTATTTGACGGCGTTGTCGATGAGATTGTGGAACATCTCGTATATCATGGCGCGGTTGGCTTTGAGAAAGACGTCTTTCCCCGTAACTTCGACGGAAATCCCATTTTCCAGAGACTTCAAAGCCAGCGCCTCCACAGCCTCCGCGGCGACGTCAGCCATGTCCACGTCCTCCAGAACCTGAGGGTTTCTCCCCTCATCCATCTGGGAGAGCATCATGATGTCCTCCACCAGGGCGATCATGCGCGCGACCTCGTCCCTGATTTTATCGGCGAAAGACGTCCGTTCTTCCTCATCCCTGGCCATGCCGCTCACCAGCATCTCCGCGTAACCCGATATGCTGGTGAGCGGGGTCTTCAACTCGTGGGAGACATTGGCCGAAAACTCACGGCGCATTTTTTCCCTGTTCACCCGTTCCGTGATGTTCAGAAACAGGATAATGGCGCCGCTGCGGGTCACCGAACTGAAGTACACGCGATAGGTCTGGCCGGAGCGCTCCATGTCCATTTCACAGCTTTGTCCCGAGAGGGCGTTCCGCATGTTTTTCAGGAGATCGACATCCCTCAGAAGCTCCAGGATATTTTTCCCCTCCATCGAGACTTTCGATTCTTTGGACGTTTTGGTCACGTTGGCAGCGTCAGGCGTGTCGGCTTCAAAAATACGCAAAACACTTTTATTGGCGGAAAGAATGATGCCCTGGCCGTCGACCAGGATCACACCCTCCTTCATGTTATCCATGATGGCGTCTATGGCGTCCGTTTCCCTTTGCAGATCCTCCAGCTGTTCGACAATGCGCTTGCGCTGCAGCGTGATGGTGCGGACGAAGGGGGCGAGTTCGTCGTATGGCGGCGTCATGACCGTATCAACCTGTACGTTGTTGATGGGCTCCACTATGCGGTTCGTCAATTTTCCAGCGATGTAATTGCCAGCCGCGACGGTGACGAGCACGATACAAATCACCACGGGCAGCGCCCCTCCGAACATCGAGAATATGCTTCTCGTGGTTTTTGCCGCGCGCAGAACGCTGCCGTCGGACAGTTTCACGGCATAGTAATACGTTTCCTCTCTCAATGTATCGGAAAATCGTATGCTCTCTCCCACTCCAGATTCCAGGGCTTCCCGGATTTCGCTTCGATCCGCATGGTTCGGCAGGGTCTCCGTGCTTACGGTGTTGTCGAACTTCACCGTTCCATCGGGGTCTATGACGGAAACGCGCAGGCCGTCCCCCGCCGCTGCCGCCGTCCCGGACAGGTCGTTTTTGAATATCTCCGCGCGCTCCCTGACCTCCGCTCGTGCCAGAGAGGCAACTTGACTGTAAAAAACGTAACAATTCGCCAGAGACGCAAATAAAACGCTGCTCACAGCCAATAGCAACATACCGGCATAAATTCGTCGTTTCACCTGTCACTTCCCCGCTTTCGATATAAGACCTTGGGGCTTTGCCCCAAACCCCGGCAGGGAGCAAGCTCCTCGCACCCTCTTAAAGGGGTCAAGGGGCGAGCGCCCCTTGCGGGGTTTGGGGCGGAGCCCCAAGGTCTTATTTCCCAACCTTGTAGCCCACGTTACGTACGGTCTTGATGACCGCGCCCGCTTCGCCCAGTTTCTGGCGCAAGGATTTCACGTGCATGTCCACCGTTCGGCTCTCGCCGCAGTAATCGACTCCCCACACCTGATCAAGCAGCTTTTCGCGGCTCAGCACGATGCCCTCGTTCATCATCAGATAATAGAGCAGCTCGAACTCCTTGTAGGTCAGAGTGATTTCACTGCCTCCCGCATGAACGGTGCGCCTCGGATTGTTCAGGACGATGCCGGCGATCTCCATATTCTCGCCGGAGGATTTTCCCTTTCCCTCAGACGCGCTTCGGCGCAATACCGCCCTCACCCTGGCTATGACTTCCATCACGGAAAAGGGCTTCGTTATATAATCGTCGGCGCCGAGGTCCAAACCCTTGATTCTGTCGTGCTCGGAACCCTTGGCCGTGAGCATTATGACGGGAATCTCAGCCGTACGGTTCGATGCTTTCAACTTTTTGAGAATGGAGAGCCCGTCGTCGCCCGGAAGCATGATGTCCAACAATACCAGGGAGGGAACAGCCGTCCTTGTCTGGACGAAAAAAACCTCGCCGTCCGCGAAACCGAAGGCCTCGAAGCTCGCGGAGGTCATGGCGTATACGAGCATATCCCTGATATTGTCGTCGTCTTCTACCACGTATATTTTTTGCAGAGCGTCATGTCCCCCTACAGAACCTGTTTGTTTTTGTGCTTGCCCGTGATCGAAAATATGACCCACTCAGCGATGTTGACCGCGTGATCGCCTATGCGCTCATAATACTTCGCTATTTGCAAAAGGTCAAAAGCCTGCTCTCCGTTGTCGACATTTTCGTGCACCAGCCCGATGAGTTCTTTCTTTATCGTATAGTACAGCTCGTCAACCACGTCGTCGTAGGCAATGACGGCCTGAGCCAGAGTCAGGTCTTTCTTCACGAAAGAATCGATGCTCTCCTTCACCATCTTGATGGTGCCGTTCGCCATGGATGAGATGTGCTCCAGCCTCTTGATGTAGATCTGACCGGCCAGATAGACGCACAGTTCCGAGATGTCCGAGGCATGATCTCCTATCCTCTCCATGTCGGTTATCATCTTCAGCGCCGTTGAAACCTGGCGCAGATCGCCGGCCACCGGCTGCTGGTGCAGCAGCAGCTTGAAACACATGCTCTCGATGTCGCGTTCGTGCTCGTCGATCGTTTCTTCCTCGGCGATGACCTGCCGGGCCATTTCCACGTTCTGCTCTTCAAGGGCCTTCGTGGCGCCCGCTATGGCGCGCTCGATGAGAGCTCCCATTTCAATCAGACACGTGTTCAATTTCGATAACTGCTCGTCAAAACGGAACCGCATCATCCAAACCTCCCCGTAATATAATCCTCGGTCCGTTTGTCTTTGGGCATAGCGAACAGAGCCTCAGTCCCGCCGTATTCCACGAGATCTCCCAGCAGCATGAAGGCCGTGCTGTCACTGATCCTGGCGGCCTGCTGCATATTATGCGTCACGATGACTATGCTGTAGTTTTCGCGCAAAATCAACAGCAATTCCTCTATTTTGCCGGTTGAGACCGGATCCAGCGCGCTGGTCGGCTCGTCCATCAAAAGCACTTCCGGCGCCACCGCCAGCGCACGGGCGATACACATGCGCTGCTGCTGCCCTCCCGACAGGCCCAGGGCGGATTTTTTCAGCCTGTCCTTGACCTCGTCCCAGATCGCGGCGCTCCGCAGGGAGGTCTCGACGATCTCGTCCAGCTCGTATTTAGAACGGACGCCGTGGGTGCGAGGACCGAAGGCGATATTGTCGTACACGCTCATCGGAAAGGGATTGGGCTTTTGGAAAACCATGCCCACGCGCTTGCGAAGATTGTTGACGTCCATGCCGCCGAAGATGTTTTCGCCGAAAAGCCGCACCTCGCCCGTTGTTCTGCAACCCTCCACAAGGTCGTTCATGCGGTTCAGCGTTTTGATCAGCGTGCTTTTCCCGCATCCGGAGGGGCCGATGAAAGCGGTTATTTTTTTCGCCTCGATATCCATCGAGACGTCTTTCAAGGCGTGGAAGCCGGCGTAATATAGATGAAGGTTTTGTATCTCGAAGCACTTCATGACCGTCCTCCAATACGGCGCGAGATTTTCACCGACGCCGCGTTGATGACGATGACGACGAACAACAGCACCACAGCGGTGGCGTAACTCTCGTTGATGTGAAACCCCTCGGTGGACAGCGCGTACATATGAACCGACAGTGTGCGCGCCGACTGCATGGGGCTGGTTGGAATCTGGGCCACAGTGCCGGCGGTGTAGATCAAGGCGGCGGTTTCGCCCACGATGCGGCCGATTGAGAGAATAATGCCTGCTAGTATGCCTGGCATAGCGGAAGGCAGCACGATCCTGAAAACCGTGCGCAGCTTCCCCGCCCCCAATCCGAAAGCCCCTTCCCTGTACGCGTCGGGGACGGCCTTCAGCGCCTCCTCTCCGGATCGTATGATGAGGGGCAGGATCATGATGGACAACGTAAACACGCCGGCCAGCATCGAGTAGCCCCAGCCCAGAAACAGGACGAAAAACAGGCTGCCGAAGAGCCCGTACACGATAGACGGAATGCCGGACAGCGCCTCCGTGGTCACCCGCACAAGCATCACCCATCTGCTTCCCCGTTTGGCGTACTCCGTCAGGTAAATGGCCGCGAATACACCCAGCGGCGCTGTTATCAAAAGCGCCATGGGAGTCGCGAGCATTGTGGCGATGAGGGCCGGGGTCAGGGAGACGTTCTCGCTGTTGTAAGACAGGGAAAAAAGGGACGGCGTGATATGGGGTATTCCCTTGACGAAAATAAAAAGTACCAGGAAAAACAAAACTCCAAAAGTTGCCAGAGCGGCGCCGTATGTGAGAGACGCCATGATGAGTTCCGATAATTTCCCGCGTTCGTTTTTTTTATTTTTTGTGTAGTCTTTCATATTTTCCCTCTTCTTTTAAGAGCGGAAAAACTCAGATTGGTCGCCAGGACGAACAGAAACAGCACGACACCCGTGGCGATCAGCACCTCGCGGTGGAAGTCGGCCGCGTACCCCATCTCGATGACGATATTGGCCGTCAGTGTGCGTGCGCCCTTCAGCAAGGACGCGGGCATCCGCGCCTGGTTGCCCGCCACCATGATGACGGCCATCGTCTCTCCGATAGCACGGCCTATTCCCAGTATGACCGCCGCGAATATCCCCGATTTCGCCGCCGGCAGAACCACAAAGAATACGCTGCGAAAATGTCCGGCCCCCAGCGCGAGCGCCCCCTCGTAGTACGACTCCGGAACGGCGCGGATTGCGCTTTCAGCGATGCCCACGACGGTGGGGAGGATCATTATTCCAAGCAGAATACAGGCCGACAGAATGCTGTTTCCGGTGACGGGGACGATCACCACCATGCCGAAGAAACCGTACACGACGGAGGGAATGCCCGCGAGGAGTTCCACGCCGGGCTTGACGAAGCGGTAGAGTTTTTCGGGGCAGACCTTGGCCAGGTAGACGGCGGACAGCACTCCGACCGGAACGCCTGTCAAGATGGCTCCGGCCGTCACGCACAGGCTCCCGAGTATCATGGGAAAGATGCCGAAGGCCGGCGGCACATCGGAGGGCGACCACTCTCTGCCCAGCAAAAAACGGAACACGCCGATTTTCATTATCGCCGGAAGGCCGTTCCTCAGCAGGAAGAAGCATATCAGACCCACCGCGAATATAGAGATGAGCGCCGAGGCGAAAAACACGGCGCTCATCGATTTTTCTTTCAGGTCTCTCAGCGAGAGAGAACGTTCCATTTGGTCGTCTCGCCCGTGAAGATGGCCTTGACCTGGTCTTTAGTCAGATTTGTGATGGGGTTGTCGTTGTTCACTACCACAGCGATGCCGTCGAGGGCGATCCGGATGGGAGTCAGCTGCTCAAGTTCGCTCTCCCTGAGTTCGCGGCTTGCCATGGCTATATCGGAGATTCCGTTGATGGCGTCTTTCAATCCCGCTGACGAGTCGCTCTGCTGAATCTCTATGTTAGCGCCGGGATTGAGGGCAATGTAGGCCTCTTTCAGCCGTTCCATGACCGGCGTCACTGAGGACGAGCCTCCCACCACGATTTTGCCCGAGAGTTTGCCGCCGGCATAAGCCGCCGCCTTCTCGTCTATAGCTATGTAACCCTTAGAGACGACCGCTTGCCCTTCCCTGGAGAGGATGAAACCGATAAAATCTTTCGCCAATCCCTTGGGTTCGCCCTTGGTGGCTATATTGAAGGGTCTGGCGATGGGATACGTTCCGTTTTTGACATTTTCCACGGTTGCCTTGACCCCGCCGATATCCACGGCTTTCACGGTCTTGTTGAGAGACCCCAGCGAGATGTAGCCGATGCCGTACTTGTTTCCGGCGATATTGGTCATCATAACGTTGGTCTGATTGGCGATGACCGCTTCTTTGGTGGTCATATCCTTTCTCGTTCCGTCATCGTTCCTGACCTCGATGCCGAAAAGCTCGATAAACGCCCCCCGCGTCCCCGATCCATCCTCCCTCGACACGACGCCGATGTCCTGAGCTCCGTCGAAAGCAACCGTGCCGGCCCAGCCGCTCCCAGCCAATACGGCGGCGATCATCACGAGAGAGAGTATCACGCCTATGCTTCTTTGCACCTTTTTCATGTCCTATCACCCTTCCACACTTGAATTTTGGTTCGCAGGGCAATATTACAGAGTGTGCGTATAAACTAAACAGGGGTGCGTGTAAAAACCGCGTAAAATTTTCCAAACGAGGTATAATGAATATTAGGGTTGCATGTCAATGAAAGGGGATTTTTTAACATGAAATACGAAAGGGCAATTCTTTTAGGAGCGGGGATCTTGGTTGGAATGGGCGTCACGTGTTTTGCGAAGAGCAAACTCGGCAAAAAAGCCGCCGTCGCGGTCGTGAGCAAGGGATTACAGCTCAAGGAATGCGTGGCGGGGATTGCCGAGAGAACCAAAGAGACCATCGACGACGTCATTGCCGAGGCGAAGAACGCCAACGAACAAAACAACTGAATAATCTAATAACCACGGAATGGATTTTTATCTGGAACACAAACTCCCCGGACGAATGCGCCTTCGCTGTCCAAAGGGGTCATTCACGCGGGCCGAAGCTTGCGTCGTCGGAGAGATACTTAAAACCCAGACGGGCGTTCTGGACGCCGCCGTTTCTCACAGAACCGGCGGCGTGCTGATTTATCACGAAAAAGGGGCCGAGGCGTCGATCATCGAAGCGGCCCGAAGGCTGGACAAGACGTTTTACTCCGAGATAGCGGAATCGCTCACCGAGACGGATGAACGGAGCTTGGCGGATTTGCTTTTTTCGATGTTTGCCGGGATAACCGTGCGGACGCTGCTGCCCGCTGCCGTGCGATATCCGCTCATATTTCTGCGCTCCCTGCCGCTTTTGGGCCGGGGGCTGCGGAGTTTGCTGCGCGACGTGCGCCTCAATATCTCCGTCCTCGATGCCGCCGCCGTCGGAACGTCGATGCTTCGGCGGGACTTTAGCACGGCATCCGTCATCACGACGCTTTTGGCGCTGGGCGACCTCCTGGAAAACTGGACGCGCAAAAAGTCGAGGGAGAGTTTGGCCGACAGTCTGGCGTTGAACGTAGATATGCTCTGGGTTCGCAGGGACGGTCGGGAAATCGGGATTCCCATGCGCGAGCTGCGGCTCGGGGACTTGGCCGTCGTCCGTTCAGGCAGCGTGATTCCGGTCGACGGCGTCGTTTTTGAGGGAGACGCGATGGTAAATCAGGCGTCGATGACGGGAGAATCGGAGCCGGTTCACCGGACGGCGGGACTGTCGGTTTACGCCGGAACCATCGTCGAGGCCGGCGAGCTGGTGATCCGCGTCACTGCCTTCGACAGCGAAACGCGTCTCCGCAAAATCGCCGAACTGATCGAGAAATCGGAGGAACTCAAGGCCAATATCCAAAGCCGCGCGGAGAAAATGGCGGACTCCATCGTCCCATACAGTTTTCTCCTGGCCGCCGGAATTTACCTCTGCACCCGCGACGCGGCCCGGGCCGCATCGGCTCTCATGGTCGATTACTCCTGCGCGATCAAACTCTCCACGCCGCTCGTCATTCTCTCCGCGATGCGGGAAGCAGCGAGGAGAGGCGCTCTGGTGAAGGGCGGAAAATTCCTCGAAACGCTGGCCTTTGCCGACATAGTCGTCTTCGATAAGACTGGAACGCTCACCGTATCCGCTCCGAACGTCGCCAAAATCATCCCGTTCGGCGGACGCGGCAGAGAAGAAGTGCTGCGCACGGCCGCCTGCCTGGAGGAACATTTCCCCCACTCGGTGGCGCGGGCTGTGGTCAAGCAGGCCGAAAGGGAAAACATCTCTCACGCCGAGGAACACTCGACGGTCGAATACGCTGTGGCGCACGGTATCGCTTCTTGGCTCCGAGGCGAAAAGGTGCTGATCGGCAGCGCCCACTTCGTCCTGGAAGACGAGGGCGTCTGCTGCACCGCTGAGCAGCGTGAAATTCTCGACCGCGAGACGGCTCAATACTCGGTGCTGCTTTTGGCCGCAGGGAAAAAACTCGCGGGCGTCTTGTGCATCGAGGACCCTTTGAGGGAGGACGCCGGCGGCGTGGTGAAACGCCTGCGGCAGGAGGGCATTTCGAGAATCGTGATGCTGACGGGGGACAACGCCCGTGTCGCGGACAGCGTCGCGCGCCGCGCCGGGATCGGCGAGGTTCGCGCCGAGCTTCTCCCGGAGGACAAAGCGAGGATAGTCAAAGAACTCAAAAGCGAAGGACGTGTCATTATGGTCGGCGACGGAATCAACGACTCGCCGGCTCTGGCCGCTGCGGACATGGGGATCGCCATGCGTGGCGCGGCCGACATCGCCCGGGAGACGGCGGACGTGGCGCTTTCGGAAAACCGCCTGTCTGCGCTGATTGATCTGCGCAAGCTCGGCAGGGGAACGGTGGAAAAGATATACCGCAACTTCGCCTGGATCATAGGCGCCAATTCCATCCTGCTCGCCCTCGGGCTCACTGGAATTATCACGCCTGCGATGTCCGCGCTCATTCACAATATGTCGACGATCGCGTCCGGCATCTACAGCCTTAAACCGGTTTTAAAACAAAATCATGAAGACGGTGCGCAATTATGATCGAAAGTTTTATAGAAGGGCGAGTGCGGCTGCGCTCGCCCCTTTTGAAAGACCCCGTCATGAGAGAACGCCTGACGGCGGAATTACTGAATATCGAAGGCGTCCTGAAAGCTGAAGTCAACCCGCGAACTCATGGGCTTCTGCTGGAATACGACAAAGAACGCCTGCCTCTTTCCCTTCTGAAACAAATCGTCCCTTCGCTGAACCGCCTGAACTATCTGGCGCGCGCACCGGAACGTGAGCGCGCCGCCGCTTTAGAGGATATCTTTACAACGATAGCCAAGGCTCTCTCCGGCAAAAACGCCTGATGTTACCGATGTCCGAGCCGGCAAAGCGTTATGGGACGATTTGTCGGCTCAGCGGGCAATGTTCGGGAATTTGATAATTTTCTCCCCGCTCTCGAAAGAGCATAATCTCGCCGTCACATCGCTCAGGCGCAGGACGAGGGTATTGTCGTCGTCCGCGCTGTATATTTTCTTCAAGTCCGGATATGTATCGAGCATGAATTCTTTGACTTTGCGCCGCGGATCCTCCGTGGCGACAGCCTGAATTCTCACCCATTTGTTCCTGCCGTCGTACGCGCTGAGTTCGATTTTGGAGTTGGCAAATATTTGTTTGGAGACGTTTTTCACCCTCCCGGATTGAATGTAAAAACTGCCATCATATACCGTAAAGGTGCCGAACGGACGAACGCGCGGCTGATCGTCTTCCACAGTGGCCAGGTGGTAAATGCCGCACTCTTTTATAAAATCTCTCAGCTTGTCCATATCGGCGGCGCCGCCATCATCCGCGGCAGCGCGAGTCGCCGCGAAGGTGAGCGGCACGAAAAACATAAAAACAAAAACAACCCAAAACAGCATTCCCATTCTAAACGCCTCCTGTTGGCAAAGTGATATTTAGATAATTATATTCATATTTTACACGAACAAAGCGTAAATGTCACCCCTCCTGTCGCGTTCGAGAGGCAAATTTTTCCTGGATTCGTATATGCGCGACATGTTCAGCGACAGAGTGAGGACGCCGCTCTCTCCGTTCATCCGCCCGATTATCGTTCCATCAGGCGAGACGGCGGCGGAGTTTCCCGTCCTGTTGCAGGCTACAACAAAGCATTGGTTTGCCAGCGCCGTGTAACTTATCGCCGTCTCCCAGAAAGCCGTGTATTCGCGCGGCCAGTCGGCCGACACGAAAAAAATTATTGCGCCGGCGAGCGACGCCATCCGGCAGAACTCGGGAAACAACAGGTCGTAGCCTGCGAACGCGGCGCAAGTTATCCCGCCGACGTCGAAGATCCGCGCTCCGTCCCCGAGGCTGTAGATGCCGCTCTCTCCGTCCTTCGACGGGATGTGGGTCTTGTCGTAATGAGCGAACGGACGCCCCGCGTCATCGACCATCCATGTCCGAACATACAGATGCCCGTCCTCGGCCCACGGCATTCCTCCCGTGAGCGCGAACAATCCCCGCCCGCCGCAGAAATCCGAGACAATCTCCAACGCCGTGCGTGAGACTGCCGGATCGTGCGACTCCGCCCAAAACTCGGGCATCGAGATCAATTCGGCAGTCTCCGCAACGGCGCCGGCGATCTTTTCGAATCCGGCAAGTCCGCGGCTGCCGGTTTGAACGAGCGATACCGTGAAGTTCACCGGGATCGTACCAGGAAGAAGCCGTCAGTTATCGTGTACATATATATCACCGCAAAACACGAGATTTTCAGCCGTTCTGCCAAACTTATGCAAACTTACTTGAATCTGAGTAAATATGCCCAGAAATAAATTTGCTGTTGGCTTCCTGCTTCGCAGGGGCCGGTTTCGTCGCCGTCTTGCGACAGCGACCAGCGCCTTCCCCTCCACAGGCAGAC